>DASXKZ010000288.1:0-2751 GCA_036496525.1 Candidatus Angelobacter sp.
TTCTGCCATTTCAAAATCTCACCGGAGATCCCACGCAAGACTTCATTGGTGACGGCCTCACCGAAGAAATGATCACGCAAGCCAGCGGCCTTCAGCACGACCGCCTGGGCGTGATCGCACGCACTTCGTCGATGGCTTATAAGGACACAAAAAAACCAGTCAGTGAAATTGGCCATGAACTAGGTGTTGACTATGTTCTAGAAGGAAGCGTTCGTCATTCCGGGGATCGCATGCGCATCACCGCTCAGCTGATTCAGGTGCGCGATCAAACCCATATTTGGGCACAAGATTACGATAGCGACAAAAGTGACATCCTGAAATTGCAGAGTGAAACCGCACAGGCCATCGCGCAACAACTCCATCTTCAGTTGCTGGCGCCGCGAGGCGTGAGCCGTGCGGCAAACCAGCGGCCAGTTGACCCGCAGGCACATGAACTCTATGTGCAGGGGCGGCATTATCTCGATCAGCGCTCGCGTGACACTTTGCTCAAGAGCGTTGAATCCTTTAAACAAGCGATAGCGAAAGATCCAGAATATGCCGCCGCATACGCTGGCCTTGCCGATGCCTACAACATGAGCACGTTTTACGGTCTAGACCCAAGTCTCAACTTGGTGAGCCAAGCCAAAATTGCTGCGGACAAAGCTATGCAACTGGACGGTTCCATGGCCTCTGCGCATGCGGCAGAGGCTTACAGCGAATTCATGTTTCAGGGGGATTGGGCGACGGCAGAAAAGGAATTTCAGCGGGCGCTGGAGTTGGACGACAATTATGTGCCTGCTCATCAGTGGTATGCGCTGTATCTTGCGGCACGCGGGCGGATGGATGAGTCCGTGAACCAGATGCAGTATGCGAAACGTCTGGATCCATTATCGCCTTCAGTGCATGCTGGGCTGGCCTATATGCATTACTTTGCGCGTGATTATGATCAGGCCATCGAATCGGCGCACACCGCGCTACAACTCAACCCAAATTCCATTCCAGCGCATGCTGTTCTGGGATGGTCTTACCTCGAACAGAAAAAATACTCCCAAGCCATTGAAGAACTGCAAACCGCTGCGAAAATGTCAGGAAATTCTACGGTCTATCGTTGCGGAATAGCCCGGGCCTATGCGCTGTCGGGAAATTCTCAGGAAGCAAACAAGATATTGGCGGATGTGGGGAAAGTACAAGCCCAACCCACGGGATCTGGTACAGCGTTTGCCACAGTTTACGTTGCTTTAGGCGATGATGAACACGCGCTACACTGGCTGGAGAAAACTGCTCCGGGAGATATTCAGGCGAACTGGCTGCGGGTTGATCCTGCCTTCGACTCTCTGCGGCAAAATCCACGGTTTGTTGCTGTAGTGAATCGGATCGGAACTAAAGTAGATTAGCGTGGGTTACTTCGTAATCTTCAGATTGCGAAAATAGCCTTCTGTGCCGGGGCCGATCCACAGAGCTACTGCGCCTTCTTTTTCTCCCATCTTCAAATCGCGCACTAACAAGCAAGGTTGAGGTGCGTTGCCTACATACAGTGATGCGTTTGTTCCTTGGACTATGATGCGCAGGTGCAGCCATTCTCCGGGCAGCATGTCGGCGTAGGACTCGTATACACCAGGGCTTTCTTTGCGCAATCTCTCCCACGGCCACTCTGGCTCGGAGACATATTGTGTGCTGTGATTGCGGCGAAGCTGGTCGTCAGCGCGGCCGTTGGTAGGGCGGACATAAAATCGTTCATGGTGTAAGCCGTCAGCTTGCACACGGAATGAGATACCGATAAAACCTCGCGCACCTTCCGAAGCGCCCTTAGCTGGGGTTCCTGAGACATCCAGGTCAATTGTGCCGTTGCGGAAAGTGAGATTTTTTACAACCGCCATAGCATCACCATTTCCCGTGATCTTTAACGCTTGTTCGCCGTGATAAGTGGTGATTTCTGCCTGGGCGTTTTTCAGATCCAGAGTTGAGAGACTAGTCAGAGGAATTTGTTGAGCGGAACACGTAATGATAGAGGTGAAGATGGTAAGGAAAAGCTTTAGCTTCACATATTTCATAGCTAATCTCCGTTCAAGGATTTGACGTGGAATGAAGTGTGACGATAGCAGTTCCTCTTAACCTTGGACAACCTCCTCCATCCTTGGTCATCGAATGTTTGTGAGGTGGATCTATGAGCAAACGCGATGAATTGGCGAATACCCAAAGCAATGTAGCCGAGGAGGCTCCGAAGTCAGGCGTTGGTGTTTTTCGTAATCCGGACGGGTCGCGGATGAGAAGCCCTGAGAGCGTGAATACTACTAAAGATTCAGAAAAACCGGAGCCAGAGAAGAAAGAAGAGCCGGACAATTAGATTACTCCGCAAGAATCCCGCCCAAAGCCTGCCTGAGCGAAGTCGAATGGGCGAAGCTTGAACGGGCACTCTCTGGAGTTCTAGTGTGTCTGAGCCACGGCTTTTTCTAAATCATCCGCAGCTTGGTTGATACCGGCGGCTGCGGTTTCGATGATCTTTGCCACTCCCGGCACTTGAGCTTCTGCCTCTTTCCATTTTTTCTCGTCCATGTATTCGCGGACGGCGGCGATTGGTTTGGCTCCGTATCCGGTGTAGGCGCCTGGAGCATAGATTTGATTTTTGAACCAGGGGCGCTCTGGGGGCCCTTTTCGTTCAGAAACAGGCGTGGGACTTTCAACAGGTCGGCGTTGACTGTATCTAACGATTGCTGAGACAACACCGGAGATCCTTTAGCACGCCAGTCTGATAGGGCTTTGGAATAACGGTCC
>DASXKZ010000289.1:0-8311 GCA_036496525.1 Candidatus Angelobacter sp.
CACTAACGTTGACACGCCGTCCGCCGACGAGAGCGCCATATCTACGCGGCCGTCTTTAGTTAGATCGGCCGTCACCGTGGAATCGAAGTTCTCTCCTCCTCGATTCGTGTCTATGAATGTTGGAGGATTTGAAAATGTCCCATCGGATTTTTGCAAAGCGACAACAAGTTGTACATGGTTCGTTTGCAGAGAGAGCGCGGCTACAACCACATCTTTAAGCCCGTCTCCGTTGATATCACCTGCCGATGGTCCATAAGGAACTCCAAACTGCGAGTCGGGAAGATCAATGACGGGAAGGTAAGTAAAACTTGCCCCAGCATTGTTGCGCAGGTATGCCGCTCCCAGGCACGGAGTATGACAACCGCTGAAGGACACCAGAATGTCATCGAATCCATCCTGGTTTACATCTGCGATGGCAAGGCCTGTGGGCACGGGAACATCCCCAGCCGGCGAATCCGTGAATTGACCGCCGCCTTGATTGGTTATCAACACTACGTCGCCCAGCTCGACGTCGAAACCGCCATTTCTCTCAGAGAACGCAAGATCCATTTTGCCATCATGGTTGAAGTCCGCTGCCACGATATTTGTGGCTTGCTTGTGGCGTTCGCCTGGCTGCACGTCTTCAATGACTGTTTCTTGAATCTGGCTCTTGAATCCACCTTTCCCGTCGCCGAGGGTGATCCAAACGGTGATGAAGGTTTGGTTTGGAAATGTGATTGGTCCGTTCGTCACCGTTGCCGCATCGAGATTGCCGTCTCCGTCAAAATCTCCCACGGTTATCCCGACCGGCTCCGATCCGCCAAAGACAGATTTAGCTGGTTGAAAAGTACCGTCTCCATTTCCTAAAAGGAGCGAAAGAGAATCTGGAGTGTCGGTTGTGTCGTCGTTGCTGGTGACCAAATCAATTTTATGGTCGTGATTGAAATCTCCCACGGCGATCCCAGTTGGATTTGGCCCGGTCGCAAAATCTTGATGACTGCGGAAAGTGCCGTCGCCATTCATCAGATATACAGTTACCGTGGCGCTGTCGTGGTTGAGAACAGCAAGATCAGGAACGGTGTCGTTGTTGAAGTCGGCGCGAACCAGCTGTACAGGGCCGGCTCCAGCGGTCGTATCGTGTTCGATAAATTTTAAAGTTTGTGAAGAAGCGAAGGTGGAAGAGAAAGTGATCGCGACAATCAGTGAGCAAAGAGCAGTAAAGCAGCGCTGCATAGAACTCCTTTTGGAAAAGCGGAACTTTGACGGGAGTTCGCACAGTGGAGTTGTACATGTAGGTATTCGCAGGTAGGAGGAAACAAATTGTGAAGTTACCGATCAGTGAACACTAGGTGGGAAAATGTATGCTTACCAGGCAATCGCCGTTTGATGGGATGGCTGGTATAGCCCAATCTCACCGCCGCTGGGCAGGCGGATGATGGTGAAAGCTCCCCACCGTGCTTCCTCAACCGGGGAACAAGCCACGTTTTTCGCCTTTAACGATTCGACGGTTTTGTCCAGATCGTCGCACATCAGATACAGCACGGAGCCGAGCAACTCATGTTCCGCATGTTTCTGTACGAAGTTGCTATCGGCAGGATGCACCGCAAGTTCACTCGGCGGCAGGGCGAAGATCAGCCAGTTGTGTCCAAGATCAACCGAGCGCAGTTGCAGCACATCACGAAAGAATGTCCGGTCGGCTTCGGGGTCTTTGCTGTAGATCAGAAAATGGGCGCCGCGAATCATGATGGTCTATACCTCCCAACGATGGCAGTATAATCTCGGTGCTAAAACCCATGGCCAAATCATCACGCGCAGTAGCTTCTCCACGTGTCGTAAACATTGAAGACCTACGTCCGCTTGCTGAGCGCCGTTTGCCGCGTGCGGTATTCGATTATCTCGACGGCGGCGCAGACGGCGAAGTTACGCTGGCAGAGAACTGCAATGCGTTCAAGGAAGTCACTTTCAGGCCACGGCAGGCGGTCACTGTTCCTTCCTGCGATTTGCGAACACGCGTGCTTGGGTTCGATATTTCATTTCCGGCAATGCTGGCCCCCGTCGGTTACAGCCGGATCATGCATCCTGGAGGAGAAGTGGCCGCGGCCCGCGCAGCAGGAGCTGCGGGCACCGGGTACATTCTTTCAACGATTTCCGGGCATCGCATGGAGGATGTGCGCGCCGCATCCACTGGCCCGGTTTTCTATCAGCTCTATCTCATGGGAGGACGTAAGGCAGCGGAAGGATCATTAGAACGCGCGAAGGCAGCCGGCTTCAATGCTCTGTTTTGCACGATAGACACTTCGATGGCTGGCCAGCGCGAACGCGACCTTCGCAATGGGATCAAAGAATTACTCGGCACCAATCTTTTCGCGAAGATCCCCTACATCCCACAGGTTCTGGCCCGGCCGGGATGGCTCATGAATTTCCTTCTGGATGGCGGCGTCCCTGATCTGCCAAACGTGGTGCTCCCCGGACAAGGGCCGATGAAGTTGATTGATGTCGCTGCGGCGCTCGGGCAGGCCAACGTGACCTGGGAAGATATGCACTGGATTCGCGAATCGTGGAAAGGGCCGATGGTGGTGAAGGGTGTGCTTACTGGCGACGATGCGCGGCGGGCCGTAGACGCAGGCGCGGAGGCAGTGGTGGTTTCAAATCATGGAGGCCGCCAACTCGATTCGGTATCTTCAACGATCCGCGCTCTTCCGGAAGTGGTTGCAGCGGTAAATGGGCAGCTTGAAGTGCTAATGGATGGCGGAGTCCGCCGTGGCAGCGACATCGTGAAAGCTATTTGCCTGGGAGCCCGTGCGGTGCTCTGCGGACGTGCTTATGCGTACGGTTTGTCGGCTGCGGGTGAGGCAGGGGTCACACGAGCAATTGAAATATTGAAAAGCGGCGCCGAACGCACACTCAAATTGTTGGGATGTCCTTCGATCAGCGCGCTCGACAGTTCTTACGTAAGTTTCCCGCGAAGCTGGCGTGAATAGGTAGTCCCAACACGATCTTCTGAACTCTTGGTTCGCGGCCTACTTGTCAGCGGCGTGCGATTTAGGCGATCCATCCCAAGACACATAAAATGAACACCGTTTGTTCGACACGCAGCTCATACGCTGCACCTGGCGCGCGGGCAGGTATGCGTAGCCGCCCGGCTCAAGAACTTTCTTGCCGCCGTCTCCATCCATGGCAAGTTGGCCCTCGATTAAAACGATGCGTTCATTGGCGTCGTGCCAGTGCGGCGGAAACACGTGTCCTGCGGGATAGCGCGCCAGCAGCTCGGTAGCTCCGGTCTTACTATCTTCACGAAGTGTAATGCTTTCTGAGCCGGCCTTCGCCGGTTCCCACTTAGTATCTCCGGCGTTGATGAGTATTCTTCCTTCGTTCCCACTACTCACAGTTTGTCCCAACAAAAGAATGCTCATGGTTAGCAATAAAATGCTGATCGAAATTTTTCGCATCATTGTTGAGTAGCCTCGTTCGATAAAGAATTTTCGTTAAGCTTTGTCGTACGAAATATTAGGATTAGACTTATTCGCTGACAAACGGTTTTGCTTAAGTTGCTTATTACTTGAGAGCAAAGAGTGATAATTCACGCATGGTTACTGCAAGGGAACTATCTTTCGCCACGCATTCGCCCCGATGCTGCATGCAACGAAATGGTTGCAATTTTCTAATACTTCGCAGTAAGATGCACAAGGATAGAGGACAACACATCTACCCGATCTCGTTGTAAGCCCTTTCTTCCGGTTCAAAAAGGTCGTTGCCACTTTCAGGTTCGAGGTCCCAGCCTCGTAACCACAGGTTCGGAGAGACCGTCTATGGCGTGGTATGCGTACTGCATCACAGAGCAGCAAACCCTAGCAAATGGAACTCGTGCCCGGCGTCCCTTCCTTCTTGAAGGTATTCAGGGCGTAAATGACGCACCTGTATTGAGTTACCCCAGCGGAGAATTTGCCGTCATCGTCAGCGAATACAACCACAGCGATGCCAAGCTGGAGGAAAAGCACGTGTTAGAGCACGCGCGAGTGGTCAGCGTGTGCTTCCGCAGCGGCACAGTTTTGCCGTTTAAGTTCGGCACAACCTTTGACAGCGATGAAGCGCTACGGCAAGCCGTACGCAGCAACCGGCGTGCTTTTGGCCTGAGCGTCGCCAGGTTACGCGGCAAGGCTGAAATGCACATTAAGCTGGTCGTGCGTGACGGCTCCTTGCGCGACGCCCTTGAAAGCGTGGCCCTGCCAGATACAGTTGGTGGCGAATATCTCACCAAGCTGCGGGAAAAGGCTTCCAAAGACCGCGAGCGACAGACTAAAGCCCGCGCCCTTTCTGTTCAGGTCCACAAGATGTTCAATCCCCTCGAGGAAGAAATCAGCTGTAAAAAAGTTGACGCTGAGGGAATGCTGCTCGACATCTGCCACCTGATCGATTCCAAATCCATCGAAAAATATCAAAACCGCTACAGCAGCGCCGCCAAGCAACTCAAGAATTGTGAGATTGCCATGAGCGGACCTTGGCCTCCGTACCACTTTATGCCGGGAAAACTGCGTACAGTTTCCTAACCTGATTTTAGGGAAATTAGCGCGCAGCTAATGTGCAGCACAGTGCACTTAATTGCCCAGCAAAATATGCCGAAGAGCGGGAGCTAAAGCTCCGCTTTTTGCTTTAAGTCCTTATTTTACAGCCACTTACTCGAAAGCTTTCCTGACTTGTTTTTGGCCAATCTTTTGGCCGCGGAAGTGCTTTATATCAAGCATACAAAAGAGGCCGCAGACGTGACCTTCTCTCGCATCCATCTTTCTCGACAACTTCACATAGGCCGCGCCAGCACACCGGACGGCTCCTTGCTACTTCGTCTCTACTGAGACCCAACCAACCAGCCTCTTTTAAAACAAGGCCCCAGAAATGGGGCCATGTTTTTTGAAGACAACCGCAAACTCATCATCTTAGATATTCAGTTAGAATTTAAAAGCTCCCATGCGGAAAATATTGTTGGTTGCCCTTTGTCTCTCCTGCGGATTTTTTGCTTCCGCGCAATACTCGGTCGGTAGGAAACCTGAAGCCGGCCCGCTGCCTCCTGGAGCTACGTACTCTCCTCAACTGCTCAGTGAACTGGGCCTTCTGCGCGATGCAGCTCTTAACGACGACTACGGTTACCAGCAGCTGGCGCACCTGACCGAGAACATCGGCGCGCGCCCGGCGGGGTCGTTGCAAGCGGAGGCTGCGGTCACCTACGTGGCCGATGAGCTACGCAAATTAGGACTTGAAGTGCGGCTGGAAAATGTAATGGTCCCGCGCTGGGTCCGTGGTGAAGAGACGGCACAACTGGTGGAATATCCCGGACAGGTTCCCAATACCACGCAGAGAATTGTGCTTACCGCGCTCGGCGGCAACACGCCTACCCCATCCGGCGGACTGACTGGAGAAGTTGTCGTCGTCACCAGCATGGACGAACTCAAAGCGATGGGCCGGGAAAAGATCGCTGGGAAAATTGTGCTGTTCAATACTTTCTTCGACAAGCGGAAATCAGACGCGAATCACGCATTCGATGCCTACGAAGAGGCGGTGCCTTACCGATATGAAGGGCCGCAAAATGCTGCTGCCCTCGGTGCCATTGCGTCATTAGTTCGCTCGGTCGGAGATGCAGATTTCCGTATCCCTCACGCTGGGACCAGCAAATCGGCGGGAATACCCGCAGGAGCGGTCACTGCTGAGGACGCCACCCTCATAGCTCATCTGGCGGTGCAGGGCAAAGTACGGATACATCTGGTGCTTACTTCGCAAAGAGGCGCGGACGTATTGAGTCATAACGTGGTAGCGGATTTAAAAGGATCAGAACATCCGGAGCAGATTGTGTTGGTTTCCGGCCATCTGGATTCTTGGGACTTGGGCACAGGTGCCATTGATGACGGTTCAGGTATCGTAGCCGCAATGCAGGTGGTGGAGCTGGTGCAGAAACTGCACCTCCGTCCCAAGCGTACTCTACGGATTGTTGCCTGGATGAACGAAGAAGATGGCGCGCATGGCCGCGATGCGTATGCCTCCGCGCACCAGGCGGAGTTTGCCAATCACGTTGCGGTGTTTGAGAGCGATTCCGGACCGTTTCATCCCTCGGGATTCCAGGCCAAAATCAACTTGGCTTCGAAAGCCTGGCTTAAACCTGCACAGGATATTTTGGCGCCTCTGGGCTCGAATTTGATTGATGTGGTTGCCGACAGTCCTGAAACCGATATCGAACCTATGGCCAAGGCGGGAGTACCGGCATTCGGACTATGGGTGGATAGCCGCCGCTATTTCCACTACCACCACACTCCCGCGGATACGCTCGACAAGATAAGCCCTCGGGACATTCAGGAAGATGCTGCCGCCATGGCAGTCATGGCCTATGCCATAGCAAACCTGCCAGAGCCATTGCCCCGTTAGCTAACGTAATAATTCGGCGACAATGCTATTTACGTGAATCCGCGTGGTGTCGAGTATTGGCAGGCCCAGAGCCGTGGGCTCACGGAAGATTAACGACAACTCTGTGCCCCCGAGAATCAGGCCTTGAATTTTCTGCTCGCGGCGCAAACGGTCCAAAATAGCCAGCAGCTTTTGCCGGGTTTCGGGAAGCACAACCCCGTTTACTAATTCTCCAAAATAAATTTGATGGATGTAGTCCTGCTCCTCGGACGAAGGCACAATCAACTCGATCCCGTCACGGGAAAACACTTTGGGATAAAGGATTCCTTGCATAACGAAACGCGTGCCAAACAGGGCCAGTTTTTTAAATCCCATCTGCTTGGCTACTTCGCAAGTGACTTCGACAATACTAATTAGCGGGATTGGGGACTGGAGTTGTACTTGGTCAAACACGATATGGGGCATGTTGGCAGAAAGCACGGCGAAGGAACACTTGGCTTCCGCAAGCCTATGAATTTCATCCGTTAAATAAGCGGCTATCTTTTCAAGTTCTCCGGCCTCCATAAAACTGAGGAGCTGCGGCAGATTAATACTGTTGATGACAATTGGGGGGTTGCCTGCATCAGGCCGTTGTTCGCGATAGCCAGCCAAGATGAGCCGGTAGTACTCGATGGTGGACTCAGGGCCTAACCCGCCAATAATTCCAACTGTCTTCAAATTATCCCTTCCTTTCCAAACCCTCATTCTAAGGGAGCCCTTCGACTAGCTGCACCCTTCCGGCCAGTTGACGCATCTCAAAGTAGACGCATATCATCTCCGTTTGGCCAAGGAATTGGCGAGAGGCGCGGCCCCCGGGCCGCGAGTTATTCTTTATGGACAAGAAGAAGTTAGAGCAGTTCAAAAAGAAGCTGGAATCGCGGCAGCAGGACCTTCGCAAAGCTGTTTCGCGTACCGAGCATGATGGCCGGACAGTGGACGACGATTCGGCGCAGGACATCGCCGACCGCGCCGCCAGCTCCTATACCAAAGAATTTCTCTTTCACCAGAGCAATAATGAGCGCCAAACTTTACAAATGGTCGAAGGCGCTCTCTCCCGCATACGGGAAGGCAGTTTTGGTGAATGCGTCTCCTGTGGCAACGAAATCAATGCCAAGCGGCTGGAAGCGGTGCCGTGGACACGCCACTGCATCGAGTGCCAGGAAAAGCTGGAAAAGGGTATGCTAGAGGAAGCGTCCCGGTAGACCGAGACTGTCCGGCGTTAGAAATCAACAACTCATTCGCATTTAGAAGGGAAGTTTGTGCGCGCAGAAGCTCGTCATCAGTTAAAGCAAGACAAATTCAGCCGGACCACCCTCGAAGTGGCAGGGCAGACCGTCGACTGGACGGTAGAACATAAGTCCAAAATTATTATCGGCGCGGTTATCGCGCTGGTTGTGGCTGGGGCTGTTTTCGGCGGCTGGTACTACATCAACGGTCAAGATCAAAAAGCCAGCGCTGACCTGACTAAAGCAGTGCGCGCCATGGAAGCCCCCATTCGCCCGGCGGATGCGCTGGCGCAGCCGGATCTTCAGAGCTACACCTCGGTCAAAGAACGCGCGACCGATGCCCACAAACAATTCCAGGCGGTAGTGGACAAGTATCCCCATACGCACAACGGCGATGTTGCCCGGTATTTCCTGGGATTGACGGCTGCTGACATGGGCGACTACACCTCCGCACAAAAAGAACTCAACACAGTGGCTTCGTATCACAACCCTGATTTGGCATCGTTAGCCAAGTTGGCGCTGGCTTCGGTCTACCGTCAGCAAGGCCAAAACAAACAGGCCATCGACATCTACAAAGCGCTGGCAGACAAGCCCACGGCGATGGTAAGCAAGCCCGCTGCGCAACTCCAATTGGCAGAAACTCTGATGGCAGACAAGCAGCCGCTTGAAGCCAAGGGAAT
>DASXKZ010000290.1:0-24733 GCA_036496525.1 Candidatus Angelobacter sp.
GTCAAGCCACGTGGAATAGGCGTGCATGGCAAAGTCACCATCCATTTGGAAGGCGACATTCATTTCGTGCACGCTGGAGCCCCGTGCCGGATAGCTGCGGTTTACATAGTGAGTGACGCCGTCATAGGTGAAGCCGACGAAGATCACGTTGGTGGATGTCCGCTGAAATTCCCAGGTCAGATGGTGCCACACAAAAGCCGTCGGGGCCGAACAGGCGATTCCGGTTGAAAGCCAATTGCCGGCTGCGTTGCCCCACACGTCCCAGTGGCCGCCTTTGATGTTGCATTGCGTGCCGTAGATGAACTTATGCACGCCATTGGACTGGTTGTTATCAAACTCCAGCGCCTGCGAGACGCCGGGGTTGGTGATATAGAAATCCACGTCATACTTGAGGTGCGTGGCTGTGTCAGCCGCCCCAAGCTGTTTCCACCAGAGAGCGTCAGAGTAAGGAGTGGTTCCGCTGATGCTGAATTTAGCTGCAAGCCCGTCAAGCGAAGGCGATGCCTGGTTTTCAACCATGGAGTAAGTTGCCACAGGACCATTGGCATTGGCGCCGGCGCAAACCGTGCAACTGGCCCAGCCTGTCATCTGGTCGATATTGCTCTTAACCACTGCTCCTGCCGGCGGCGCAGGCAGGGGCGTCGTTGAGGGCGTGGGCGCAGGTGTAGGCGTTGGAGTAGGCGTGGTACCGCTTACCTTGAGAGTCAGTGGCGTCTTAAAGACCGCTCCTGTAGAGTCCCAGGCTTGAACAACAATGCTGTGAGTGCCGGCCGGCATTGTCACAGAAGTGTTGAGACTGCTTGCAGAAACCAGGTAAACGCTCAGGTTGTCCACATAAATTCTCATCGCAGTGATGGGATGAGTGGATGTTGCAGAGGCGACGAAGTGGACTGGGGATCCTGCGGCGGATCCGGCTGCGGGGGAACTTACCGTGACTCCCGCAAACGATGCGGTGGCCAGAGTCAGGGTCGCAATGATTAACCGAATAGCGTTTTTCACTATCGTACTCCTTCAGGTCTAGGGTGCTTGGCTTGAGGAGCAGAGGTTACGGTTGCATCTACTCTGGATGTATCGGGATAGTCCTTAATTAGATAAGATTTGACGCTTAGGCGGGTACTACGATTGCGAAGCGAGGAAAAGCCGCTGGAATTGCACCTGAAAATGAAAGTTGACGCGAAGGACTAAGTAACTTACCCGTAAAAAACCACCCCCGAGCGGGACGGTTTGTGCAAAACCATGAAAAAAGTTTTGGCTTACGCCACGGAATCCTTAACAGCGGTGAGGACTTTGTCCGTTTTGTAAACCAGTACGCCTTCCGCCTCTGACCGGTGAAGCCGGTGGACCAGATAAAGCGGACGACGGCGAACCTCGTCGTAAATCCTGCCGATGTACTCTCCCAGCAATCCCGTGCAAATCAGCTGGACGCTGCCAAGAAAGAGAATGGCGAGAAGAGTCCCAATGTGCCCCGCTCCGGGGATAATGCCGAAAAATTTCAGATGGAAAACGGTGTTACCCAGATTCACGAGCGAGAGAAACAATGTGAACGCCAGCACGATTCCGCCCAGGACCATTCCCAGGCGCAAGGGCTTATAGCTGAAGCTGAAAATCGCGTCCATGGCGTACTTGAAAAGCTTGGGAAGCGTTTGCTTGGCTTCGCCCGCAGCCCGTCCGGCACGCTCGTAATATACGATTGCCGTTGGGAAGCCGACCCAAGCGCGCAGGCCGGGAAGATAGCGGTTGCCTTCAGAGAGATTATTGATGGCATCGGCTGCCTGACGGTCCAACAGGCCGAAGATCCCCGCATTCAGAGGAATAGGGAAATCCGAGATCAGGCCCATGACTTTATAGAACAAGGGAAAGAGTTTGCCCCGAAGGCCGGTTTCCGCGCGGCTGGACCGCTGAGCGATGACCACTTTCGCGCCGTCTTTCCAGGCTTTTACCATGCGAGGCAAAACTTCCGGCGGATCCTGGAAGTCGCCATCCATGAGCATGATGGCGTCGCCCTTGGCGACCTGAAGCCCTGCGGTCAGGGCCGCCTGATGACCGAAGTTGCGCGAGAATTCCACTACGGTTACGCGAGGGTCGCGCCTTTGGATGTCTGTCAGCAGTGAAAGTGACTTGTCCCGGCTGCCGTCGTTAACGTAAACGACTTCCCAATGCTCTTCCATACCCTCCATCACGGAGCGTATCGCGGAGTGAAAAGCAACGATGTTTTCCTCTTCGTTATAAATAGGAACTACAACCGAAAGCATGGCCCAACTCCCAGAACCCTTTTTGCCGATGTCCGTTCATTACCTGAGTCTCTTCAAAGGGCCTGAACCGCGCTTCACGGCCTGAAGAAAAGACTAGGCTGCTTCATTCTGCTTTGCTGCTTCTGCTTTCAATGAAGCCTTGATTGCCACTGCGCGCTCACCCACAACGTCAGGGCGTCCTACGCTGTAATAATTAAGGCCTGCGGCTTCCATTGCAGCCGGCTTAAAGAGGTTTCTGCCGTCCACCACAATTGGGTAGTGCAGCAGCTGTTTAACGCGGGCAAGATCAAGAGCAGCAAAATCCTCCCACTCGGTAAGAACCAGGCAGGCATCAGCGCCTTCCAGAGCCTCATAAGGACCGCTGGCGAATTTCACGGAGCTGCTGGGCCCGAATTCCTCTGCGGCCCGTTCCATGGCAGCCGGATCATAGGCGGTGACTGAACAACCTTCTTTCACCAATGCCTTGATGATGGACACGGCGGGGGACTCACGCAAATCGTCTGTGCCATTCTTGAATGCCAGCCCAAGCACACCCAGCTTCTTGCCTTTTAACGTCCAGAGGGCTTTGCGGACTTTGCGCAGGAAGCGGTTACGCTGCTCTTCATTCACTCTTACTGTTTCATCCAGCAGGCCAAAGTGGCAGCCGTTCTCACGGGCTACGGAACGGAATGCCAGAAGGTCTTTGGGGAAGCAGGAGCCGCCATACCCCACTCCCGGAGAGAGGAAACGCCGGCCGATGCGAGAATCTGTGCCGATTCCCTCACGCACCTGCTCTACATCTGCTCCTACTGCCTCACAAACACTGGCTACGGCATTAATAAAGGAGATTTTCATCGCCAGGAACGCATTCGAAGCGTGCTTAATCAGCTCCGCGCTCTTGGCGCTGGTGCGGAGTAAATTTGCCTTAAAGGGGCCTGCCACCGGGCCAGGGATGGCGTCAGGCTTCTTAAAATAGCTGCCGTCCACCAGAGGCTGATACGCTTCGGCCAGCATGTCGGCGCAACGGTCGCTATCGGCGCCCACCACGATCCGGTCAGGATAAAGGAAGTCTGCCACGGCCGTTCCTTCACGCAGGAACTCCGGGTTCGAAGCCACATCAAACAGCTCAGCCGGAGCGCCATTCAGCAGCATGATCTTTCTTACCCAGCTGTTGGTATAAACCGGGACCGTGCTTTTTTCGACAATGACCTTGTAGTCATCAATGGCGCAGGCAATCCCCTGGGCGACTGATTCCACATAAGAAAGGTCGGCGTCACCATCATCTTTAGGCGGTGTGCCTACGGCAACGAAAATCAGCTGGCTGCGGCGTACGGCCTCGGTCAAGTCACCTGTGAAGTCCAGGCATTTGCCGCGGTGACGCTCAAGCAGCTCAGGAAGGAATTTTTCATGAATGGGGCATTCGCCGCGCTGGAGCTCGGCCAGCTTGCGCTCGTCGTTATCGACCAAGACAA
Organism: Candidatus Angelobacter sp.; assembly: GCA_036496525.1. Lineage (GTDB taxonomy): Bacteria > Acidobacteriota > Terriglobia > Terriglobales > Acidobacteriaceae > Angelobacter. The sequence goes on from DASXKZ010000290.1 coordinate 3,704, forward strand.
CTTGGTGGCCTAATTCAGCAAAGCAGGCGCCTGCTACCAACCCAACATAACCTGATCCTACTACTGCAATTCTCATTACGGTCCTCAGGGTTCCTTTAAACGAAGTTTGTCCCTCAACCAGAATCTGGTTTGAGAGCAGCTAAAAACCTCAGATGTCAGAACACCTGCTTGGGATGTCAAAACTAGGTAAATCCAGCAGCATCCAACTCATACGCCAAGGAACGACATCTTAATTCGTGGCCAGAGCTGCTGCTTTTTTACTTCACTCTGGTTCCTCTGCTGTTGCGGACAACTTGTCCATGCAAGGCCTTATGACCCAGCTGAAAAAAATCGCATTCGCCGCTGTTTTTGTCGTGCTGTCTCTCACCATGCTCACAGGCTGCCAGGGACTTGGCGCAACCACAAATCCCACTCCCACTCCGACACCGGCAGCGTCTCCCACTCCAACCGGCACTCTCCAGAGCGTGAACCACATCATTTTCATGATGCAGGAAAACCGTTCGTTCGACGCTTACTTCGGAAAGATTAATGATTATCGCGCCAGCTTAGGTCTGGGACGCGACGCTGACGATCTGGAAACCGATTTCACCGCTCCCACTGATAATCCTGACACGCAACAGATAAGGACTTTTCATCTGGCGACAAGCTGCATCTATAACACCTCGGCAGCATGGCTGGAGAGCCACGGCAATGCCAACCGCTTTGATACCAGTGACAGTGCTCCACTTCTGCTGGATGGCTTTGTCCATACGGCCTCAGGACTGGCGGTTTTTGATGGCGATCCCGATACCAAGGGCGTCCGCTCCATGGGTTATTACAATCAGTCAGATTTGCCGTCGCCTTACTGGTTCGCCACTCAATTTGCCACCTCTGATCGTTTTTACAATCCTGAGCCTGCCCAGACGGAAGACACCCGGCTCTACGCCATGGCGGCAACATCACAAGGCTTGGTGCATCCTCCGCAGGACACCAATACCACGCTCACGGCAAAAACGATCTTTCAGCTTCTGGATGCGGCAGGCGTTTCCTGGAAGATTTATTCCGTCGATCGCCAACCGGATGGAAAGTTGATTACGAGTCTGCGTAACTTCCAGCCCTACGTGACCACAGTGCAAGACCACATTGTTCCCATCTCTCAGTTCCTGACGGATGTGCAGAACAACACTCTGCCGGCATTTTCATATATTGAACCCGGATTCTCCTCAGGGCGTGACGAGCATCCGGGAAAGACCAACAACATACAGCCCGGGGCGGCTTTCGTGAATTCTTTATTTGTCGCGTTGATCAACAGCCCTTCATGGAAAGATTCAATCTTCATTGAGACCTTTGATGAAGGCGGTGGGCTGTTTGATCATGTGAGCCCAATGATTGACGGCAGGCCGATCCTGGAGCTTTCGACAGGCGCTTCAGGGCAGGCGGTGGTTGCGGGAAAATATCCGACCGATGCGGCCATCATGCATGTTCCCAGCCCAGACGGTATTAAGCCCAGAGACCTCATACCAAAAACGGACCCTGTGGACGATTTCGTTCGCACCGGCTTCCGCGTGCCGCTGATTATCGTGTCGCCATTTGCCAAGCCCCATTATGTTTCTCACACGCCGATGGATTACACAGCAGTGTTGAAGTTCGTGGAAAAACGCTTCAATCTCCCAAGTCTCAACGCCCGCGATGCAGCCCAGGCGGACATGGAAGAGTTCTTTGACTTCTCCTCTCCGAACCTGAATCCGCCATCGCCGGCAAGCCAGCCGACCAATTTGGTTTGCAATCCGAATCTCGCGTCCGGAACCAAGAATGTGCCATTTCCGCAGTAGCGGTTAGCATTCAGTAACCAACATTCAGCCAGAAGAAGGCCTCGAACAGTCGGGGCCTTTTGTTCTTTGCGACGGTAGTCAATTTTCAACGTTGACGCGATCAACGTCGGTCTTTCTGAATTGATCAGAGTGGGCGACGGGCCCCGATGGTTTAAACTCAAACTTCAGGGCTTCTGCCGGAATTGCGGGGGCTTGGCTGAACCTTTAAGGTAAATAACCGACATGCACTAACGATTGCCCCCTGTAGCTTGGGTTTCGCCGTTTTTCTATGGTACTTTAGCCCCAATTACACTTGCGCGCGTTTCCCACGGCATTTGGAAAGGCTGCCCTTCGGATTGATTGATTTTTTATGGCACTCGGGTTTGGTTTCAACAAAGTAAAGGTACTCGCGCAGGCGGAGAAGTTCGTCCAGCAAGGCAAGCTGCCCAACGCGATTTCTGAATACGAAAAGGTCATCAAGGAAGACCCCAAGGACCTGACGGTCCTGAACACGATTGGGGACCTCTACGCACGCGTTGGAAACAACGACCAGGCCACATATTACTTCAAGAAAGTTGGCGACCAATACGCGCAAAATGGCTTTGCCGTAAAAGCCATTGCCATTTACAAAAAGCTGACCAAGATTGGGCCCTTTAACTCTGAAAACAGCACCAAACTGGCGGAACTTTATGGCCAGCAGGGCCTTTATAACGACGCCCGCGTTCACTACATGCAGGTGGCCGACCATCTTTTAAAGTCGGGTGACAACGCGCAGGCGGCCAGGGTGTTCCAGAAGATCCTGGAACTTGATCCTGAAAATGCCCACACCCAAGCCAAGCTGGCCGATCTCTATACGAAACTCGGCAAGAAAGATGACGCGCGCAACATTTATTTGAGCGCGGCTGAGTCGCTTTATGCGCGTGGCTCTTATACTGCCGCGGAAGAAGCCCTGGGCAAAGTGCTTGCTCTTGATCCCACCAACACCGGCGCCCTGATGCTGCGGGGACTGATTTCCGTAGAGGCCGGCGACAGCCAGGCAGCAGTCACTTACCTTGAGCAGGTTACCGACATCGATTCACGGCCAGACGGCTTGCGCGCTCTCTTGCGAGCGAAACTTCACACCGGTAACGCGGATGGAGTGGAAGAAGTCGCCGAGAAGCTGCTGGCGAAACACAATGACATTACCGGTGTGAGCACAGTGGCGCAGTGGTATGTGACCAACAATCGCGAAGAGAGTGCCCTGCGGCTGTATGAAAAACATTCCGAGCGGCTGTTCGGCGGGAATCCGGCGGCCTTGCAGGAAACCCTAGCTCCGCTGGCCAACCGGGTTAAGGACAATCCGGCAGCGCTGGCGATTTTGAACCGGCTGACCAATCAATCAGGCGGCCACGCGCAGACGGCAGAGACGATTGAGATACAGGCGCACGCGGCGGCGCAAAAAGGCAGTTTCGCTGAGGCTCGCGACCTCTACCAGAAACTTACGGAGATGGAGCCGGAAAATGCGATCCATGCCCAGAATCACAAACAGATGCTGGTCAAGCTGGGAGAAGATTCTGCCACGCGCATCCTGACTCCGGAGGAGGCCGCACAGGCCTTCATGGTGGAGGAGCTGGACGAGACGGCCACGCAGGTGCAGCAGAGTTACGATCCTCCCACGGAAAAAGCGATTGAGTCCGCACTGACGGATGCCGAACTGTACGTTTCTTACAACGTTCCTGCAAAAGCGATTCCGCCGTTGGAAGCCGCTTTGCCGCTGGCCCCGCATGACGTGAATTTAAATCAGCGCCTGGCCAGTTTGTATGCGCGAGCTGAGCGCTATGGCGATGCAGCCCGGATGTACCAGAACCTGAGCAAGATTTATGACGAGCTGGGCCATCCAGCCGAAGCGGCAAAGTATCTTGAAGCGGCAAAGAAATTTGCCCTGCGAGTGCCCGCCACGGCAGCCGCAGCAACTCCGCCACCGCCTGCACCAGCTCCCGCTAAAGCAACGTGGCCGCCGCTGCCGGTGGAAACCAAACCCGCTGCTGCTCCGGAGCCAGTTGCCGAAGTGCCGGTAGAAATTGAAGCTGAAGCTGCGCCTTCAGTACAGGAATTCTCATTCGATACGGCTGACATTGTTGAGACGGAGCCTGAACCAGCTGCAAGTGCGCCAATCGACGTTACACCAGCAGCGGCAGCAACATCAGCCATCCCAGCGACTCCGCCACCTGTAGAAATAAATTTTGAGCCGGTTGCCATGGATGCGCCTGCCCGCGCGGCTGCACCTGAAGCCGCGGAGATTGATATCTCCAATGAATGGGAAGAAATGATTGAAGTTGAGCCGGAAGAGGCCCCTGCACTTGAAGTGCAGTCCTACCAGGAAATCGTGGCAGAGCCGGCCATGGCGGCGGAAGTGCCGCTGGAACCTGTGATCTCAATTGAGCCCGAACAGCCAGATGTTGCCACGCAGGTTGCGGACAAGATCCAGGAAATCCGCTTTTATATTACGCAGCAAATGTGGGAGCAGGCCAAGACTGCAATTCTGGATTTGACGGAGCTTTCACCGGACGCTCCGGAAGTGACTGAGCTGATAGCCCAGGTATCCAAGGGACAGGCAGGCGTTGCGCCTGCGGCGGTTGAGCCCGAGCCAGTAGAAATCGAAGAAACTCCTGTTGCATTTGTTCCGATAGAAGTAGCCGAGCCTCCCGCCCCCGAGCCTCCGTCTGCAGTACCTGTAATCAAAGATCAACCAATAGCCGCACCGGCAGCTGCGCTGGATTTGGAAAATGTTCTCGATATCGCGGAGCCGCCATCCAAGTCGAAGCCGACGTCAAAGAAGGCTACACCACCGCCACAGCCAGCGGCGCAGGCAGCACAATCGACAGAAGATATACTTGGCGACTTTCTCCAGGACCTGGAACAATCCGACCTCGCAGATTTCGCACCCAAGCCGACTCCAAGCGCTCCAGCGCCGACTCCGGAGCCCGTGATGGCAGCTGTTCCTGCCCCGGCGATCGATAAGCGCTCCAATGGCGACATGAAAGACAATGAGTCCGCCAACGTGCTGAGTGACATTCTTTCTGAACTGCAGGAAGAGACTGCAGAGGCGGCAGAGCCGGAAGAAGATCCTGAGACGCACTACAACCTTGGGATCGCGTTCAAGGAAATGGGCCTCTTGGATGAGGCTATTGGTGAATTGCAGAAGGTTTGCCACGCAGTGGACCGCGGCGCACCGTTCTCTCAACCCATCCAGGCGTTGACATGGCTGGCACAGTGTCTGGTGGATAAAGACGCGCCGGAAGCAGCCGTCCGCTGGTACCAAAAAGCCCTGCAATTGCCCGGACTGGACAGCGGGAGCCGCTGCAGCATTTATTATGATCTAGGAGCGGCTTATCAGGCCGCCGGAGACAACAAAGCTGCCCTGACGAATTTCATGGAAGTGTATGGCTCGAATATCGATTTTCGCGATGTGGCCAGCCGGATAAAGGCGCTGAAAGCTTAAAATCTTCTATTGCATCCAACTAAAGAAAACTAAACAACAAATTCCCTAATCCTTTGAAAATTACTTCAACGAATCTCGAAGATCCCACTCCAGCGCAGCCGACTGGACCGGCTCCGGATGGCAGCACTGAAATGCCGGTGTGGCTGCAGCGGGTCTTTGTGGTGGTGTATGTTCTATTTTGCATCGAATTGGGATTGGTGCTGATTGTTCTTCCCTGGACGCGGTTCTGGTTCAGCGATGGATGGACCGCACAGTGGGCATGGTTTCAGAATCTGGTGCAACTGGGCTTTGTTCGCGGAGCGGTCTCTGGACTCGGCCTGCTGGATATTTGGCTCGGCGTGGTGGAAGCGGTCCGCTATCGTGACCGGGTTTGAGCGCGGCATTTTTAACATATTTATTTGTAGACAGATTGAATGGCAAACAGTAATAAATTTGACCCTGAAGAGCCAATTGCGGAGCTGCTGCCTGCTCCCATGGCCTATTTCAATCCAGAGTTCCTGAACAGCCCCGATGGGCGCATCCTGCGCATCCTTTCTGAGTACCAGGAGCCTCTGTCACGGTTTCGGCGAGAAAAGATACAGGACACAGTCGTATTTTTTGGTTCGGCACGCTTTGCCAGCCTGCCCGACGCCCAGAACGCCTTAACGATCCTGGAAAAACCGGGATCGGCCAAGCTGGCTCCGCCAGAACAACAGCCCGGGGGCAAGGATGGCGACGCTCTACAAGCCGCATTGAAACGCGCCCATGCCGGAGTGGAGATGGCACGCTATTACGAAGAAGCGCGCCGGCTGGCGCATATGCTCACGGAATGGACGCTCACGCTGCCGGGCAAGCGGCATCGTTTTGTGGTGACCTCAGGCGGCGGCCCGGGAATTATGGAAGCCGCAAACCGCGGCGCGCGCGAGGCCGGCGGAAAAACGATTGGCTTGAACATCCGCCTGCCGTTTGAGCAATATCCCAACCCGTACATCACTCCGGAACTGAATTTTGAGTTTCATTATTTCTTCATGCGCAAATACTGGTTTGCGTATCTGGCAAAGGCCCTGGTGGTCTTTCCCGGAGGCTTTGGCACGCTGGATGAATTTTTTGAAATCCTCACGCTGGCGCAGACCCACAAGCTGGCCAAAAAAATTCTGGTGATCGTTTATGGCCGGGAATACTGGAACCGTGTGCTGAACCTTGAAGCACTAGCAGATGCCGGGACGATTTCTCCTGAAGATGTGAACGGATTTACGACCGTAGATACACCGGAAGAAGCTTTTGAAGTGCTTAAAGAGGGATTGACGAAGTACCATCTTCAACCCCAGCACGCAAAACATGGAGCGGAAGAAGGGCCGGAGATCGCTAAGACGTTGCCGTGAATGTGCTTTGTCCCGACCGCTACGCACCATAATCCATTGGGCCGCGAATCACGCGAATAAACACGAATTTGATTCGGGCCTATTGCTTGATTTGTGGCTGGTCCTCAAAACCTTATAGACAAAGGGCTCTCTCGCGACGTTTGGAAACTTTAAAGAAGCCAAACTTCTCCAGCGTAATCGACAACCCGTCGCACACACGCACAACCGGCTACTGCACTCTCCCTGCTTCCGCTTATTGAGTCCTTGACCGCAGGCTCCAGACCACGCTCACGCCCAGGCGAATACGCCCCTGTCCTGACTCGGCGAAATGGGTGCGCAGAAAGCCGAGGTCAGGGCGAATGGTAAAGTGCGGGTATATCCTGAAATCTGCGCCGCCGCCCATCTCCCATACAAATGCCGTATCTGCGGCCTGCACCGCGCCCAGGGTGGATTGCCTGATGTCCGTGTGCAGGCGAGCTTCCCCGAATCCTAACTCGGCAAAGGGAATCAGTTTATGTCCCTCGATGCGTCCGTGACCTTTCCATACGCCGGGCAGGAAAAAACGAGGACCGGTGAGTATTTCCTGCATATGACTATTCACGAAGGTCGATCCCACTGTGGTCAATTCGAATGTCCCCACGGTGGAATTGTCATACACACCATCGTAGCTCACATACATTTGGAATCTGGGAATGGGATTCCAACTGATGGCCCCGGTATATCCATCGAGGCCGTTATCGCCGGATATGTGACGGTAACCGCCGCTCAATTCGATGTCATGTTGAGCGAATGCAGGCAGGGAAAAAGCAACTAAAACCAGCAGGGCATACGTGCAGTTCTTCATTGAGTCCTTTCCAAAGGCTCCTGGGTAAGCGAGGATCGGCGCTTCCGAGGGAGCCTCAGTGACTTGGAATATCAAACAGCCACAAGTCGCATTAAGAAGGAATTTGCTGGGAATGAAAACGGTCAAAAGTAACAGTCGAAGGCAAGCTTGGAAAAGACCTGCGCTTTACCTTCTTCAACCTTAACCTGCCAAACACGCCTGCGGAAGAGGGCCGGGGATCGCGAAGATGCTACCGTAGATTCACATCCCCGCCCGGCAGAGAGGATTCCTACGCGTAAGAATGTTTTAGCTACCTTCCGGGATACGCGTTGCGTGGATCGTTAATAGACGAGTCGTGTGGCCGTCAGCGTCGGTCGAATCCCCTGTTTGCGTAAAAGAATTTTTAGTGATTTCAGAGAAAGCCTCGCGCCAGACCGACTTTTTGCCATTGTGGTTCTCCTGCTCGATGAGGACCAGTTGCTTGCCGTCCCATTGCAGAGTGATGTCAGTGAGGGCCCCCTTTATATCGCACACATAGGAGAGTCCATTATTGCACTCCATGCCATGGAAACTTTTAGTGTTGGCGTCCCACCAAAGGACGCCCAGAAGAAGTATGTCGTGACCCGGAATGTTTAAAGTTTCCTCTTCGATAAAAGTTAGTCCGCCGGGGCCTGGACGCCACGTCTCTTCGCCCTTTGAAGGCGTTGCACTTCCTGCGGACTGCACGACCAGAGACCATCTGCCGGAGAGCGCTTTAATCAAACTCTGCATCTCAGGTGAAGGTTGCGAGGCAGACTGAGACGCTGGTGGCGTTTTTGGTTTAGTGGCTTGCTGCGTCTGGGCGAACGGGATGGCTGCGAGCGTGGCGGCGATAAGAACTAAAAGGAGAATAGAAAATTTCATCTAATAACCTCTTGGCGCGATACATACTACTGGTTTCCAACTTGGTAACCAAGGATATTTAGACAAGGCGTGTCCTCACCGCAGAAAGTCGCGGCGATAGGGTTCCCTCCCCTTCGGCGAGCTCAGGGTCGGGATTTCAGAAAGAGTTCCGTAGCTTCCTGCAGTGTCAACTGTTCTTCAGCTTCTCCACCGTAATCGGCAGTCTCCGCATTCTCTTGCCTGTGGCAGCAAAAATCGAGTTGGCGATGGCTGGCGCAACTGGCGGCACGGCAGTCTCGCCGAATCCTCCGGGCATTTCCGAGCCTTGCAGAAGATAGGTCTCGACGTGCGGCGCCTCGTCCATGCGAAGCACTTTGAAGTCCGCATAACTGCGTTCCTGCGCCTGGCCATTTTTGAAATGAATCTTGCCGCCCAGTGCTGCGGACATCCCCCAGGCAATCGCGCTTTCCGTTTGACCTTCAATGCCCAAAGGGTTGAGTGCAAAGCCGCAATCCACGGCTGAAATCATGCGGTGGACCTTGATGTCCGAGAGGTCTTTGCTCAGAGAAACTTCCGCAACCTGGGCGATGTAACAATCTTCACTATAGACATTGCAGGCTACGCCGCGTCCCCAGAGACGCCCGTGTTCTTCGCGCGGCGGCGTGGGCCAGCCTGATTTTCCCGCTGCGAGCCGCAGCACAGCAATCAGGCGTGCGCGATCAATTTTCTGTGACTTCAAGTCCAGCACATTGCCCGGCGCAAGCAGGCGCAACCTCAGCTCAATGGGATCGATTTTCGAGGCGTGCGCAATTTCATCCAGGAAAGATTCGCGAGCAAACACGGTGGATGGATACATGACGGCGCGCCACGGTCCTGTGGGAACAGGCGATTGCACGGGAACAAAGTAGCCGCTGTGGTGTGCGAAGTTATATGGATTGTCGAACAGGCCCCAGGGCATGCCGTCATCGCTATAGAAGTTTGGGTTCTTGCGGTCTTGTTCTGTGGGCAGGCCAAGCACAGAGAGATCCGGCCCGCAGGATTTATGCAGCCATGCCATTGGCTTGCCGCCGGCATCGAGCCCTGCCTGTATGTGCTCGATTTTGGGTGCTTGAAAGAAGCCGTGCTTCATGTCATCGTCACGCGTCCAAAAGACCTGCACCGGCTTGCCTGCGGCTTTTGAAATTTCAACGGCCTCAAGGACGTAATCAACTTGTAGCCGCCGGCCAAAGCCACCACCCAGCATGGTTACATTCACCTTGACTGCGTCTGCTGCGATGCCCAGCAGTTTGGCTGTTTCCTGCTGTGCTGCCTCCGGGGCCTGCGTGGGAACCCAGATTTCACATAATGAGCTGCGCACATCTGCCGTGCAATTCATGGTTTCAAGCGGAGCATGGGCCTGATAAGGATATTCATAGATGGCTTCCAGCTTTGTGGGCGAACCCGCCAGAACAGTAGGCGCGTCACCGGCGCGGCGGATGGGGAAGCCCGGTTGCGAAAGCGAATGTTCCAGCTCACGCATGAAAGTATCTGAGTCAAAACTGGCATTGGGGCCTTTATCCCAGACCGGCTGAAGCGCGTTCCTGCCTTTGAGTGCGGCCCAAGTGTTCACGGCAATTACGGCGATGCCGCCGGAAAATCCTGAACGAACAGGAATGACATTCTTTACCCCGGAGATTTTCAGGGCCGGAGCCGGATCGCAGGAAACAAGCTTGCCGCCGAGATATGGGCAGCGCGCCACTGCGGCGTGGAGCATTCCGGGAAGTTTTATATCCAGCCCATACACCGCGCTGCCGTTGACGATAGCCTGCGAGTCGCGGCGCTTTACCGGCTTGCCGACCAGGCGGAAGTCTTTCGTCTCCTTAAGCCGAGGTTTGGCGGGAACAGGAACTTTGGAAGCAGCGTTCGCCAATTGACCATATGTGAGCTTGCGGCCTGTAGGCGCGTGAATCACGGTGCTTTGTTGAGCTCTGCAGGTTTGAGGATCAATCTGCCATTGATCAGCTGCGGCACGGATGAGCATTTCACGCGCGGTGGCCGCGGCTTTGCGCAGCGGCGCCCATGTTCCTGCGGCGCTGCCGCTGCCGCTGGTGCGCAAGCGGATCCCCTTAAAACGCGCCCCCATCTCTGCCTGCTCAATGACTACCTTTTCCCAGTCTGCTTCAAGTTCATCGGCAAGCACCATGGGCAGCAGTGTGCGGACGCCTTGCCCCATCTCTGAACGAATTGCCCAAAGGCGCACGACATTATCAGACCCGATGCGGATGAATGCGTTGGGAGCAAATTCAGGCGTAGGCGCTTCAGTCGCGGACGCGCCGAGATTGAAGCGGAACGCCACTGTGAGGCCAAGGGCAGCGCTGCCGGTATCACGAAGAAACGCTCTGCGAGTGAGGGTCATGTCGACTTCTTCTCCGGAGCAGCATTCGCTGCAAGATGAATTGCTTTTCTGATGCGCTGATATGCACCGCAGCGGCAGACGTGTTGCGACATGACTTCATCGATCTCCTGGTCAGAAGGATGGGCGCGACCCTCAAGAAGCGCAGCCGCTTCCATGATCATGCCCGCCTGGCAGAAGCCGCACTGCGCCACGTCCTGGTCAACCCATGCCGCCTGGCAGGCATGCTCACCGGTGGAAGAGAGACCTTCAATCGTAGTGAAGCGTTTGTCGGCTGCCGAACTGACCGCTATCTGGCAGGCGCGAACGGCTGCGCCGTTTTCATGGATTGTGCAAGCGCCGCATACACCAACGCCACATCCGTACTTTGTTCCGCAAAGTCCGAGTTCGTCGCGCAAAACCCAGAGCAAAGGCGTGTCGGGCTCAGCGATGACCTTTTGGAGCTTGCCATTAATATGGAGAGAATATTGCGGCATTGCGAGAAGCCTGCTCAGTTCGACGCGCTGGTCGGAACGACGTTAGCAGCCTGGTAGCTTGACCGGGCGAAGAGATGGGAGCGATGTATCCTGAGAATGGCTAAGGGTGGGATGTAACAAAGCTAGGCTGCTTTTCTCTCTTCCAACTCTTCCACTTTCTTTTCCACGTGCTTGATTTCGACGCGGTCTTTGCGGATATCGAGACGCAGGTGGGCGTAAATGCTCATATATTGGTTAGCGATCCAGACGAGCGCGAATAGGGCGATGAGGTAGCCGCGCCAGTCGTCGAACAGCAGCTTGTAATGCGTAAGAAAGAGGAAAAACGCCGTAACGTAATGGCTGAAGCAGAATTCACAGGTAAACAAGAAGAAAAACTTGCGGCATGCGGGATTGGGATGGCTCTCACTCTGGCGGACACAATATTCGCGAGGCTCTCGGAAGACTTCTTCATGCGTTACGGTCCAGGCAATGCAAGCGATAGGCAGCGCGAGCGCAAAAAGCCATACGAGTTGCAGCGTGAGAGGCACTCTTAAGAGAGTATTTTTGATGGCTCTAAGTTGCCTATCAGCACTGATGGCGCGGCCAAATTACAATTCTGAACGAATGGCGTTGCAGCTTTACTACATTACAGACCGGCGGCAGTTTCCGGGCGATCTCCGTGAGCAGGAACAACAGCTGCTGGCAAAAATTGCCGAGTGCGCTACGGCAGGGATTGAGTATGTGCAGCTGCGGGAAAAAGACCTGGAAGCTCGAGCACTGGAAGAGCTGGCGCGGAAAGCCATGGCAGTACTCGGCAGATCGCAAACTCGGCTGCTGATCAATTCCAAAACCGACGTGGCGCTGGCTTGCGGCGGGCACGGTGTCCACCTGCCGACGAATGATCTTGCCGCCAGCGAGGTGCGTTCCATCTTTGCGCGTGCGGGCAGAAGCGAGGCTGTGATTGGAGTTTCCACGCACTCTGAGGCTGAAGTCGCAAGCGCGGAGGCGCATGGAGCGAGCTTTGCTGTGTTTGGGCCAGTGTTTGAGAAAAGCGGATCGGCGAATCGTGCAGGCTTGGAGCAACTGCGACAAATTTGCCATCGCACAGAATCAGCGCAGCCGCCGATGCCGGTTTGGGCGCTTGGCGGAATCACGCTGAAAAATGCGCAGCAGTGTGTTGCAGCGGGAGCGGCGGGAATCGCGGCGATCAGGCTGTTTCAAGAGAATGAAGTGGATACGACGGTCAAGAAATTGCGCGCTTTGCGGGCCTAAAGCAACTTTATAGATAGCGTGGCCTTTAAAAGGAAAAGCACAAGGTCCTTCCGTCCTACTCGCGCGCTGGCAAAAGCGCGCGCTCGCTTAACGGACGTCAGGATGACGATTTGTAAAAGCTTAGGTTACCAGCCACAATTAGCGCCGGGAATCAACGCGGCGATTGTCTTTGATGAGCCAGTGCAGGAACGTCGAGACCAGGCTGAGCACAATCGCGCCAATCAGCGCCGCGGTCCACGTATGGACAGCAAAGCCAGGAGTAACCGAGGCCGCCATCTTGAGCATGATGGCGTTGATCACGATGAGGAACAAGCCAAAGGAGAGGATCGTCAACGGGAAAGTGATGACTTTCAGGAAGAGGCCGAGCGTGGCATTTACCACTCCGAAGATCGCCGCTGCGATGAGCGCTGCGCCTATTCCATCCACCTTAAAGCCGGGAACAATGTAAGCAACGATCAGCAAAGACACAGCATTGATAAGCCAGCGCACCAGAAGCCGCATAACTTCGTCCTCTCCGGCGATGAGACGCCTCAAGTAATTATTGCAAAGAAAAGGGCACGGCGTTAGTGCCAGCTGAGAGTTAAGGTATGAAGTTGGGACGTGAATCGCGTCAGCCTGAGCTTTGCGTATCGCGGGTTGCATCTGCAATGAACCGCGCCACTGCCCCAGGTTCACGTAATGTGTAGAGCCGGGCCGTGGGCGCGTGAAGCGCGATGGCGCGCAGGAGAGCGGGCCGGCTGCGGCAGCGCCATGACAGCATCCAGCGCCAATAGTCGAGGCGTTCCCGCGATCGGCGGAACGTTCGCCAGGCGCAGCGGAGCAGAGAAAGATCCAGCAGGACAATGGTATTAGCCACTCGGAGCCGCTCGTCGACCGAATCATAGGGACCAAGATCACCATCAATGATTCATTTTTGTTGACGGATGATCTCCTGTTGCATCTGAACCCACTCGGCGGGCGGTGTTGGAAGCAGCCCTGGCCGCCAAAAGACTTTGTCCAACTCGACGACGGGTAGTCCTGTGATTCACCCAATCACCGCGCCAGAGTTGATTTGCCGGCCCTGCCGCGCGCGCTGCATAGTTATTTAACAAAGATCGACTTCGGCATCATTACGTGAACGCCTTTGTTTCCGTCCACGAGCTCGGTGATGTCTACGTCACCAGCGACGCTCGTCAGCATGTAAGCGTCATCGCGGCTCAGGTGCTTGGTGTTGACCAGAAAATCAATCATCTCGCGAACGGCTATCCGCGTGGCCTCATGCAGCTCAGGATGAAAGCCCATGCTGATGTAATGCGTGGGCGTCTCAGCGCGCGGATATTTCTGGCCTGTGCCTTTGTGCACGATAAACTCCAGCGTGCCGACCAATGAAGTTTCCAGCGCGGTGATGTCCACTTCACCGTTGCCCTGGCCGGCGTGTCCGTCGCCAATCTCAAACAGCGCGCCGCGCGCATGCACAGGCAGAAACAGCGTTGTTCCGGCGACGAGTTCCTTGTTGTCCATGTTGCCGGCGTGCAGGCTTGGTGGAGCGCTATCAATGCGGCCAAAGCCTTCCGGCGGCGCAACGCCCATGCTGCCAAAGAACGGATGCAGAGGAATCTCAATGCCCGACGCAAACTTGGCAATCATGCGGTCTTTATCCAGCGGAATGATCTTCATCTTGCGATAAGGAAAGTCTTCCGGCAGAAAGCCGCGCGTTGGGCCAAACGCGTTATAAGCGTAAGGAATGGCCAGATCGATCTTTTGTATGCGCACTTCCAGCGTGTCGCCGGGCTCGGCTTCTTCCACGTAAACCGGGCCATTCAGGATGTGTCCGCCGGGACCTTTGTTGGTTACTTCTTTGTAAACATCGCGCAGGCTCTGCTCCACCTGGTCCGGCGCAACACCGGCTTTCTCCAAGCCCGTGGGACTGTTGGTGAGGAGCGTGTCAAACTCCACGGTGTCTCCGGAGTGTATGCGCAGGACCGGCGGCGCAGCGGCATCGTAATACCCCCAGGCAACGGTCTTGGGCGTGGCAGGTAATTTGTAATGTTGCGCAGTGTTGAGCGGCAGGCTGGGTTTCATCTGTGCCGTTGCCAGATCGGGAATAGTCAGGAGCAAGAAGAAAAGAGAGCGCATGTGCCTCCAGGGATACGGAAAATAAAATGAGGGGAGAATGCTTACACAGGCGAGTGGGAAAGGGCAAGCAGGGCGGCGCGCATGAGCTTGGGTCGAGTGGAAAATTGCTAATCGGGGATTGAGGCCTTCCCGCGATTGATCAGGCAGCGCCAGCCTATCGCTGGTTGCTTCTAGTTGGTAGCACCACGGTCTTGGGATCGACAGTGACTTCCTTCAGCCGGGTCACAACCTCGGGAGTTCCGCCCTCTTGCGCGCGACCTCCGAGATATTTGGCCAGGAATTTTTCTGTCGCCATCAAGGATGCCATGATGTTTACCGGACGTGCGAAGCCATGGCCTTCATCGGGGATCAACAGGTATTCCACGGGGAAGCCACGATCACGCAGCGCAACCACAATCTGTTCTGACTCAGCGTGATTGACCCGGGCATCGTTGGCCCCTTGCGCAATCATGAGCGGCGTTTTGATCTTGTTTGCGGAAGTGAGAGGTGAACGCTCAATCAGCAGGGCCTTGCCTTCTGGGGTGCTGGGATCGCCCATGCGGACGTTGAACATCTTGCGCCCCGACTCCCAGTAGGGTGGGATCGATTGCAGCAGAGTGATGAGATTTGCGGGCCCGAACAGATCGACAGCCGCCGCATAAACGTCGGGCGTAAAAGCAATGCCGGCCAGCGTGGCGTAGCCGCCGTAGGAGGCGCCGAAAATCCCGATTCGCCTGGGATCACTGATGCCTCGGCCGACCAGATATTTCACGCCCCAGGTCACATCATCCTGCATGAGGCGGCCCCACTGCTTGTTACCAGCGTTCAGGAACTTCTTGCCATAGCCCGTGGAGGCGCGGAAGTTCGGGCTCAGCACCGCGTAACCGCGATTGGCAAACAATTGCGCATAGCTGTGGAAGCCCCAGTAATCGCGGGCCCACGGTCCACCGTGGGGAATGATCACCGTCGGCAGGTTCCTGGCCGGCACGCCTTTCGGCAGCGTCAGATAGGCGGGAATGTCCAGCCCATCTGAGGACTTGTAATGCACCGCCTCCATCCTGGCCAGCGATTCCCGCGGCAGCTTCTCGAAGTCAACAAACTGCTTCTCCAACTTGTGCCCTTTGCGGTTGAAAATGTAGGTAACGCCCGGCTCCAGGTCGCTGTGGGCTGTGACCACCCAGACCTGTTCGTCCATGGTGCGCGATTCCAGCGCCAGTTCCATGCCCGGCAGCTTGCTTTGCAGCCACTTGTAGTCGGCGGCAAAGCCTTTGTCTTTGAAATAGATCCGGTCCCGGTCATCGGTGTAGGTAGTAAACGCCAGTTCATCGGTGACCTGCGAGAACGTTGCGCCGCCCAGGTCGACGCGCTTCATGGGATCAGACTCGACCATCTCGGTCGTGCCGGTCTCCGGGTCCAGCAGCGCCAGGCCGCTCAGATCGACGTTGTCTCCCTTATTCGTTTCCATGTAGACGCGCTTGCCGTCTTTGCTGAACTCCAGGGGAGCGCAGGTCTCGTCCACCGTGCAGCCGTAGATCTTGGTGAACTTGCCGGGATCGATGCGCAGAATCTCCTTGTCGCCGTTATCGGCCACGCGCAAGGCCAGCCGCAGATTGCCCTGAAGATCGAAAGCCCAGCCGGAGATCTTCTCCGTGTTCTTGCGCAGCAGCGTCTTCTCGCCGGTGGAGAGCTTCAGCTTGTAGAGATCGTGCCAGGTCTTGTCCCGGTCATTGAGACCGATATAGATGGTGTCCGGGTCGCTCTTGGGAAGATTGACGATCTGCACCTGCGCGCCTTTCACGCCAGTCATGTCGCGTAAAGGCGGAGCGTCCGCCCCGGCCGCCGGCCTGGCCATGGGGTCCACGGCGTAGACGTTGTAGTTCTCGTCGCCGTCGTTGTCTTTCACATAAAGGATGTATTTGCTGTCGCGGCTCCAGAAGTAGTCAATCACCGGACGCCTGGTTTCCGTGGTGAGCAGGCGCGCCGCCGTGAACGGCTCATCCACGCCCTTCACGTAGATGTTGCGCGTATCTTTCCACGGCTTCAAAAACGCAAGGTACTTCCCATTGGGGGAAATCAGCGGAACGGCAATCTCAGGATTACCAAAGAGGATCTCGCGGTCAATCAGCGGCGGCAGACCGGCGGCCTGGCTCGCCGACGCGCCCGATTTTGGCGCGGCTGCGTGGTTCTCCTGCTGCGCGCTGAGCATGGAGACCAGCAGCGCCAGACACAAAATGGACGGGAAAAACTTTTTCATGGGAACGATTCTCTCAAAGCGAGAGCCTAGCGGCGGTTAAGATGCGAATGCAAGGGTTATTTGATTGGTCGCGTTGGTTCAGGAAATTATTTAGCGTAAAACAAACGGAACGGTGCGATCAGCGCCGGGTGGCCCCGTCAGAACCTACCACGGAGACACGGAGAGTTTTGTACAAAAACCCAACCTCGCCACAGATAACACTGATGACACTGATTTACACGGATCAAATTCGACTGAATTGAGCTTCGATCTCAGGATCTTATGCTGCAACAGTCGGGGATAGAAATGATCCGCTATTTTCGTCACCTTACTCTATCGCAGGCCAGCCACGATTTTGCTCAGTTCCAGCACTTGTATATGGGGCGGGCATTTCTTCCAATTGTGCCGCCAGCAGACGATCAAATCACATTGCCCCGGATCATGGCCATGCACCCTGAAGCCGCGGCTTTCATATTCGAACTCGATGCGGAAGTGCTGCCAGCGCCCGGGCTCAACCTCAATCTTGGCTTCGCAGTCAGGAAACCCCGCCTGGACCGACTCAATCACAAAGCCTAATTGCTGGGCCATCATACTGAAGAGCACCATTACTCCCATCTCATTGACCGGCTCATAGGGAAAGGCAGGCAAGCGCGTGGGCGCGCCCAAAAGAGGACGGTCTTGCAGCGGATGCCGGGGAAAGCAGGCAGCGGTGATCCACTGCAGTCCGGTGGGAGCCAGTTCGGCGATGAAGACGGCAAGCATGGTGTCGGTCACACATTTCATGCCGTGCAAAGGCGGCGGAAGCATTTGCAGGTTCGCGGTTTCGGCTTTGTGTTCGTGCGGCTGCGGAAAGCGAATGTCTGAGGACGTGCCTTCTGTGTGCGCTTGTGGCACTTCCGTTCCGGTGTCCGATCTTTGTCTTTGCAGCCGCAATTCGTGAGCTCTTTTCATGGTTTCTCTCATTTTCGCAAGCCCCTTGCATCCGCCGGTGGTTGGTATGGGGCTTCGCCGGATGATTTCCAGCACGTCGGCCCACTCGCCGGTGAGCGCGCCGGCGGCAACGGATTTGCAGAACGCAGCCGGTACGCCTCTCCATCCCCTAAACCGTTGGTGAAAGACGAAGTATGAATAACGACCTGCCTGCTCATATTCCCTGCCTGAGGGCACAGCGTCCACTTTGCGAAGCACGTTTCCCCAATCCCGCAACAGGGCTGCGGTGTCGATTCTTACTCCGGTGTTTTCCGGCACGAGTCCGGCAGCGCATATTGCTGCGCGATAACCATTGAAACGCCACGCTACCTGATAGCGACTGATACCGGCCATCCGGTGGAACTGCGCGCTTGTGGGCGGGCGCCCCAATTTGCGCGCTGCCGCCTTAATGGCCGCGATGATCTGCTTTTTGGTGCGTGGCTTGGGCATTGGTTGGAGTTTGCGCACGTTGAAAGCCTCGCAGGGAAAAAGAGACACTTATCCCTTGGTTTGAAATGCGTGCTTTAGAGAAACAGAAATTGCCCGGAAGCCCTGGAACAGCCCGCCAACGACGGCTGGCTGAGCATTTTATAGCCTGAATAAAATACGAATACAAGAGTTATTTGGTAGGTCGTGCCGCTTTTAGAAAAATTATTTTCGTAAAGCAGCGGACAGCGCAATTAGCGGCTGATAACCAGCGAGTTTTGTTCACTCCGGAGATTATGAGAACAGGCATTCGAGCGATGGGTTCAGCAGGGTATCTTGACAAATGGTTTGTTGTCGATTTGCTGCGTTGCACGAACGCCACCGGGGCCAAAGCCCGTTTTCTAAAAACATTTTTTCACGTGGTCCTTTGGTGGAAGAGCGGCCCTTTAGGGCCGCGTAAAGATCATTTAAGATAATGCGCTTTAGCGCTGGTGGAAAAATGAAAGACGCTCCGCAGGAAATCCGCACATTCTTTGTCGCGTCCGTCGCGAACGGACGACGTCCTCTTTTCAAGAAAGAGGAAGTGGCACGCTTGTTTCTCGATGTTCTGCAGGATTATCGGGGCCAAGGCCGCTACCTTCTGCATGAGTTCGTGGTTATGCCGGACCACTTCCATCTGATTGTCACGCCCGCCGCAGACGTCCCTCTGGAAAAAGCCGGTCAATACATCAAAGGCGGATTTTCCTTTCGTGTCAAAAAGGAACTGGCGTTCCGATCTCTGGTATGGCAGGAAAAAGGTTTTACTAATCATCGGATTCGCGATGCAGAGGACTATCAGCGGCATCGTGAATATATCCATCAGAATCCAGTGAAGGCGGGTTTGGTAAAGACTCCGTCTGCGTATCCTTACTCTTCCGCCTTTCCCGGGATGGAAGTAGATCCAGCGCCGGCGTGGCTAGAGCAGATCTAGTGTTGCTGTAGTCCGATCCGGTGGAAGAGCGGCCCTTTAGGGCCGCGTTATGGGCTTTAGCCCTGGTGTAAAGCCATCGGAGGACTACATCAATGATAAAACTGATCTAAAGTTGAGCCGGCTGGCGAAATCCTGAGCGAAGCCGAAAGACCTCAAGATGTGCCACCAGCGCTAAAGCGCGTCTTTCTAAAAAATCCTTTTCACGGCCCTAAAGGGCCGTTCTTCCACCACTTCTTCGCGCTGAAGCGCGAAGAAACTCATGTGGCCGGAGGACAGCTGTGGCTCTTAGTCAAAGCGGTTATCGTCAAATTGTTCTGGTGTAAGAGATTTACTCTTGAATCGCTTTAATTCTGAACGGGCCACTTTAACAACTTCAGCCTTGCCTGCGGACAATCTGTGGTCTTCAGTTTGATCTAGGCGAGCGATCACGTCATCAGGATTCATCCACTCTGATAGAGATCTGATGCTGAGGTGGTTCTTCGTGTTTACGACTCTGCCAGCCGAGGAATGAGTCTGGTAAATAAAGCTATCTATGAAAGTAACCAAATCATCATCGGATTGAATGGCACGAGCAAGAAATGCATCGACCTCCTCAGCAGAACCTCCCCACTTTTTCCAAACGCTGAGGATTGAAGGCAATGCGGGATTTATCAGTAGAGCAGCTGGATTCGTGGCGAATTCGCGTATTCTATCAACGACGATTGCTTTAATCTCTTCGAGATCTTGATCTCGAAACTCTACGTGTCGTTCGGCGTTTTCTTTTTTCACCTGTTCAATCAAAGAGGTCACATTCAACATCGTTTTTAATGCTGTCGACGATGAAAAGGTTTCCTGCACAGTAGAGACTCGCTGCTCGGCTGGAATAACCTCCAAAACGTCGAATATTGCCCACCTCACGCCCCAATACTCAGGAATCTGCCCGGCAAATACGGCGCCTTTGTCGCTGGCTAGTTCACCCGCGGTCAGAAGAGCAGCAAAAACATTGTGGAGGTTTTCCTTTGGAACTTCGCCTAATCTGTAGCGCAGTGATTCAATCGCATTCTTCAACTTTCCATTCTTCGTCCAATCGGCAAGAATCCGTTCCAATCTCGTTTGGCTTTCGGAAGTTGTAATGAATGTCGTAACTTCCTGTATCGAAATTTCTGACTCCGCGAGCACCAGGCCAAAGTATGCTTCGAAATACCGGGTTGTTGATATTCGATATGTTTTTTCCCACTCGGTTTCCCATGCGTGCCCGTAAACGTTGCGCCCGTATGCGTAAGTCAGTTTGGGAAAAAGTTCTATCAATATATCTTTCAAGTCCTCTGTCAATTCGCCATTTGGATTGAGCAGTTGATTTACTTGAGCAGCGTATTTTTCTGATCCGCTATGTTCCAAGAGCCGATTGACATGCCCTGCAAACACTTCTTTGTTAGTACGGATAACTTCAAACGTGCTTGGGTAAAAGATCCGTACGGCTTCAATTCCAATGAAATCCACTGCGTTCAGTTCACGTCCAATCAAACCAAGCCCAAATTCCAGGCTGTTCACAAACCGCCTCACGTCGCGAAGCGAAGTAAAGAGTTTGCGAAAGCCCCCATGAAAAAGATTTCCGAATCTCGTCAAATCGAAATGTGCCGGTTCGTATGCCTTTAAAATCTCATCAATGGATGTAGTAACGAAAGTTGTTAGGCTGGCTTCTGAAATAGGGGGGATATCAAATGAAACTTGGACAATCTTCTCCAAATAGGCCTCGCCAGATTCGAAGCCGAATTCTTCAAGGGCCTTTGCCACAGCTTGCCTGTCGAATGCCAGCACATAGACGACATAGGGGAACTTCGCGGTTAGCTTTACCAATTGGAAGATCTGCCGCGTCTCTGCCGCAGTGAGCCGATCGATATCATCTATCAGAATGACTGTTCGC
>DASXKZ010000291.1:0-4349 GCA_036496525.1 Candidatus Angelobacter sp.
CCCCTGTGCCAGAAGGCCTTCGTCTCGATCGAGGGTTCCTTGAGCCTGCAGCAGAGTCGCGCGATAGGAGCGATCGTCAATATCAATCAGCGCGTCGCCTTTGCGAACAATCTGTCCCTCTTTGTAGTGCACTGCAGTGACGATTCCGTTGACCTGGCTGGTGATGGAGGAGGTGTAAATCGGAGTGACGGTGCCAATCGAATCGAGATAAATTCCGATATCGCCTTTCTGCGCGGTTGCGGTTACCACGGTTGCCGGACCGCCTCCTCCCCTTGGCGCCCTGGCGTTGGCGGCTGAGTCCTCGTGTTTGCGCAAGACCAGATAGAAGGCCGCCGCAAAAACCAGCAGTAGGACAATCCATACGATGACGCTGGCGAATTTATGCTGTCGCGGCTGGGGCTCGGCTAATTGATGTTCGGGGCCAGTGATTGGGCGTTCATTTTGATCAGTCGGCAAGGCGCTCCCTGGTCACAGTCGTCAGTTTCGGACAATGGGACATTCGTCCGTAATATTGAGACGGATTTTAGCTGCCTTTCGGATACAGAGCCATACCGAGATTCTTCGATTCTCACGGATGCGCCGCCCGAGCGGCGGATGAAGTCTATTTCTATCTATTCTGCATATATTATATATCTCTGCAGTAAGTATTCGAGATGATCCAGCCCGCCCATATTGGCCTAAGCCGGAAGAAGTGCGAGCAAAAGCATCTAAAACCCTTTACTCAGGCGCAGCGTTCCCTGTACATCCTTGTAAGGAGTTCGTCCCATCACCCTCTTTTTTCTAATCGGTAGTATTGGCGACTTTCCCGCCTTCTCGGTATTGGCCGTAAGCGGCCGAGGCCCGATGCTTGTGTCATGAACAATCAAGCTGACAATCACACAGAGTCTTTTGCGCATGTCGTTTTGTTCAAATGCCCGGGTTCTGGCGACCCCGTAGCCGCCTCGTTCGCGAACAACAGCAAGAACTTGGAAGAAGTCGATTCCCATCCTTTCTCCCTCAGGTGCGCATGCGGTTGGTCTGGCACTTTGCTGGGTATCAATCGGGTGAATAGTTGGATTGAAGCCTGGTAGGAATCGCACTGCCGCTTATGGCCAGACGGGGCGTCGGTTTGCGTTTAGAGCAGACTACAGGGATTCCCTTATATGTCTCACCTGGACACTCCTACTAAGATCAAAACATCTACTCGCCATGAGCCCATATAAAGTCCTAATCGTAGACGACCACGAGCTTGTGCGCCGAGGGTTGAAGGAAATTCTGCGTGGCACTGACTTCGAAGTTTGCGGCGAAGCCGAAAACGGTCAGGAAGGATTGGCGCAAACCATCAGCCTGCGGCCGGACCTGGTGCTCCTCGACATGAGTATGCCCGTACTGACCGGCCTGCAGGCCGCAGCCAAGATCCGGCGATTAGTTCCCGACACCAAGATCCTTATCGTCACCATGCACGATTCTCCCCAGATGGAGATTGAAGCGCGCGCTGCAGGCGCCGACGCCTACATCACCAAAATGGCCGCATCCAAATCGTTATTGGAAGCAATGCGAGCGCTCGTCGGCAGCGCAAACCCTTCAAACGGCTCCGGTAGCCATCTTTCCCTCTAAAACCCAGCATAGAACCCACCACGACTACCCGCTGCCTGGCGTTTTCTTGTCACCAGCTATGCATGGTGCCGTCGAGATTGCGATTAATCGGCAGGTACGCTCTGCGATAAGGGAATTGGGCAGCAAGAGCTTCGTCAATATCTACTCCGAGCCCCGGCTTGTCGCCGGGAAACATCATTCCGTCAGCAAAAGTGTAGGAGTGCGGAAATACCCGATCCGTTTCGTCAGAATGTCGCATGTACTCCTGAATGCCGAAGTTAGGAACACTCAGATCAAAATGCAGAGCAGCGGCCATACAAACTGGGCTGAGATCTGTGGCGCCGTGTGACCCCGTTTTTACGTGATACATCTCCGCCAGATTTGCGATTTTGCGAAGATGCGAAATGCCTCCCGCGTGAACTACCGTCGCCCGGATATAGTCAATCAACTGTTCTTGAATCAACTGCTGGCAATCGTGGATGCTGTCAAATACTTCACCCACGGCCAGCGGAGTAGTGGTGTGCTGCCTGATGAGCCGGAAACTCTCCTGCAGCTCGGCAGGAACTGGATCTTCCAGCCAGAATAAATGATATGGTTCGAGGCTCTTCCCCAGACGAGCTGCCTCGATGGGCGTTAACCGGTGGTGCGCGTCATGCAGTAAATGAAGTGCTGTACCAAAATCGCGCCGCAGGCGTGCGAACAATTTCGGAACGAACTCGAGATATAGTTCACTGCTCCACAAATTTTCCCTAGGCGCGTCAACCTCCGCCGGTTCGTAGTGCATTTTTCCCCGGCCTACGCCATACGTAGTCTGCAATCCGGGGACTCCGCTCTGTACGCGAATTGCTTTATAGCCCAGCGCGACATATTTCAGAAACTGCCTTCACGGTATCTTCGATGTCCACGCCGCTCGCGTGTCCATAAACAAGAACTCCATCGCGCGACGCGCCACCCCAACAACTGATAGAGCGGCACATCCAGAGTCTTGGCTTTTATATCCCACAGAGCCGTATCCACTGCTGCAATTGCCGACATCGTAACCGGACCGCGCCGCCAGTATGCTCCTTTATAAAGGTATTGCCAGGTGTCTTCGATTCGCCGCGTGTCGCGTCCAATCAAGATTGGAATGACGTGATCCGTAAGGTAGCTGGCGACCGCCAACTCCCGCCCATTCAAAGTGGCATCCCCCAATCCATAAACGCCGTCTTCTGTTGTAATCTTTAGCGTGACAAAATTGCGTCCGGGGCTGCAAACGATCACTTTGGCGTCGGTAATGCGCATTGCCTGCTATCTCCTTACGGTAGGATCTGGGCGTTTGTCAGCTGCTTGACGGGAGAAAAACTTCTTGGGCCATCCGCAACTTGATCTCACCAACAAAATAGCAGTGGTGATTGGCGGGACCAACGGCATTGGCCTGGCGCTCGCAAAAGGCCTTGCCACCGCCGGCGCGGATGTTGTCGCCACCGGACGGCGCACAGAACTGGCGCGTTCCGTGACGCAAGAGATTAAGGCGTTGGGACGCCGCTCGATTGAAATCTGCTGTGATGTCACCGATGAATCCTCTCTTAAAGAACTTCTTAATGCTACTTGTTCTGCGTTGGGTGGCGTGCAAATACTCGTGAACTGCGCCGGCATCACCAAGCGCACGCCAACGCTGGAAGTTTCCGAGGCTGAGTGGAACAGAATCGTGGACACAAATCTGAACGGCACGCTGCGTTCCTGCCGTGTCGTTGGGCGCCACATGATCGAACGTGGTTACGGCCGGATCATTAATATCGCGTCGTTAGCCTCATTCGTGGCGCTTTACGAAGTCGCAGCTTATTCCGCGAGCAAAGCGGCAGTTGCATCCTTGACCAAATCGCTGGCAATTGAATGGGCCAGCCATGGCGTTTGCGTCAATGCGATTGCTCCGGGAGTATTTCGCACCGATCTCAACTCAGCGCTTCTGGACGGTACCGAACGCGGCAAGGAATATCTTTTGCGTACACCGATGAAACGCTTTGGCAAACTCGACGAGCTAGTAGGCGCCGCAGTATTCCTTGCTTCCGATGCGGCAAGTTTCGTAACCGGCCAGTTGCTGGTCGTGGATGGTGGTTTGCTGGCAAGCGGAGTGAATCAGTAGGTTGCCACAATTGTTCCTCCGCGAAAAGTACTCGTCACATGCTCTTTCCCTCAGTAAATTGCACCTACTTCCGGACGCTCTGCGGCCGCGCTGCTACAGGTTGAAAGCCCGGCTGAACATTCACAACGCCAAATTGCCGGTCTTCCACTTCGCGATGTGCAGCCATGGCCCACAGGAACGCGATACGATGACCCGGAACGGCAACGTTCGGGTGATAGCCGCTCGGAATAAGCACCGCGTCACCGTCTCGCACCACCATCACCAGCTCCGGATATTCGGGGTAATTGTAAACGAGCTGTATGCCGTAAGCCGGTTCCGGCATATCAAAATAAACGTACATTTCCTCCAGCATTTTAGTGTGCTCGTGTGGCGGCCAGCTGGTCCAATTGCCCGGCTCGGAGTGCGTGAATCCAACCAGCAGCCGGCCCGCTTGTACATTCTTTGCAATCAGCAGATTCACTTGGCGAGTGGAACCCGTGCCACCCGAAGTGAACTTCAGCCCCGGGTCTTGCGATGTCTCCGCGTAACGCACTAGTTTCGTCGGGTGCGCGTCTTTCACATCCGCGGAAAATTCAGCCACGTCAGCTTCGCTCTCCGTTGATATTCCAATTGAGGAGTCGCGCGGGATGTACAACCCATCAAATCGGCCCAG
>DASXKZ010000292.1:0-3460 GCA_036496525.1 Candidatus Angelobacter sp.
TTGTACTGGAGAAACAAGGCGACAAAAAAGGCGCGGCGCAGGAATACTCCGCTGCCCTCGCCATGGCTAAGGGTTTTTCTCGCGCCAAGGAAGCCCTGGATCGGGTCAATCGCTGAACCGGTGGCCCCACTCGCCGCCGCGCTCGTTTACAATCGCGTTTTCTGCATCCCTAAATAATCACTCTGAAGGTGCACTATGAAACTAATTGTGCGATGGGTTGTGTGTTGTTTTTTACTTCTATCATCGGGATTGTTCTTATCCACTTCCAGTCCGGCGGAACCGCTTCCTCTCAAACAAGCAGTGCAACTTGCGCTCAACCACGGTGCCGCCGGAACTGATACGGACGAGCAGCGAGCATTTGCCTCCTACCACGAAACGCGCAATCAATACATACCGCAGCTGGTGGTGGGTTCAGGTCTGGGGAAATCGTGGGGATTTCCGCTCAGTCTCGAAGGCTCTGCGCCCTCCATCCTGAACGTCAACTCACAATCAGCGATATACAATCCAGCGCTGCAGGAATTTGTACGCGGGGCCAAGTCCGATTGGCAAGCCAGTATGTTCCAAACCAAAGATCAGCGTGAGCAGGTAATCCAGGACACCGTGCTTGCCTACTCAGAGTTGAATCATTGGGAGCAGACGCTTAGCCATCTGGAACAAGAACAAGCCGACGCGGCAAAGATGGAAACAGTTGTGAACCAGAGAGTGGAAGCCGGAGTTGATAGCCCCGCCATGAAAAACCAGGCGCGGTTAGTGGTAGCTCGTGCTCGATTGCGCGCAGCAGAAGCTCACGGTTCCATTGATATCTTGCGAAATCGCCTAGCCCAGCTGACTGGACTTCCAGCAGACAAAATCGAAACCGTCACGGATTCAATTCCGGCGTTGCCTGAAGTGAAACAGGAAGATGATTTAGCCGCCAAGGCTGTGCAATCAAGTCCTATGGTGTTGCAGGCGGAAAATCACGCAATGGCGGAGGGTTTCAGAGCCAAAGGTGAACATCGTTCGCTGTGGCCATCCATCGATTTTGCCGCGCAGTATGCGCTGCTGGCCAAGTACAACAATTATGAGGAGTTCTATAGCTCCTTCCAGCGGCACAATGCAACAGTCGGCGTCTCCATACGTTTTCCATTTTTTAATCCGTCGCAGCACGCACGCGCCGAAGCTGCAGACGCCACAGCTCTCCACGCCATGGCCGACGCCAAAGCGGCAAAAGACCGCGTCTCCGACCAAACTCTAAAAATACAGCGTTCGGTTGAGCAACTTGCCGCAGCGCAGGAAGTGGCAAGTCTTGAATATCAGATCTCTCGGTCGAACCTCGAAGCCCTACAGGTTCGCGTAGACGCAGGAACTACCAGCGTGCACGATATGGACGACGCCCGTACTCAGGCCAACGAGCGCTATCACGCCTTCCAAAGTGCAGACTTTGAGCTACAACGTGCGAAGATTGGCCTGTTGCGCGCTACGGGCGAGCTTGAAGCGTGGGTGGGGGTCCCTAAGTGATTGATTATGAGCAATCTACAGAATATGCCTACCAGTTACTGTGTACTTGATATGTACGATCAGACGTGGGAACCACAGCATCAAATGGTAGTATTGATTATCCACCTATGCCTTTAAAGACGCTGTTTCTGAACCCGCCTTCTTTTGAAAACTTTGATGGAGGCGCGAGTTCGCGCTGGCCCGCAACCCGGGAGATTGAATCGTTTTGGTATCCCGTATGGCTCGCCTATCCGGCAGGCATGTTGGAGGGGTCGCGGCTGCTGGATGCGCCCGCCCACCACGTCTCGGCGGAAGAGACCATCAATATTGCCAAGGATTACGAATTTTTGGTGTTGTTTACCAGCACGCCTGGATTCCCTGGGGACATTCGCCTTGTCCAGAAGATCAAAGATGTAAATCCAGGGATGAAGATCGCTTTTGTAGGACCGCACGTCACCGTGCTGCCGGAACGTTCGCTGAGAGAGTGCCCGGCGATTGATTTCATTGTCCGCAAGGAATTTGATTACGCCGTCACCGATTTTGCCAAAGGCAAGCCGCTGGAGGAAATCCTGGGCGTTTCATTCCTAAAGGATGGCAATGTTGTGCACACTGCCGACCAGCCTGCAATTCAGGACCTGGACTCGTTGCCGCATGTCACTGAGGTGTACCACCGCGACTTGGATGTGAAGAAGTACAATGTGCCCTTCCTGCTTTATCCCTTTGTATCGTTGTACAGCACACGCGGATGTCCGGCGCAGTGCACCTTCTGTCTGTGGCCACAGACTTTGAGCGGTCATCCGTGGCGCAAGCGTTCCAGCGATGACGTAGCCGCTGAAATGGCCAAGGCCAAGCAACTTTGGCCGGATGTGAAAGAGTTCTTCTTCGACGACGATACTTTCAACATTCAGAAAGCCCGCACAGTTGAATTGTGTGCCAAGCTGAAGCCTCTAGGGCTAACGTGGTCCTGCACTTCGCGAGTCACCACAGATTACGAAACCCTGAAGGCAATGAAGGAAGCCGGCTGCCGCTTGTTGATTGTGGGTTACGAATCCGGCGACCAACAGATCCTGAAGAACATCAAGAAGGGCGCGACCGTCGAGCGCGCGCGTCAGTTCACCAAAGACTGTCACAAGCTGGGATTAGTTATTCACGGTGATTTCATCCTGGGCTTGCCCGGTGAGACGCACGAAACCATCGAGAACACGATTAAGTTTGCGAAAGAACTGGATGTGGAGACCATTCAGGTTTCTGTAGCACACGCCTATCCCGGGACCGAACTTTATGACTACGCCATAAAGAACGGATTCATTACGGCTGATACAAAAATGCTGGATGAAGGCGGCCACCAGCTGGCACAAATTGAGTATCCAGGATTACCAGCCGACGACATCATGGAATCGGTCCACCGCTTCTATGATGAATATTATTTCCGCCCCAGAGCGATCTACCGAATTCTGCGCAAGTCCATGTTCGATAGCGGCGAGCGCAAGCGCCTGTATAAAGAAGCCAAAAGCTTCCTCAAGCTGCGAGCCAGCCGTAACAAGTGGGTGAAAGATAAGCGCAAGCAGGACGATTCCCCCACAGCTACCCAACCACTGGGAGCTTGAAGTGTGACGTTCCGCAAGTATCTAGTGTTGGCTGGTGTCACCTTCTTTGGATCAGTTGGCGATTCGCTGCTTGCCCACGGCATGAAACAGGTGGGAAGCATTTCCCCATCACATTTATCAACAGCGGTTTTCGCTGTGCTCAATCCATGGGTGGCAGTGGGAATTTTATTTTTGTTGGGATTTTTTGCTTCCTACTTGTCCGCCCTTTCCTGGGCAGACCTCACTTACGTTCTTCCAGCAACTTCGCTCGGGTATGTGATCGTAACTTTGATCGCCAAGTTTGGATTGCATGAGCAGGTTAGCCCGATGCGCTGGCTGGGAATTTTGCTGATCACCGCGGGAGTGGGATTTGTCACTCGCGGGCCGGAGCTGACTCC
>DASXKZ010000293.1:0-15201 GCA_036496525.1 Candidatus Angelobacter sp.
ACTTCGGTCTTCTGACTGGTTATTTCGTAAATATTCTGAATCTCCGCCACGGCCTTTGAAGCAACCGTGAAAAAAAAAGCCACCGAATCACACCCGTCTCTGACGGTGTGCTTACCCTGATCCAACTTGTTGGAGGAACACCCCAACAAGACGAACAGCAACAGTACGACCACCTTTTGCATGAGCTACTCTCCCCTAGGACTGCCGATACTATGGGAAGGTTTCGCCGCTTGTAAAGATCAAAATGAGCTGTGTGTGAAAAACATATTTTCTAAAGAGATGCCGCTCGCTGTCGCTCCGTTACGCTTTACAAAGTTAGGTCTTATAAAACTGCGGAAGTTTTTTGGTTACACTTCCGCCAGCAAAAGACACAGCCTGCGCCAATTCACCAAAACTGTTGTCAGCTTGCCTTAGTGATTTGTTGGCTGAATGTCGTTTGCCGCCCATTAGGTAAGCTGCCACCAGCACGTGGGTCGGCGGATAGTCTTTCCAGTAAGCCATCAAATCATTCAGATCCCACAGAGTCATCTGCTCGATCTCGGAGAATGTCCATCCGGTAGCGGTGGCAACGTGGCCAAAAACGAACGGCCAGTCGGCTATACCGGTACCGGAGTCGGTTCCCCCGCGGCCGCCTTCTTCAGGCCGGAGACCTCAAGCATGGCATTGAAAAGAACATTGAAATCGTCAAAGGTAAGGCCGTTCTCAAGCTGCTCCGCAGTGAGGTCCTGGTGTACCTTCCTAATGGCATTCTGGATCACGGGCAGATAGCGGAGCAATGAAGCCAGCCCGGGGTTTTCCGCGGAAGACTTATCCTGGAACAGCGAGTCCAGCTGGCGCAATTCACCCAGCGTGAGCGATGAAACCGTAAGTTGTCCCAGCGATGTGGGGACAGTTTGCTGCTTAAGCATGATTTTCTCCTGATAAGAAATTTGCAAAGCCGATGGATAAAAAAGGCGGGCGCGGCAAGGAGCCCGGCCCGCATTGGAGAGAGCTATTCGTTGGAGTACATGTCGATGACCTGGCCGGCGGCGTTAGCGAAGGCCTCAAAGTCAAACTCAGGAATGATGAAGTCTTCCTGCTTGGTGGCAAACGTGAGCTTGGATGCCACAACCGAGTAGAGAAGCACGTTGAATTGGTTGCCGTTGTAAACATTTTCCAGCAGCACCTGGATGGTCGGCGCGAAGCCCATGAGCTGGTTGGTGATATTGAGCTGTGATCCGACAGCCGCAAGCGAGTATGTGTAGCTGATAAGAGCTACGGCGCCAGCCACGTTATCCGCCGAGGCAAACGTGTAAACCCCGCCTGCAGTGACGGAATACTGTCCCAACACAGGGGCAGAGGCAACGCGGGTAAATGGGAGCCCGGTGGCCGCGTAACGTACTCCCCAATCCTGGACAAACACGCCGGAGTTTGGTGGGACAATCGTCACCTGGAAAGGCGTAGCGGGGATGGGGTGAGATTCATCCAGAGACACTTGTTTCATGCCGGCAGGCATTGTCTGTCCGAAGAAAAGGTCATTCAGCATTTTGCCGTTGATGGCGGCAAACTTGGATTTGCCGGTGATCTTGCATTTCCCACGTGCCACAGCCTCAGGAAACTGCTTTTGTCCGTAAAGCTGCTTGACGTCGCCCGAGATATCGAGCGATACATCCTGCAGCGTTCCGAATTTCATGGGAGTGGGGTTGGCGGCGGTATTGCCGCCTACGGGAAAGCCCCACAAGGTACCTGCACCAAATTCAAACATTTTTCTTTCTCCTTTTGGGGAGCCGGCCCTGCACTCCCATAAATTGAAGCTCTCGCGGAACGGCTGCGGTTTTGCGAACTGAATGCGGCGTCTTACGCGGTGGTGAGAATTTCTATGGGCACCACGGCAAGAGCCATGGAGCCAATGACGTTCTCAACGATCTCAATCTTTCCTTCAATGCGGCAGTGCGATACTTTGCCGCCAAGCGACTGCGCAATCCCTGGCGTCGCATTGCGAATGGCTGCTTCCACTGCATCCAGAAGAGAATTGAGCTCGGTGGAAGGGACAGAATTAGGTTCGCTGTCCCCAGCGGTATAGATAACAAGATCAACCGCCAACTTTGCGTGGATGGGCAATCCATTTACGCTGGTGCCTGTCAGTTCGTCCTTCTGCACCTGATACAACGACGGACGATCCGCTGGCGAGAGCTGCGAGGGATCCTGCCAGCGCCGGCTGACCGTTTTGAACGGACCAGCCGGCGTGAGGAGCGCGCCCTGCAACACGGAGAACAACGCCGAATAAATTTGCTCGCGGGGAAAGATCACTGCGACACCTGAACTTGCTGGATTGCCTGCTCAAGCAGGTCAGGCAATGCCTTTTGCAGATCATTAATTGCCGGACGGAGGTACGGTCGCGGCTTGATGTAGGGTCGATGCCCGGTTCTTTTCTTGAACGGCCCTTTACGCCCGGCAAAGCCGCCATATTCGTGGATGTGGGCGTAGGGCAGCTTCGATCCAATACTGACGGTCAGGCTATCGCCGTCGACCTTGGTCTGAATAGATTGCAAGACCGAATTCAGCAGATTGCCACTGCGCGGGGTCAGCAAATCGCTGGAACTACTTTTGCTCGCTGATCCCGCAAAATACTTCGGTACTGCAGTCTGCAAGGATTGATAGATGAGTGGCTGCAATGCCTTGTAAACCTCAGCGACCACGCGAGGCGCGAGCCCGGTAAGCCGCTGCTGAAGTTGCTGCACGGCTGAATCGTCAATTTGAACGCTAATCACAGCGCTAACCTCCGGTACTGGCTGAAGATGGCCATGGAGCGCGGCGGAACATCGCCCATATCGAACGACACATTCACCTGGCCGCTCATGCTGTTGGATTTTTCGCCGATGCGCACGCGCTGGCGATACGTCAAGGCGAATGCCTCAATCGCCGCCTGCTTCAAGTCAAGCGGCACACTGGGATAGCCTGCGGAATATGAAAGCTGGACATTCTGCACACCTCGGCAGAAGCGAAAGCCGCGCAGCAGAATGCGTCGTCCGTCCCACAGATAACCAGCGGTAGTAGGAGTTGTAGCCGCCTGGATGGGCACGCCATCGATGCTGACGCTGCTGACGGAAATAATCGGAAAGTTGCGGGGCAGCAGCCGGGCAGAATCATTTCCGTCATAGTTCTCCGTCAGTGGACCAAGCACCGACGACAAAATGTGGGGCCGGTCAATGTACTGCAACACTTGCAGACTGGCGTTGGTGATAAGGCTCTGCAGAGTAGCGTCATCGTTATTGCCCTGGTTGGGCAGCCACGATTTCAGTTCTGCAACGGTGCAAAGATCGTCAGGAGCGGCAGCCATCGGTGACCTCCAAAAAAAGCAGCTTCGCAGCACAGATATGGTTTGTGAAATTGAAAGGGAAAGGCAGTCTGGGTAGAGGGACCGCAGACTGCCTTTGGTCTCCTGCAACCTGCTGGTTGGCAGGCCAGGAGCATCAGCGGCGATTCGCGGCAATCAAGCCGCCGATGAATTGTTTACCCGTTGGCAACGTTGGCAATCACGCCAAGCGAGAACGGTGCGCGACAGACGAGGACTTCGTCGGCATAGACGCCATAGACATACTGGCGCGAGACGACGGGCCACTCGATCTGGTAGTAATCGCGGCGGCAGCGGACAAATGAGACGTTGTCCACGCCGGAAAGCGGGTACGGGATCTCCGAGCTGTTAAAGAAGATTGTGCCTGGAGCCAAATTGGGATGGATGCGGATGTCAAGGAACTGCTGCGTGAACTTGTTCCAGTACTTGGCAATACTGGCGCCGCCCAGCAGAGCCGGCTTGTCGTCGTCCGATCCTGTGCCGCCCGGCAAAGTGAAGCGGAACAGCGGAACGCCACCGGATGCAACGATCTTCTTGTTGATGTTGCGCGCTTCCTGCGAGTTCACCCAGATTTCCGTGGGGCTGAGGCGCTTGTTGTCCCAGAACCACTGCAGCGCGGTATCAATTTCCAGGATTCCATTTGCCTGGTCAGCGGTGAGAGTGTTGCCATCGAGTGAGGCAAAGTAGCTGGCGCTAGATTTTAAGGTTTGCGTGAGAAAACCATCGAAGACCAAAGCGTTGGCCGAGCCATCCTGGGCGCCGATGCCGGCAGAGGAGTTCTGGGTGCCGGTACCGGCTGCGGTGAAGGTGGCTTTATTAATGGTGGTGATCGCAGCCAGTGTTGCCGTACCGGCTGAAGTTCCAACATACCAGGCATATCCTGCGGCGCCTTTGACCGCCGAGACAATCGCATTGACCTGTTGATTGGCCGCAGTAGTTGTAAATGACACCAAGGCAGTGATTGCACTGGCGCCC
This sequence comes from Candidatus Angelobacter sp., assembly GCA_036496525.1. Lineage (GTDB taxonomy): Bacteria > Acidobacteriota > Terriglobia > Terriglobales > Acidobacteriaceae > Angelobacter. The sequence continues at coordinate 4,310 of DASXKZ010000293.1, forward strand.
GCCCCGTAAGCCGTGGTGGTACCGTCAATGTTGACACGCGTGACGTTGCCATAGGTAACGCCGCCGGTTACGCTGGAGTTGGCCAGGGCACGGGCGGTGAGAGCGGAAACTCCGACAAATACGTTGGTACCAGAAGTCGGAAAGCCGCCGCTATTCGTTCCCGCGGAAAGTGTAGGAGTAGAGACTGGGCCGATCGGCATGGAAGCATTGCCATTCAGAATGATGTTTTCCTCCCCGATCATAACGGCGCGAAGCAGCGACTGGACCAGAGTCGCTTTGTTATCGAACTCTTTGCCGCCGGACCAAACGGCTTCCCAATCGATAGAAGCTTCCAGTCCGATGCCGGCATAAGACGCAACATAGTCCTGCTCTGTCACGGCCATTTCCGCCGAGCGTCGGCCCGGAGCAACGCCGAGTTCGAAGCCCGATGTATTGACGCCGGTAATCGCCTTCCAGCGCGTGGCCAGATCGCCACGGTCACTTACTTGGCGAGGCAAGCGGTTACGCAGCGGCGTGATGACCGGATAAAGCTGAAGCGCCGGTCCGCGCAGATCAAACGCGTTCAAGTTGCCGGCCACGCCGCTGATGGTCGCCTGGCTAATGGTGGTTTTGTTCAAGGAGGACAGGTCCGCCTTGTTGAGCAGATCGAACGTCTGCTGACTGAGATCGCCAAACATTTTTCTAGTCCTTTTCTCCGCTAGAGAGTTGCGGTTTTAAAGTTGAAATGAAACTTTGCGAGAGATCGCGGATGGACGCTCTAGCGCAGGTATACGGAGGCAGGCTGCGGCTGTTGCAGCGTGCGCTTGAGCAGCTCATGGACGCCTGGCTCGCCGGCAGACTTGGCCAGCGGAGGACGCGCGTCGTCTTCTTTGGTTACGGTTTGTGTTGGCACGCCGGTGCGCGCCACGCGGCCCGTAGATTCCTGCGGCGATACGAATTTTTCCACCAGTGAAAGGAGATTGCTCAGCGAACGCTGGATCTCCTGGTTATTGCTCTCCATTTCGCTGCGCAAGCCGGCCACTTCCTGCTCCATTTCAGCCAGCTTAGCGAGCGCAGATGCAGAGCCGGCCCGTGCCTTTTCCAATTGCGCTTTGTCATTTGCTTCCAGCATTGTGCTTTGATCTCCTGTCTTTACTCCGGTGCGTGAATCGCCCGGGATCTTTTTCATGTCTGCCGAGGCCGCGCGAGTGGCGGAATCGCCGGTATCAAGAAGCGCGTCCATGTGTGTGGCGGCTTCTTCATGGTTTTGCGCCATCTTATCCATGCAAGTCTTGATCGCATCAAGATGCGCCAGAGTGGCTTTGGAATGGCGCGCACCAATCTTTAGGACCTGTTGAGCGTCGGCTACCGCTGTGAATTTGCGGACTTCACAAGTACCATCGACCTTGACCGCGGTAAAGTGCGCGCCGGGAACGCATGGATTATCGACTACGCTGATTTCGACGGGGTTTGCAGTGAAGCGAACATATTCGCCATCTTTCCAGGCTTTGACGTAAGCGCCGCCGATGGAGAAGCCGGTATAAACGCCGAGCGTGCATTTCTGCCAGGCAACACTGTCAACAATGCGCGCGCCGACGCGAATTTGCTTTAGGTCATCATCAAACGCGATAGCAACGAGCTTGCCGACTGCGCTGGGCTCGTGCATCTCACGTACATTGCCAAGGCTCTTGCCGTCAGTGGCTTTGGAGATTTCGTCACTCCAGCTCTTGAAATAAGGCTTGGAGGATTGGTAGTCGAAGATTTCGCCCTCTTTGTCGACGACTTCTGCAGTGGCGACGCCCCAGACTTCGTGGAGTAATTCGTCGATCTTGGCAATCTGGGCAAAAAGGTTCATAGATTTCATGTTGGCTCCAAAAGGAAAAGGCAGCCGGTGGGCTGCCTTGGTGGTGGTGCTCAGGACTACAGGGCTTGAGAATCAGTCCTGAATTATCAGTTTGAACCGGATTGAGAGCCGGGCGTCATTGGGGTCCGTTCGACGGAGCTTCTTGTGGCGATCCGGAGGTTTGCGGCAAACCATTGTTTTGAAGAGCGAAAACACCTGTGGTGGTGATAACGGCATTCTTGACGCCGATGAGATGTTTGCCGAGACTTTCGCGTACTTCGTCGATGGAGAGCACGCCGGCACGAACATAAATATCGTCGATCTTGGCCTGTTCAAGCGGATTCAAGGTGCGGTCTTGCTCCCAGACAAATTCGATATCGTTGAAGCCGAAGTGGCGAGCCACGATGAAGTTGATGATGTCTGCCAGGTAGCCAAGGATCGGCACCAGTCCTTCCGCGGCGGCCTGCTCCACGCTGGTTTCAGCCGTGGCGCGGTTCATGACGCTGACAAACTGCTGCGGCGAGAGACCAAAGGCGTAACAGACGATGCGGGTGATCCATTCATCGAGCGCGTCTTTCAACATGGGATCGCGCGTGAATTGAAGATTGCCGCATTCGGGAACAAAAGTAATGCGACGGCGACGGGCGGAATTTCCGGCCAAGGCGCTGTCAAACCATTCCTGAAATTCGCTGATCTGGTCAGCGGACCATTCCTTTGGGACCTGCGCCAGAGCTTCCGGCACATTGCCTTCAGTGTAGTAATTGAGCAGATGGATCTGGCGGCGCAAGCCGATGTTTATGGTGAGAATGATTTGCTCGACCGGCGAGAAGCCAAAAAACTTGTGTGCTCGAACATTGCGCGGGCGATAGATGAGCTGGTCTGCAGTGAAATCTACGGCCGGCAAGCCCTTGAGAATTTGCTGGTAGGCGATTGCCGGAGATGCAGGCGTGCGTCCCATGGCGTCAATCTTGCGAGCGATCGTGGACCCGTCAATAACTTCCAACGCATAAAGCGTCTTTCCTGTTGACCACAGTTCTCCTTCCGGGGAAACGATCGGGACGAGCACCGGAGCATCGAGGACAAGCAGATCTTCCAGCAGGAGGCGAACCCACTGCTGCCAGCTGTGCTCGCGATCCGGGTAAGAAAAGAAATTTGTGAGCTGCGTAAGACGTGGGTCCTGCTCTTCATCGTCATTGCCGCTAATGGCGCTGTTGCTGGTGTTGACGGAACGCTTTGGTGCGCCGGGTTGCGTTTTCAAGCGAAACGCCCACGGCATCCGGCTGACCTGGTCTTTGCGCGTTTCAATGCAGAGACGAACAAGATCGAACGAATCAGCCAGAGACCGCATCTGGTCAAAAGAGATTGGCTCCATGTTACGCGGCTGGATATTGATGTTGTAGCCGACAGGATAGTCGAGCATCCGCGGTGGAGTGCCTGCGGGAGCGCTGGGCGCCATGGGCAGATCGGGGCCAAACCAGACATCTAGCGTGTTGCGCAGTTTGCGTCCAATGCGCTCCACGAAGCTGCTCTGCACCAATCCAGGTTCCAGCGTGGTAATTTTTCCGCCATTGAGTGTTTCAGCCATAGTCAGGCAATCCCCACTTTCACGCCCATGACGGCGGAAGTTTCAATCATGAATTCAATCAGAGAGTTTTTGCGATACGCGGACTTCATGTGCTCATCCTGAATGCGCAGGCCTTCATGCCAGCGGCACTGGCCTGCGTCATCGATGATGTATTCCCCTATCCATTTCATAATGTCGCTCCGCTTGATAATGTCGCTGCAAACTGCCGGCGCGTATTCTCGCCTCGGACTTAATTCCGCACCTGAAGCATGGCGCTCAGCGCCACACGGGCCTCGCGCCTCCCGCAGCCAATTACCAATACCTTTGCTCCGCACCGCTTTTTCGGAGGGTAATCGAGAAATTGATCGCATTAGTAGCCAACGATCACGCGATCAGTGCATGTGCCGGCGGTGGCGACGTCATTTTTCTCAAAGAAGGAAACGGCGAGTTGAGGAAGCCGGACAGGTGCACCGAGTGTTCCACTGGTTACAGTGGGGGCAAGTTCAGTGGCCAGGAAAGCCTGCTGCGCACCAGACGCCATGTTGGTGGCGATGACGTAACTGTTATAGAGAGTGAAATTGGGACTCGACTGACCCTGATCGTCGGCAATGTACACGCTCATGACCAGATCAAAGTTCTGGGTGCAAGAGGTAAAGACGGTCATTTTGGTGGCGTCGCCCACGCGGATGATGTTGGTGTTTGGCGTGGCGCCACCGATGGAAGCGGGGAGAGCAACCCCGCTATGCGCGAGGTCCGTGGGAGAGTAAACCAAGTGAGGCATCGGGTGAGGCAACACGGGCCTGCCATTTTTATCCAACTCAGGAAACTGGCTGGAAGTTTGCGAGAAGACGAGGAGCGTGGTGATGGACAGGAGGGCAAGGATGGCGAGGTACAAAGTTCTTTTGTTCACGGTTATCTCCAGGTTTTTTCAGGGGCTAAAGCCCGAATGAGTTGGGGACGATTGATGGCGCGAGTAAACTCGTGCCCTGACACTTGTCTTGTTCTGGATACGGTTTCGTTTGGATCCTCTTTATCGATCCTGGCTCACGCGATGCAGCAGCGGAGCCGTTCCCTCACCCACTTGGTCTCACTCAAGGCTCGACCTCGAAGTTCGGGATAGCATGTCGAGAGGGTGAGGGTTTGCGGGCCTTCTGATTATTCGATGTGCTTAAGAAATTCCATTTACGGTCTCATTAAGGACTCGACATCCGAGTTCAGCATGGCAGTTCCAAAGGGTGAAAACCGACACGTGACGGACGACCTCTCTTCTTTTTGATTACCGGAAAGGGATTGCGTTCGCGGTGGCAATCGAAGCAAAGCGACCGTGCAAACTCTGAAGACGAGCGACGATCATCGGAGTTCATAGGAGCGTTACATTCTTCACAGCGCGGCGGACCGACACGTCCGTTATGATCGTGTGCCATAGAAACACCTCTGCGCCGGACGCAGACCGATGAGCAGAAGAAGGGGCTGGACGGCGGGTTTATTTAAATGTTCTGGATTGAGACAGCGGTAGAGAAGCAGTACTTGGTACTTAGTATTTCGTACTTGGTATTTACAGGCTCTTTTTGACGGTTTTCGGGAACCTATCATTCTGCGATGGAGTAAGAACCTACGGAGGTCCTTTTGCTCTGCTTCCGATGTGCGCGCGCATTCCCGACGAAACAGGAAAAGACGCCACATGCAAAAGCCCAGAATGAGGTTCCCGCAGCAGACGCAAACGGTACGCCGGCCTTGGAAAGGGTGCAGGCCGTTTGATTAAGCCGGCGCCGCTCCCGGCTATGCAGAACCAACTACCGCCCTGCATAGACATCTTATACGACAAATAACTTTCTGAAGTCAAGAGCAAAAATCATTTTTTCTCAAATTTTCTGAAATATTCGCTTATTATCAGACATGTAAAGCATTGACAATTATTTAGACATTGCTTAGACTTCAGACACTTATGGCGCGCGAAACTTACAAGCAGGCTTATGCGACAGCAAAGGCCGATCTGCTGCAACAGCTCCAGAAACGAGACGACCTGGACCAGAAGATCCGCAAACTTAAACAGACAGTCAAGGCCCTGGGCGAAATGTGCGGCGCCCCTCCGGAGGAGATCGACAAGCTGCTGCTGGTGGAGGGCTTTGCCATTGACGCCAAGCCGGGATTCACCGAATCCATAAGGCGGCTGTTCCGCATACACCAGACGGCGCTAAGCCCAGTCGATATCCGCGAGGACCTGGTGAAGATGGGTATTGGCGTGGGCCAAGTGAATCTGTTGTCGTCCATCCATACCGTTTTGCGCCGAATGGCAGAAGGGGGCGAAATTGAAAAGACTGAGGACGCCAAGTTTCGGCTGCCGAATTAAAGTATTTGTTCCATTCCAAGCAATGCTTGAATTGGATGGATGAAACAATTCGTCCCGTTTTCTGTAACGATTCGAGCGCTTGCGCCACTAAACTACCAGGTGTGGTGTTTTATACGGACACAGCCCCTTTGAACATTGAGATGAAAGTGAGATGCCTGCATGCCGCAAGGTTTGGATAACCTGAAACATATTGTCGTGCTGATGATGGAAAACCGCTCCTTCGACCACATGCTGGGCGGACTCAAGAAAAAATTTCCCAAGATAGACGGGCTGACCGGGAACGAGTCGAACCCGGACAGCGCGGGAAGCGTGGTGCAAGTGTCGCCGACGGCGGATTATCGCGGGCAGTTGAGCCATGATCCGGACCATCATTTTCCGGGTGTCGATGTGCAGATTTACGGCGGCGCGCCGTTCGCTCCAGGACGCGCGGCCAACATGCAGGGCTTTGTGCAGAGCTACGGGACGCAAGGGGCGAATGTGCAGGATTCGCACGCGATCATGAAATATTTTTCGCCAGAGAAGATTCCGGTTTTGACCTCGCTGGCGACTGAGTACGCGGTGTTCAACGGGTGGTTTGCCTCGATTCCGGGCCCGACAATCTGCAATCGGGCGTTTGCGCACTATGGCACGTCATTCGGCAACGTGGACATGAACATGTTTCTGGTCAGCGACGCCGACCGCGCGAAAATCCCGGCGATATACGAGCGGCTGGCGGCTGGCGGGCACGGTGCCAAACTTTATTACTACGATCTGCCGAGCTCGACCATGGAGATCGTAAACCTGATCAAGGACCAGAGCTTCTTTGGCGTCTTCAGCGACTTCGTCGCCGACTGCAAATCCGGGAACCTGCCGGAGTACAGCTTTGTGGAGCCAAACTATACGGACCATCCGGGGCCGGGCGGCGGACAGTTGCTGGCCACGGACCAGCATCCCGATCATCATGTGCTCGCGGGCGATAATTTCATCGGAAAAGTTTATGACTGCATCCGCATCAATCCTGACCTATGGAAGAGCACGGTGCTGCTGATTGTCTATGATGAGCACGGCGGGCTCTACGATCACGTGGTTCCGCCAAACTGCACTCCGGACGGCTTTAAGGCGCCCGAAGCGGCAACCGGAGTCCCCGGACTCACGTTCAAGTTCGACCGATTGGGGATTCGCGTACCGGCGATCCTGGTTTCGCCTTACATTCCGCGCGGAACGGTGGTTCCAGGGACTGAAGATCCGAACCCCAGGATTTTCGAGCATTCGTCGATACCGGCGACGGTGAGCAAGCATTTCCTGGGCGGCCAGGACCACGGAACGGTGCGCGAGCAGAACGCGGAAACTTTTCTTGATCTGCTGGGTGACACGCTGCGTCCAGACAATGACTGCATATTTTTCCCCAAGGCGATGAAAGGCTGAGATATGGCGATCAAAGACGCTCCCACAGTCGATATTATTGAGTTTGACGAAAAAGAGGCCTACAACCCTGACCGGCCGATCTCGAGCCTGGTCCGCACGCAGTTGCTGCATCTACACCATGCAGAGCAGTTGAGGGTCCCGCCGGAAGAGCACACGAATATTAACATCAATACGTTACACACGGAGCGGCAGGCCAGCAAGTACATACAAAAGGTTACGGCGCTGCTGCACAAGCATGGGAAGAAAGCCACAAAGAAATCGAAGCCGGCCAAGAAAAAAGCATCCGCCAAGAAGGCTACCGGCAAGTCCAGAAAAAAAACCAAATCAGCTCAAAAGAAGCGTACGTCGCGCAAGTAAGGAGAAGTCAGTGCGTCGAATTATTCTCGCATTCATGTTGCTCTCGGCAAGTGTTTGGGCACAACAGCCCACTCCGACTCCAAGTCCAGGCGTGAAAAATGAACAAGAGCAGGAGCCGGCAACCGAGCCGGGCAAGTTCAAAAAGAACTGTCCTAAGCACATTGTTGGCTGCGCTGAAGTGCTCTTCACCGGACAGCCGCTGCACATCGCGGTGGGAAGCATTGCTCCGCAGAATGGCTTTGGCGCTGGACTAGCTTACGTCGGCCACAAAGACGGCGACGACTGGAGTAAAGCCTGGAGCGCGGATGCCATCGGATCGAGCAATGGATCATGGCGTGCGGGCTTCTACCTGAAATTTGTGGGCACGCACATTGAACGATCAGAGGGGACAATGGGAGTCCCGAAAGACGTTGGCGACGTGCAAGCGTATGTGGAGCGACCAGTTTACAACTTCTACGCGCAATCGACCTCACTCAACAAACTGGCGTTCTTCGGCGAAGGGCCGGCAACGACAACTGCCGGACGATCGTTCTTCGGGATGACCGAACACATTGTTGGCGGGAACGCGGTGTGGCCGGTCTTTCAGAAGCTCAACGCGGGCATCTTCGCCGAGTTGAACGGGCGATTGCCGGATATTCGCTCGAGCACCGGAAACGGGTCGCCTTCGACCGAAACGCTGTACACGCCGACGACGGCGCCGGGACTGGCGCACCAGCCTTTCTTCCTGCAGCCGGGGGTCGGAGTGAGAATGCGGCCCGCGACGAAGAATAATTTGTTGCATTTCAATTACGCCGCGATGTATCAGCCGTTCATCGATACAGACGGTTCGGGTTTTTCATTCCAGCGGCTGACGTTCGATCTTTACCAGGAAATTTCGATCCATCACACGAACATGTACGTAGCGAGGGACGCCAATGGTCCGAACGATTGCCGCCAAGATGCCACGAGTGATGATTCGACATGCCCGCATGCGACTACCACAACGAGCCAGGTGGGGACGTTGGGGCTGCGGGTGTTCAACTCCCTGTCGATGACGCCAGGAACGAATGTTGTGCCGTTTTATTTCCAGCCGACGCTGGGCGGATCAGACCTGAATGGAAATCCGTCGCTGAGCAGCTATCAGGATTACCGTTTCCGGGCACCCAACGTCCTGCTGTTGCAGGAAAACTTCGATCATTCGATCGGCAAACTGCCATTGGGGATCACGGTGCGCGCCGATCAGGGCAAGGTCGCTCTTTTGCGTGGCGACCTGGGCAGCAATCCATGGAGGCACAGCTATGCTGCAGGCCTGAACCTGCGCGCCGGCGGGTTCCCGATGGTGTATCTGCTGTTTGCGTTTGGCGGGCACGAGGGCACGCACACGATCGTGAACGTGAATACGTCATTGCTGGGTAGTTCAGCGAGGCCGAGTTTGTTCTAGAGTTTGAAATTCCAGTAGCAAGGTAAAGCCAGGGTTTTTTCGCGGTTGATGGAGCCGTCGTCATTTTTGAAAATGGGAGTTTCGGGTTCGATGCCGTCGGTGGATTGACTGAGACAGGCGCTGAGCCGGGCGATAAATTCATCGTCGGTGAATTGCGGCATGGGGTTCTCCTGTGCTGGGTTGTAAATGTTTTGTGGATCGAATCAGCCGCTGAAGCGGTTTACAGGGGCTAAAGCCCACGAAAGAAAGTGATAGATATACTGTTGCGTGTGGATCGCCCCCACCATAGAAGACAGTTGCCCGTTGGGTTATGCTCCTCAGCGATGCCTGATCTTAAGAAACTCATTGTCGCGTTGAAGCGGGCTTACGGCGCTCCCAAACTGCCACCGGCGAAGGGACCGTTTGAGCTGGTGATGTGGGAAAACGCCTGTTATCTACTACCGGATGAACGGCGCGCCAAAGTATTCGAAGGCCTGCGAAAGCAAGTTGGCCTGAATCCCAAGGCAATACTGAACGCCGATCCCGAAACGCTGCTGGCGTTGGCCACGATGGGCGGCATGCGCCCCAAGGTGCGTGTTTTCCGCTGGCAGGAGATTGCACGAATCACGATAAGCCAGTTCGGCGGCGACCTGGACCAGATACTCAAACTTCCATATGCGCAGGCCAAGAAAGCGTTGAAGCAATTCCCTAATATCGGCGACCCGGGAGCGGAAAAGATACTGATGTTTTGCGGCGCGTCGCCCGGACTACCGCTGGAGTGGAACGGGCTGCGTGTGTTGACCCGCGTTGGGTATGGACGGTGGCAGGAAAACTACGGCGCAGCTTACCGATCAGTACAGGAAGCATTGAAGCCGGAGCTTCCACGCAAGCCCGAAGCCATTGCCCAAGCGCATTTGCTGCTGCGGCAACATGGAAAAGAAATCTGCCGAGACAAATCTCCGCAGTGCTATCAATGTCCCGTGAAAGAACTTTGTGCGTATCCGGCAAAACAGGTCAAAATGTTTAGCCGAGGGGTCTAGCCCTGTGAGCTGGCTTGCGATAATCAATCCAATACACAGCCCTGGTCGATAATGCGATCAAAATATTCCGCGGCCTGAGGAGTAACGTCATGATAAAAGACAGAGCCCAGGCTTGCGCCGACCCAGCGGAATTTGTGCCCGTTCTTGAGAGTACCTTTGATCTCTTCGGTGTCTTCCGCCGTGCTCAAAGCACGCTCAGTAAACGCCACCACATTATCGAAAAGGTGCACGTTGGGATAGTCGCCGATATACGAGAAACCCCAGTAAATGAACATGCGGTTCTTGCGGCCTTTGGGGGAAGAAACTATGTGAGCGCCATAGTCGACGTCACTTTGATGTTCAACTGCTGCATTGTTCGGAACAGGGTAAAGATGAGCTTCGCCGTATAGAGTCACGCCTTTGGGGTTGAACTTGTGTGAAGACAAAACCTGGCGATTCACGCCATACGTGTCCCAGCATCCCGCTACATGCAAGGTCTTGAGCTGGGAGAGTGGCTCCAGGACGAGCTGCACTTGCCTTTCATCGCGCGCCAGCACGTGCGTAAACGGAACAAATCCGGCTTTCCTAACGAAAACCACTTTGCCGTCAGCAGCCAGAGAGAACTGGCCGTCTGGATTGGTGTGGGTCTTAACAGTGCTGTAACCGCCGGTGGGATTAAAGAGCTGACTTAAGACGGCCACATCAGGAACCGCGTGGCCGTTCGAGTCCACAATGCGCCCAGAAAGAAGTGGGCTGGACGATTGAGGAACCAGGAATAGCCCGAGGATTGCTGCAAACATTCTCATAGCTGCTCCTTCAAAGGAACGGACAGCATGGACAATTCTTGCACAATCCCATGCGCTCAGGCGGTGCACCCCTACTGGCTTCAACCACCCTTCCGGCTTCGTATGCGCTCGCCTTCAGGGTGGGTTAACCTGTGGTCGCGCCTAACGGCGCTCAGATCTCGTTGCAAGATG
>DASXKZ010000294.1:0-4633 GCA_036496525.1 Candidatus Angelobacter sp.
CCAGGGAAATGCCGAGCAAAATAAAGGCAACGCCGGCATCGGCGGCAGGTATTAACGATCCATATTCAAGCCCGGCCCCTTGACTTAGCCTGTTATGGACGACGGCCAGCAGCCCCAAAAGAACGGTGGTGGCGCTGACTCCACTCACGAACAAAGTTATGTTGCTGCCATTCCACGTACGGGATTCGTTCTGCATGTGGACCTCGGGCCTCTGCAGCTTCCGGAGAGCATGCAATCCGGAAGCAAAGCGCAGGCTAGTGCTTCTTTTTGAGGAAAAAATCATTGCTTGCAGGGCGCTGTGTGAATCCAGAGAGAACTGAGGTCTAGCAGAGGCGGGTACAGATCAGATCGCGCTTCGCGGCAGTCGAGGCAACGTGCGCACTGGGAAGCATGATCCGGGATGTTGGCGTAATGGGAGGCGGAGAAACTGCAGGAGTTACCAAAAGGGACGTGACCAGCAAGCGGCTCTTGTCCAGCCGAACCATAACCCCTGCGGGATCATCACTTGGATCGGGCGTCAAAAGCACGCCGAAAATGGCAAGCAGCAGCAGGAGGACGATCCCGACCTGAAAAGCCTGCTTCACAAAACCCATCATAGCACCATATGGGGAACACCCCCGGGACTGGACGGTCGAGATGGTGAGCTAAGTGCATCATCCTTATTTGCGGCCATCTCGCGTTGATCTGCGGTAAAGAGCTCTTATTCTCCGCGCCTCCGTGCCTCCGTAGGTGAAAAATTCGCCCTGCTCCATCCTCACCACTCTTTCGCTTGGGAATGCCCTATCCATCCAAAACTGCTGCTTTTTCATCCAACTGAAAGTCACAAATAGTCTTATGGCAGTTGGCAGGTCATGAAGGGCACTCTTATCTCTGTTTCCAGGGCATTGATTACCAAAGGAAGTCCATTTCCGGGGCGGCGCGACCGTGCTCCGAACACTCTCTTGAAGATAACGCCGCGCCTTCGTCGCACCGCAGATTTTCGAGCCATCGCTCTGCTTGTAATGGCAATGCTTTCTTTGCTGATGATGGCCGGCGCAACCGGCTGCGCGGTCAAGATCAATCCCCGCGAATCGCTGGCGGCGCAGGGACGCACGCCGGAAGGCAGCCCCAGGCTGCTGGCTGTTTATCAGCCGTGGTTTGGGCAAAAAGCCCACATTGACGTGGGCTATTCTTGCCATGATTCCAACGTGCTGCGGCAGCAGATTGCGAAAGCCAAAGAGCTCAACATCAGCGGCTTTGTGGTGAACTGGTATGGGCCGCGCAAAGAGTTTGAAGACACGGCCTACGGGCTGATGCAGCAGGCAGCTGGCGCCGATCCAAGCTTTAAAGTGGCGGCACAATATGACGAAGCGGTTGACCATCCCGGCTACGACACTGACGCGGTGATCGTGGACCTGCAATATCTTTATGATCGTTACATCGGGCCGGAAGCTGGGCCTTCACGCTCCGCCTATCTGCGCTACAACGGGCGTCCGGTGATCTTTATTTTTCCCAAAGAATCCAACACTGACTGGAACCGCATACGGCAAGTCACCAAGTCATGGCCGGATCCTCCGCTGTTGATCTACAAGGACATGAGCGATAAATATCCGGACGCCTTTGACGGATATTACGCATGGGTACAGCCGGGCAAAGACGGCTGGGCGCGCGACGGCAGCAATTACGGCGAAGACTACCTGAATTATTTTTATCGCAATATGCAACAGCACCATCCGGACAAGATTGCAGTGGGCGCGGTGTGGCCGGGCTTTGACGACAGCAAAGCCTCATGGAGCCGGAACCGGCACATTGCATATCGCTGCGGCAAGACGTTTGAAGATGTGCTGCGGGTGTTCCGCAAATATTACGGATCGCAGAATGCCGCGCCGTATCTGCTGGTGGAAACCTGGAACGACTATGAAGAAGGCACCGACGTGGAGCGCAGCATAGGTCACTGCGGCGGCAACAACACAATGAGCAGCATGCGAGCAGGAGAGCAGTAGAATGGGGTTGTGCCTGCGAGATGTAAGGGCAAACAGATATGGGCCAGGTAATCGAGTTGAGAGGTAAAACTTCTATGCGGGTATTGGTGACAGGCGGAGCGGGATTTGTGGGATCGCATCTTTGCGATGCGCTGCTGGCTGAAGGCAACCATGTTGTGTGCGTGGACAATCTGCTGACCGGCAGCCTGCGCAATATTGCCCACCTGAAAAACGAGCCGCGCTTCGAGTTTGAGCAGAAAAACGTCAATGAGCCTTTCGATTTCGGGGCGGTGGACTACGTCTTTCATTTCGCGTCGCCGGCCAGCCCTGACGACTACATGGAGCACGGCATCCCCACGCTGAAAGCGGGCTCGCTGGGCACTTTCCATTCACTGGGCGTGGCCAAGAAGTACGGCGCAAAGTTCATGGTCGCCTCCACCTCAGAGTGCTACGGCGATCCGCTGGAGCATCCGCAGAAAGAAACATACTGGGGACATGTGAACTCGGTTGGTCCGCGCTCAGTCTATGACGAAGCCAAGCGCTTTGCCGAGGCCGCGACCATGGCGTACCACCGCTATCACAACGTCGATACGCGCATTCTGCGCATCTTTAATACGTACGGCCCGCGGCTGCAATTGAATGACGGCCGCGTGATCTCGAATTTCATGAAGCAGGCGCTCCGCGGAGAGCCCATTACCGTCTACGGCGACGGAAGCCAGACACGCAGCTTCTGCTACGTGAGCGACGAAGTGGACGGCATTGTGCGCCTGTCGAAGTCCGATGAACATGAGCCCGTCAACATCGGCAACCCGGTGGAGTTCACAATCCTGGAGTGCGCGCAGCTTGTCCTGAAGGTCACTGGATCAAAGAGTCCAATCGTCAATAAGCCGCTGCCGAAGGACGATCCTAAACAGCGCCGTCCAGACATCAGTAAAGCACGGCGGCTGCTGGGCTGGGAACCAAAGATCGACCTGGAACAGGGACTGAAGCTTTCCATGGATTATTTCAAGCAGGCGATCCAGCTGGAGGAGACAGAGAAGGCTGGAAAGCGGAGCACGGTAGCAGTGTAAGGGACATTGCCACCCCTCCCCCTATACCTCAACTAGGATTCTAAAGCGCTTACATGAATGCATCCCAGGGTATCCCAGCTATTGCCTCTGATCAATGTTTAATTAGTCGTGACGTTTGCGGTTTTCCGATCACCAGATTTCCCGATCACCGGATCACCCGATCTCAGGCGCGCTCTGCTCTTGGAGTACCCCCTCCCCCCGGGTGCATCCCACCGCATCCCGGATTGACGTGGGTTTCAGCGATATCACCGCAACCCACCCCAGATTGGCGTAGACTTCAGCGATTACCATTCGATTGGCGTAGGGTTCAGAGCTTTCTCCTCTGCGTCCTGAGCGCCCTCTGCGGTAAAGTTCCTGGGTTTTTCTGGCTAGTAGCTAGCGGCTAGGAGCTAGGAGCTAGCAGCTAGGAGCTAGCAGCTAGGAGCTAGCAGCTAAGTTGTCAAAGAACGTTCACTGCACACTAATTTTCGTTCTGGAGCGAATCCCTAAATTTACCATTTCTTCGCCTCCGCTGTCAAGACAAAAAGCGGTATGGATGAGAATTTCGCCGCAGCAACAGGCGCTTTAGATTCCGCGCATAGAAGAGATACGGCTTTTTTCTGGCAGGCAAACGCTGAGCAAGGTTGAGCCGTCTCCGCTTTAGCTAAGCTCGTGGCTAGAAGCCAGCAGCTAGCCGCCAGGTTCTCCCAGTCTGCTCCTCTATTATGTTCAAAGATTTTGAATTATTCGGTCCTTAACGCGATCATCGGATCAACCCTGCTTGCGCGCTGTGCGGGTACGTAGCCGGCAAGAACTCCGATAAAAATCAGCAGAGCAGAAACGCTGATCATCGTCAGCGGATCGAACGCGCTGGTGTGATAGAGCAGGCTGGACATGTAGCGTGTCAGCACCAGAGCGCCTGCTACTCCGCACGCCGCTCCTGTCACGCTGAGCCATGCGGCCTCGCGCAACACTAGTTTAATGACGCGCTCGCGATCGGAGCCCAGCGCCATGCGCACGCCGATTTCATGTGAGCGCTGCGCCACTGAATAAGAGAGCACGCCAAAAATCCCTACCGAGGCGAGCACAAGCGCCAGCAGAGCAAAGGCACCCAACGCGATCATGTTGAACTTGCGGGCAGCGAGCGAGGTAGAGAGATACTGCTCCATAGGAACAACATCGGAAACAGGTTGGCTTGGGTCCAGTTTAGCCACGATGCGGCGCAGGGCCGCAGACGTGCTTTCCGGCTCTGAAGTGCGGATGACAAAGGAAACACCATCGTAGATTCGGCCTTGTGGGAGCGGAAAATATGCTTCGGGGGAGACATTCTGAGCCAGACCGAGATGGCGGACGTCGGCCACGATTCCCACGATTGTGGTCCATGGCGGAGGCGATCTAAACGGAGCGGGGATGCGAAAGCGCTTGCCCAGCGCGTCTTCACCGGGAAAGAAACGGCGGGCAAACGTCTCATTGACTATCGCGACAAGCGGCGCAGTCCGGGTATCTGAATCATTGAAGCTTCGGCCACTGATGAGGGCCATTTTCATGGTGTGAAAGTAGTCTGGGCTGATCTCTATTCCCGGAATAAAAGGCGCCATTCCCATGGGTGACGCAGGCTTGTTC
>DASXKZ010000295.1:0-8414 GCA_036496525.1 Candidatus Angelobacter sp.
TGAGGCTACCCTTGGGTATGGTTCCCGCGGAATTATTCGCTTTGGGCCCCTGACCAAATTTGTAGTGCCAATATGGAGCGTCGATGATCGCGGCGAAAGGGACGTAGTAGCCTTCGGGCATTTTGCTGATCTCCGGAATCAATATTTTTTACCACAAAGGGACACGAAGGACTGCCAGTATGGAAGTGGTCTTCAAAGGACCCTGTCCGCAGTCGAGGGCGCGTGCGCTCCACATTTTGCAGGCAGGAGTGCAAGCCGACAAAACACAAGCATCAATCCAGTTCGTCCGCATGCGATTTAATGTACTCAAGAGCTTTTTCGGCCATCTGGCGTTCGCCGGTGTAGCTGAGTTTGCCGGGAGCGTCGGCCAGGGGAAGCCAGTAAGCGCGGCGAACTTCATGCCGCATGGCAGCGGTAACGTTATCGATCTGGCCTGACTGATATTTGGTAAGAAAGAACGATACGATCTTGAACGCCTTTTCATTGTCGGCCCATTTGCGCACATACACGTATTTGATATCTCCCAGTTTGGTGATGAGCGTCGCCATGAGACCGGTTTCTTCATGGACTTCACGGAGAGCGGTCTCCGCCGGCTTTTCACCAGCATCGACGTTGCCTTTGGGCAAGGCGACAATGTTTTTGCGATCTTCGGGTTCGCCTTCGCGGCCGGGCTCAATCACGGCCACCCACCATTGCTTTTGCATGTGCCGCAAAACCAGCGCGCCAGCGGAAAACTCTCGTCGCATTTTGGTCAAAGAAGTATTTTTCCGATCATGAAAACTGAGGTTAAGCAGGCTATTTTACGTACTTTTCTCAGCCCATTTTGGGCCGATTTGAGGTTACCAACGTCATGAGAGGTTGTCTCGTTTTTAAGCTGAAAATAGAGTGAAACTAATTGTTGACGGTTACCGTTTAACTTTACTGTGCACCATTTACCGTAAACCAGCATCTTACGATAAAGGTGCAATCCGGGTGCGGCAAGTCCCAAGGTTAAGGAGCGCCGTTGAAGAATCCGCTGAATAAGATCGTACGGTCCGTGCGCGCCCTGGGACGAGAACTTGCCCGCCAAACTGTTCCTGAAGTACCTCCTGTTGAGCAGCCACGCATTCCAAAAATCGGCATTGCGCTGGGCGGAGGCTTTGCCCGAGGCCTGGCCCATATTGGCATCCTGAAAGTCCTGGAAGAAGAAAACATTCCGGTGGACTATATCGCCGGCACCAGCGTTGGATCGGTCATCGGTGCGGCTTACGCAAGCGGCATCAGCGCCAAAGAGTTGGAAGAAATAGCGGCGCTGGTGCGATTCAAAGATTTTTCCCGCTGGACCTTTTCTCGTTTTGGCCTCTTCAGCAATGACAAAATGTCAATCTTCCTGCGCAAGATATTGCGCTGCAAAACTTTTGAAGAGCTAAAGATTCCAATGGCCATTGCAGCCACTGACATTATTACCGGCGATGCCGTGGTCTTTACCAAAGGCGATCTGGTGGATCCTGTACGCGCCAGTTGCGCTTATCCCGGCATGTTCCAGCCGGTAAGAATTGGCGGACAGCTGCTCGTCGACGGCCTCCTGGCCCATTCGGTTCCGGCCATGCCATTGCGCGATATGGGCGCTGACCGTGTTATTTCCGTGCACCTGGCGGCACACTGGGTCAAGCCCGGCGGCCCTCGCCATGTATTTGACGTGATTGGACAATGCTTTTCCATTGCGCAGGAACGAATGTGCGGACCGTGGAAAGCTGCGTCGGATATCGTCTTACAGCCGGAGATCGGCGAATTTGCTTACGATGACTTTGTTCGTGCACCTGATTTGATCCGCTGCGGAGAAGTGGCCGCCCGCGCCGCTATGCCGGAAATCCGCGCATGGATGCCTGCCCCAGCAGTGGTCGCCGGCCATGCGCCGGAACCTGCATTAAATGCGACGTTAGTCCCGCAAGCGGACTGGCAGTCTGCTACGCAGCCTGCTCCATTAAAGACATAAAAAACTAGAGCGCAATAAACGGAAAATGCGTTAGAAGCTTGCCTTCCGGTGAAAGGATTTCTACCACCATTCGGTCTGTGATGGGAAGATTTCCAGCGTTGATGTTGATGCGGTAAACGCGTTCATCGTACGGCACATCGGCAGGCATTCCGATCATTTCAACGGATTGCGGCTCAACTTCCCGCACTTCCAAACCATGATAGGCGCGAACACGGAACTTCAGGTGGAGCAGGAGTTCCTGCGGATCGTCAGGAAGCTCGATCGACGTTTCCGGACCATCAAGAAACACCTTCTTGAGCGATGCGGTAATGCGAAAGCTAAAGTGCTGCGGAAATTCTTTTACGGTGCTGCCGTCGCTTGAAATGAGTTTTGAGTGCGAGCCTTCTGACACATGCTGGACCCCTTCAAGTTCCGGGCACTCGATCAGGGCTATCAATGACAGTGTGGCTTTTGATGGCTTCAGCAACACCACGTCATAGCCAGCAGGAATGTTGGAGCGCAGCCCGGACGCAGACTTTGGCACGTTTCTGGGCGACGCGGCGAGCGCAAAACCGGCAACTATTAAGAAGATGCCACTTAAAGTGAGTCCACGGAATTGCATGGCGGCTCTTTCCGGCTTCCGGCGTGTGGCATGAAACGGCCCGGCGTGATACACAAGAAGCTCACCAGATGAGAGAAGGTTAGCGAGAAAAAAGATGCATCGGCTCCTATGTTTTACTGCCCATCCTGACGACGAAGCCGGCAGCTTTGGCGGCACACTGCTGCGCTATGCCGAACGCGGCGTGGAAACCCATGTGATTTGTCTTACGCCCGGGCAGGCAGCCACGCATCGGGGCACGGCCAGGTCGGATGACGAGCTTTCCGCAGCCCGCCGTCTGGAATTTCAGGCTGCCTGCAAACTGCTGAAAGTAAGCCATGGAACCGTGCTGGACTATCCCGACGGTAAGCTCGATCGGCAGGATTTTTATGCGGTGGTTGCGGACCTGACCCGACGCGTCCGCGAGTTGCGCCCACACGTGGTGATGACCATGGGCACTGAGGGAGCTATTACCGCACATCCTGACCACTCAAT
Source organism: Candidatus Angelobacter sp. (assembly GCA_036496525.1). Lineage (GTDB taxonomy): Bacteria > Acidobacteriota > Terriglobia > Terriglobales > Acidobacteriaceae > Angelobacter. The sequence continues at coordinate 3,048 of DASXKZ010000295.1, forward strand.
GGTTTCAGTTTTCGCCACTATGGCCTGCCACTGGGCTGGACGCACGAACCGCTTTCCCGACCAGTTGGAAAACGGCCTAACTCCGCATCGGACACAGAAGCTTTATTACGCGAGCGCTCTCTTTACCATGCCTGAACGCCAGCCGGTGTCTCTGGCGCCGACCACGACGATCATCGAACTTATGCCGCATGAAATCGATGCCAAGATTGCGGCTTTTAAGCTTCACACATCGCAAGCGCCGCTGTTCGGCTTTTTTGAGGCGACCATGCGCAAGCGCGGCAAAATGGAAGTGTTTCACCTGGCCAACAGCGTGAAACCGAGCAAGATGGAGATGGAGACGGATTTGTTTGCTGGCGTGGAAGATTGACCATGAAGTTCGAAGACAGAATTCGCGGAGTTTGGCGTTCTCTCGTTCTTAGGATCTTTGACTATTTGCGAAGTCACGGAAAAACTTCGCACTTGGCGAAATACGCTGCCCGCCTTCATCCCGCGGATTCCGTTCTTGCTCACAATATCGGCTGGAAATATTGCACGGAAGGTGATTACGAAAAAGCAGAACAACATTTGCGAAGAGCTGCTGCGTTAGATCCGCACGATGCCGCGGCGTATTACAACCTCGGCGTCGCCCTCTACGGCCAGGAGAAATGGAAGGAAGCTTTGGCAGCTTTTCAAACCGCAACCACTTTGGAGCCCAATTCCTCGGCCTTTTGCGTCGCATTAGGGCAGTGTCAAAAAGAAATCGGCGAATTTCCAAGCGCAGTCGCATCTCTGAAAGAAGCCTTGCGACTAACCCCCGACCACGCAGAGGCATTCGCACAGCTCAGCGTCGTGTATAGCGAGCTTAGGGATTGGGATGCCGCTTTGCGATGCAGCAGAGAATACATCCGGCTTTGTCCGAACGAAGAGCTCGGTTATTGGGGAGAATCTTCTGCTCTCTGTGAGTTAGGTAGATTTGATGAGGCGATTGCATCAAGCCATAAAGCGCTGGAAATCAATTCGCGATCGCTGCCGTCAATTGAGAGCTTGGCTTGGACATATCAGAAAATGGAGCGGTATTCAGACGTCATACGAGAATTGAAGCGCTCGCTTGCAATCAAGCCAGATTCTGCCAAGACGCGAGGTTGGCTTGCCTGGAGCTATGTGCAAATTGACGATCTTGTCGCCGCGTTTGAGCAGCAAACGCTGATTGCCCAACTTGACCCGGCTCTCGCGGATGAAGTCGCTGCCCTGATTCTAAAAAGCAAAGAATCCCGAAGCCAGCACTAGCTCCCTCACTTCGTCAGCGGCTTGATGATGTCACTCAGCACATCCGGCTTGGATTCATCTCGCATGAGGTGAGCGTACTTCTCGCCATCGTGATAGTTGAGCGTGAATGTTTTGTAGTAATCGCCATTCATCACCAGCAGTTCCAGGTTCGGTCCGTTTCCCTTCCCTGCTTTGAGCGCGTCGCGCAAGATATCAGGATCGAACTTCCTTCCGTTCACAGCAATTAGCGTGGTTCCCGGCGCGATTCCTGCTTTCCACGCAGGACTGTCGACGATCACGTCGTGAATACCGCCCTTGTCGTCGAGTGCCAGCCCGATGGAGAATCGCGCATCCACCGCTTTGCGGACCTGCTCCATGGCTTTGGTGAACTCGGTGGCCTTGTCGTCATAGACGAGCTTCCAGCCGCTGTTGGTAATGCCGCCCAACGGAGCGCCGGGACCGTAAGTATCCAGCCGGTCGCGCAGGAATTTGGCCCAATCGTATGGCGTGACCTCGTTCAGCGTTTTTACGACATCGTCAAACGTATAGGTGATCACTTTGGGCGGAGTGTTGCCGCCTCCGTGAAAGATGTGGCAGAAATCGTTCATCGACTTCTGGCCCTTGGTCTGCTGCCGGATAATGGTGTCTGCTTCCAGCCAGATCAGAAAGCCTTCAGGATAGTAGTCCACGCTGCGACGCCAGCTCTCAAACTCAGACGCTGCGCCATAAAGCAGCTGCGCGGCGTCTGCGGTGTCTTGCAAAGGACGCCAGGACCTTCCCGGAGTGTGGTCCAGCGCGGCCGCTGTCTCGGCAGTTTCATCCAGGAATTGTTGCTTAGTCCACAAGCCGGCCCGCGGCGCAAGAATATCTCCCAGATATTGCGTAAGGCCTTCATACACCCAAAGCAGATCGCCTTCCATTGGCACTTGGTAATCCGGCGTTGCCAGCCCTTTGGGGCGGCGATATTTGCCGTTCCACGAATGCGTCATCTCATGCGAGAGCAGGCTGCCGGCAAGCCAGCGCGCATCATCATCGATCATGGTACGCTCACCCACGCGATCATCGCTCGATTCATGATGTTCCAGACCGAAGTGCGCCGTGTGGTCGCTCAGCGTCAACAGAAAATGATAATCGCGATAATGCCGCGCGCCGTAGAGAGCGCCGGTTTCAGCGATGAGGTGCTTGTATTCGTCGATGGTCGCCTGCGGCATGTCCAAAGCTGCGTCGCCATCGGCAACTTCATCAATAAAATGCTGGATCGGCCCTTCAGGCGTAAGCGGAATGCGGCGGAAGTGCGCTCCCGCGAGTACCGGCGAATCTATCAGCGTAGTCAGCGATACCTGCTGAAAATTGATTTGGGCGCCGCTCTCACCCGCCACGGGCAGTGCCGTGCCATACTTCCAGCCCGCAGGCAGCTTGAGCGAAGCAACGATCGGAATATCATCACTGTGTTTCCCGGGAACATAGAGCACAACCTGGTTCCAGCTCAGCATGTTTAGTTGCGTTGTGGCTGAAGCTCCAGACGAAAAGCCCTCAGGCGGCGCAGGCATCACTAAGTCCAACTTTGCCTCAAGTGTGCTCACGCCCTGCGGCACTGTGAGGTGGATTGTGTACATCTCATCCAGATCACGCCGCCAAGTGAGTCTCTTTCCATTGGCAAAAAATTGCAGTCCTGTCAGATCAGTGATTGGCCCGGTTGGACCATGCTCGCCCGGAATCCATTTGGGAAAGACCAGCTTGACTTCACCCGCGGCTACCGGAATTTCCATCTGCGCATGCAGTATTTTTTCCGGCGCGTGGGTTGCGTCCACCATCAGCTTGATTGGCTGCGAGGGCGGCGCACTGGCGGCTGGTTTGCGTTTCTGGGCAGGACTGGCGATTGCGGTAATGAGTAAAACAAATAGAGCTATTTGGCGAAATAATTTTGTCATGGTCGGCTCGTCTCTTTGTAGAGCGAACCAAGATTAAAGAAGCGTGAGATGGAAGGCAAGACGGGAATTTAGCCACAAAGGACACGAAGGAACACAGAAGTAACTGCCAAAATTGCCACAACTGGCAAAATTGCTGAAGCATTCTCACCAGGAACTCATATCGAGAGAACTCCCTGAATCGGCAATCAAGACTGATGAATCGCCGGGATCCTTCGACTGCGCGCCATTGAGTTTCGAATAGTTAAGGTTTTGGAGGCGCTTCGCTCAGGACGACAGATTAAAGCATTCCTTCGTGTCCTTGTTGGTTATTTCTTTTTCTTTCCTGTGGCTATTTCTTTTTCTTTTTTGCGGCAGATGTTGCTTCCGGCTGAGCGCCGGTGACGCTGGCCAGAACTTTATCGAACGCTTCTTTGGCCGTCATCCCTTTGCTTCGGCTCTTGTTGCCACGATATTTGTGTTCGCTGTTGCAGGTGCGGCAGCGCGTTTGCAACACTTCTTCTCCCATCATGGAAACAACAGAATGGTCAGTCGTGCGTTTGCAGCGCGAGCAATGATCGTCAATGTCGTCGCCAAGTCGCATGAAGTTCTCCTTTTATGAATGCGTCTTATGAATGCGCCAAGGGCGCCAGCCTTGCGGTAAAGTGACGCAGGAATGGCGCTCCTGAAATCAACTGCAGCCCTTGAATCTGACGGCGCTGGTTCCAGACATCAAGCACTACTTCCACAACATAATCAATGTGGCTTTGCGTGTAAACCCGCCGTGGGATGGCAAGCCGGACCAGGTCCATTCTGGCCTTGTCGCCAAACATGAGCGTGCCAATTTCCACGGAGCGTATGCCGCCTTCCAGGTAAAGCTCATTCGCCAGCGCGACGGCGGGAAATTGTTCCGGCAGAATGTGCGGCAGAAAAGCTCGCGCGTCAATATAGATCGCGTGGCCGCCTGGCGGCTGCACGATTGGCACACCCTGCTCGGAAATGTGGCGTCCCAGATAGGCCGTAGAGGCAATGCGGTACTTGAGATAGTCCTCATCCAACGCTTCCTGAATGCCGATGCCTACGGCCTCCAGATCGCGCCCTGCAAGGCCGCCATAGGTTGGATATCCTTCGGTCAGGATCAGCAGGTTTTTCTCCTGCTGCGCCAAGGCGTCGTCATTGGTGCAAAGAAAACCGCCGATGTTCGCCATTCCGTCCTTCTTGGCAGACATGGTGCAGCCATCACCCAAAGCGAACATTTCCTGGGCTATCTGCTTTGGAGTCTTCTCTGAATATCCGGCTTCACGCAGCTTGATGAAATAAGCATTTTCAGCAAAGCGGCATGCGTCAAAATAAAGCGGGATACCGTGCTTGTGGCAGAGCGCGCTCACGGCGCGCGCGTTTTCCAGTGAGACCGGCTGGCCTCCGCCTGAATTATTTGTGACCGTAAGCATCACAACGGGCACGCGTTCCCGGCCCACACGCGCAATCAACTGTTCCAGAGCGGGCACATTCATGTTGCCCTTGAACGGAAAGACCGATTCAGGAAGCCGGCTTTCCTCGCATGGCAGGTCAACTGCCTCCGCGCCCACAAACTCCACATTCGCCCGCGTGGTATCAAAGTGCGTATTGTTCGGGACCACGTCGCCTTTCTTGCACATCACATTGAACAGGATCCGTTCAGCGGCCCGGCCCTGGTGTGTGGGGATCACGTGTTTGTAGCCGAAAATATTCTGCACGGAATCGCGAAAACGGGTAAAACTCGGGCCGCCAGCATAGCTTTCGTCGCCGCGCATGATGCCGGCCCACTGCTCTGTGGACATGGCGCCAGTCCCGGAATCGGTAAGCAAGTCAATCAATACATCTTCAGAGGCCAGCAGAAAAAGGTTGTAGTTCGCTGCCCGGAGAAGACGCTCACGCTGTTCGCGCGTGGTCCAGTGCAGAGGCTCAACGCTTTTGATCCGGAAGGGTTCAATGATGGTTGTGATCGGCATAAGAAGTTCCTCTTATTGTCCTGCCAAAAGGCCTCCTGTGTCTTGGTTTATGATTAAATCTCTATCGTGCCTCTTCCACCGCGCGGAAAATTCATCACTTTTGAAGGCCTGGACGGCGTGGGCAAATCCACTCAGATGGAAAACCTGGCCCAGTACCTGCGTGATCGCGGCATTGACCTGATCACCACGCGGGAACCTGGCGGCACGGCGCTGGGAGAAAAGCT
>DASXKZ010000296.1:0-3122 GCA_036496525.1 Candidatus Angelobacter sp.
AGATCCGATGTCGTAAATGGCGACGATGTTGGGATGGTTCAGCGCAGCCGCGGCGCGCGCTTCCTGCTCGAAGCGGCGCAGCCGGTCCGGGTCGCCGACAGACGCGGGCCGGAGGATTTTGACGGCGACATCGCGGTCGAGACGGCTATCGCGGGCACGATACACATCTCCCATGCCCCCGGAGCCGATTTTTTGGAGGATTCGGTAGTGACCTAAAACTTGGTCAATCATCACGACGATCAACTGTAGTGGCGACGGAATGGTAGATGTCCAGCTGCGGCAAAGTCAATGGTACCTCCGCTCTACTTGGCCTGCGCGTTGCACACATGTATGCTGCTTCTCCGTGTCGAACTGGCTGGAAAAAATATTTGGCATTCGCAAAGCGGGCAGCACAACTCGCCGTGAGCTTATAGCTGGACTTACAACATTTGTCACAATGTCCTACATTGTGGCGGTGAATCCGGCAATTTTGAAATCTGCGGGAATTCCTGCCGGACCGTCCATGGTGGCCACCATCGCCACTACTATTTTCGGCACCTTGCTGATGGGACTATACGCTAACCGTCCATTCGCCATTGCACCCTATATGGGGGAAAATGCATTTATTGCGTTCACGGTTGTACACGCCTTGGGATATTCCTGGCAGGCAGCTTTAGCGGCAGTATTTCTGGCGGGAGCGGTGTTTCTACTGTTGACTGTCTTTCGTCTTCGGCAATGGTTAGTAGGCGCTATCCCAAATGCCTTGCGGCATAGCTTTGCAGTCGGGATCGGACTGTTCCTGACGTTTGTAGGATTAAACGAAACTGGCATAGTCCACTCCTCCAGTGGAGGCGCGCCGCTTCAAGCTGGGAATTTCACTTCCGGCCCGGTGCTCCTGGCAATCGGCGGATTTTTGCTGATGGCAATTCTTATGATCCGGCGCTTCCCTGCTGCGATCCTCACGGGAATTCTGGTGACCACTATGATCGCTTTTGTCACAGGAATCGCGGCGCATCCCGCAAAATGGGTAAGCCTTCCGCCCAGCCTTGGAGCAATTGCCTTCAAACTCGATTTCTCGCACACGCTGAGCTGGAAATTTTTTCCCATCATATTGACCATCTTTGTTATGGCATTCGTAGACACCATGGGGACTTTGATTGGCGTATCGGCGCGCGCTGGTTTTTTGGACGAACATGGAAACCTGCCGGAAATTGAACGTCCCATGCTCGCGGATGCACTCTCTACGATTTTTGCCTCTTTATGCGGCACGTCAACTTCCGGAGCTTTTATTGAGTCGGCGACTGGGGTGGAGGCGGGTGGACGCACCGGGTTGACGGCGCTTGTTGTGGCCCTATGTTTTGCTGGAACTCTGTTATTCTCGCCGTTTATAGCGGCTATCCCGGCGCAGGCGTACGGACCAGCGCTTATCGTAGTCGGGCTTCTCATGCTGGCTCCCATCATCAAGATACGGTTTGACGACTATACCGAGCTGGTTCCGGCATTCGCTGTGATAGCGTTGATGAGCTTTACCTATAACATTGGGATCGGCATAACCGCGGGTTTTGTCCTGTATCCTCTATGTAAAGTTGCTGGAGGGCGTTGGGCGGAGGTCAAACCCGGTTTGTGGCTGTTGGCGGGTTTGTCGCTTTTGTTCTTTATCTTTTATCCTTATGTCTGACCTAAAAGGCAGCATCTAAGAAAACAAAGCGTTTCGCGCGTTAGCGATCTCGATAGATCAACTACTGATGACAAAACAACATAGCGGTAATTCTTCTGCAAGTAATTGGCTGCTCGCGCTGGTTTTGCTGGTGATGTTTTTTGTGCTTTCTACCGGCCTTCTTTCAGCGGCTGAGGCGCCTCGAATCCAGGTCTTCGGCGGCTACACCCGCATGCAGTTCGACAGTAAAGCATTCGGCTTCAACAGTGACACCGGGCTTAACGGTGGTACCATCGGCGGCGCTTTTAACCTGGCACCTTATTTCGGGGTAAAAACTCAGATCAGTATTGCAACCGGTCCGAACGTACGGTCGCGCGATTGGGCCATTGGTCCACAGGGGATGTACAGCAAGTGGGGAGTATTGTTCTTCGGCCATGTGCTCTTTGGTAAGGCTGAAACTCGACTTCATGTGCCCAATGTCGTTGAAGAAGACAATGCACGGGCCACCATACTTGGAGGTGGCGTTGATATTCCGATTGCCAGGCGAATTTCGATTCGAGCCATTCAGGTTGATTACCTGCGAACCAAACCACTAGGCGTTGAACAAAATGATGTGAAATTCACAACCGGCGTGGTGTTTCACCTGGGACGACTCTCCACCCGGCCCAAACACAAGCTGTAATCGTATTTTCGCTATTGAGTCTGATTCTTTGAAGAGGTCGTGATAATGCCCATGAGAGGGTTCAGGTTAGCCGCGATTAGTTGTGTACTGGCAATATTGGCGGCATGCGGCGGTGGCAGCAGTAATCCTGGTGGAGGAAAGACCAGCACTTCCACGACTGCTTATGTGGCCTTGCCTTCGTCCGATCAGGTGGCGGTATACCGGGTGGATAGTTCGAATCACTTCACCAATATCGTCGGCTCGCCTTTTACTGCCGGGACTGCTCCGACCACTGTACTGGTCCATCCAAGCAACAAATTTATTTACAGTCTGAACCAGGGATCCAGCAACATTTCTCTATTTACTCCTGACAATCGCACAGGAGTTTTGACCGAAGTGCTTCCCAGGACTTCGACTGGCCTAAGCCCAGCTTCCATGCTCATGAACAAGGCCGGAAGCATGATCTTTGTACTGAATCAGGCTGACCACGATATCTCCGTGTATTCAGTGAACTCGTCTTCCGGCGCGCTGACCGGAATTCCCGGATCACCTTTTGCGACGGCGTCACATCCGGCTGCGATGACCTTGTCGCGGGTGGAGAATTTTCTTTATGTGGCGAATATAAATTTAAACTCTGTGTCCGCATTTTCCGTGGCGGCTGATGGAAGCTTGCAGGCAGTGCCGAACTCGCCGTTTCCGCTCGCCGGAAGCGGGCCCACTGCGGTGGCCACCGGTGCATCGGACCACTTTTTGTATGCGATCAATCAGAACAGTTCGAACGTTTCCATCATGACGATCAACAGCACGACCGGCGCTCTTAGCGAG
>DASXKZ010000297.1:0-16012 GCA_036496525.1 Candidatus Angelobacter sp.
CTTGGATGGGAGTATGTTTGCATCGCATTCCTGTGCGTCACGCTGGCGGGGGTGTTGGTGCTGGGACGGAAGACCTCACTGCTCAGAGACTATGGCGGCGGGCCGTTCAGCCTGGCGCGCACGCAGATGGCCGTGTGGACATGGCTGCTGCTGAACGCATATTTCTTTTTATTCATCATGACTTGGGACCCGGCCGTGGACATTCCCACCTCCATCCTCGGGCTACTGGGGATCAGTTCTACCACGTATCTTGCCGCGGTACTGGTGGACCAAAACAATACGGCCAAAGTCTCGAGCCAGGGTTTTTGGAAGGACATTTGCGGCAGCGACAACATAGAGCTCCACCGCATTCAGATCATCGCCTGGACCGTGGTGATGGCTTTCGTGTTCATCGTCAGGATCTTCACCAAGTTGAGCATCCCGGATTTCAATCCTACGCTGCTCGGATTGCTCGGCATGAGCGCCGGGACTTACGTGGGCTTCAAGTTTCCGGAAAACAAGAGCTCGGCAGAAACCGCTGCGCCACAAAATGCGGAAGCGGCCAAGAAAATGGCCGCCGGAGCCGGTGCTTCGGGCTAAAGCAATTTTAGATTTTGGTCTTCGCTCTGGGCCATCTGGCTTCCACGGTCGTACCAATTCCGCCGCGGGGACGAAACACGCCCTTTACCACCGCCCATTTTGGCTTGCAGGCGCGCACAACATCTTCCAACACCTGATTGACAATGTTTTCCTGAAAGATGCCAAGGTTGCGATAGTGCAGCAGATACTCCTTGAAGGATTTCAATTCCAGGCAGAGCTTGCCGGGCATGTAGCGGACCTCCAGCACGCCGAAGTCAGGCAGGCCGGTTTTGGGGCACACGGAGGTGAACTCCGGCACGTCAATCAAGATTTCATAGGCAGGAAACTGGTTGGGCCAGGTATCGATTTCAGGGAAGTCATGGTCGAGCCCTGATTTTGCGTGATCGTCGGTATAGCCTGTACGATGTGACATCAGGAACCTATTGTAACAACCGTTTTTTCACGACGTAACCGCAGGGGCGGGCGATCATCTAAAATAGAACACCGGCAGAAAAGTTTGGGATTCACCAGGTGAAGCGCAGAAGTTGGGACCCTGCGTTACGCTTCCGGCATTGGATATACTTGAAGGTTTGACCGATTGAACTGAATCTAAAGCATGGCCAGACAAAGCCAAAATAACGGTCGCAGGCAAGTGGTGATGGTGTTGGTGCTGGTAGTGGCAGCGCTGCTGCTGTTTACGGGCATCAATCGCCGCCGCGTGGTAACACCGGTGCGCGCGGAAAAGGTTACCCGCCAGGAGATTGCCAGCGTGGTCTCCACCAACGGCAAAATTGAGCCGGTCAACAGTTTTGAGGCGCATGCTCCGGCGCCGGCCACAGTAGATAAAGTCCTGGTGGCGGAGGGCGACCACGTAAAGGCCGGCCAGCTTCTGGTAAAGCTGGATGACGCTGAAGCGCGCTCGCAGGCAGCGCACGCGCTGGCGCAGTTACGATCGGCAGAGGCGGCGCTCAGCGGCATTAAAGCCGGCGGAACCCAGGAAGAGCTGTTGACAAGCCGCGCTGACCTGACCAAAGCACAGGCCGAGCGCGACGACGCCCAGCGCAACCTGCAGGCGATCCAGAAATTACAGCAGAGTGGCGGAGCGTCACCCGCAGAGGCGGAAGCGGCGCAGAACCGTTTGCAAAAAGCCGATGCTGACGTGCAATTGCTGCAAGCCAAGGTGAAGGGTCGTTACTCTTCGCCTGAGGTGGCCAGAGTGGAAGCATCGGCAGCGGAAGCCCGCGCAGCCTATGCCGCAGCGCAAGAGTTGCTGCACCACTCCAACGTAACCGCGCCATTCGCGGGAACTGTTTACCAGCTCCCGGTAAAGCCCGGAGGGTATGTGAATGGCGGCGACCTGCTGGTGCAGGTGGCGAACCTGGAAAAAGTAAGAGTGCGCGCCTTTGTGGATGAGCCGGAAATTGGACGGCTGGCAAAGGGCCAAAAAGTCGAGATTAAGTGGGACGCAATCCCCGGACGCACGTGGGACGGCTCGCTCACGAGAGTCCCGACTTCCGTGACCATGGTGGGAACGCGCACCGTGGGTGAAATCACTTCTGAGATCGATAATTCTGACCGCAAGCTGCTGCCGAACGTGAATGTAAACGTGAGCATTATTTCCGCCCGGCATGACAATGCGCTTACCGTGTCGCGCGAGGCCGTGCATGATGTGGATGGCAAGCGCTACGTTTACAAGATCGAAGACGAAAAAATTCTGGCGCAGGAAGTGCAGACCGGCCTTTCCAGCTTGACGCGGGTGGAAGTGCTGAAAGGAATCCCGGAAGGCGCCGTGATCGCGCTGGGCGCAATCAACGCACAGCCTTTGCGCAATGGCATGGACATAAAGGTGGTCGAGCGTTGAGGTCCTTTGTCCGATTAGCAGCTCTCTTCTTATTCATGGTTGGGCCTATGGCCGGTGCAGACGCCGATCCGGCTGCGCTGCTCAAGGCAGGCAAGGCCGACCAGGCAATCCATGCATTGAATTTGGAGATTAAGCGCGCGCCCAACGATGCCCGATGGTACAACCTGATGTGCCGCGTTTACTATCAGCTTGAACTCTGGGACGACTCCATGCATATGGCCGAGAAGGCGCTGACGCTTAATCCGCAAAACAGTTCCTATCATTTGTGGCTGGGGCGCGCGATGGGCAGAAAAGCGGAAGATGCTAACCCCTTTACGGCTTTTGGGTTGGCGCGCAAAGTAAAAATTGAATTTGAACGGGCCGTGGCCCTGGATAAAGACAATCTGCCGGCACGCTCTGACCTGAGCGAGTTTTACCTGGAAGCTCCGGGATTTCTGGGCGGCGACAAGAACAAAGCCAAACAGCAAGCCGATTATGTTGCCGAGCATGATCGCGCGCTGGCCAGTTACATTTATGCGCGCGTGCAGGAAAAGCAGGGCAACACCGGCGCGGAAGCAGAATACAAAAAAGCGATTGCAGTCAGCAGCCGGCCCGCACGCTACTGGGTGGAACTGGCACATTTTTATCGGCGTACGGGACGGATGGGCGAAATGGAAGACGCCATCCGCCATTCGGTATCCGCGGCGCAGCAGGGTGAACCCAGCGAATTTGATGCGGCCGCGCTGCTGCTGCATTCCGGGCGCGACTTTGCCGGCGCAACGCAGATTCTGCGGCACTATGTCTCAGTGGAAGATTCATCTGAAGATGGGCCGGCATTTCGCGCCCACTACCTTTTGGGCGTCCTGCTGGAAAAGCAAGGTAAAAAGAAAGAAGCCGCAGCCGAGTTCCAGACGGCGCTGAACATGGCCTCAGAGTACCGCCCAGCGCAGGATGCGCTGGCGCGCGTTTCCCGATAAAATCACGTCTTTCCACACCATTCCGAACATTCGCGCAGGTGAAAAAATGAAATTGCATGCCCGTGTCGTCCTGATTGCAGCCTGGATCGTGGCGCTTCCGCTAACTCTGCTCGCGCAAGAGACCTCTTCCGGCAAGGACAAACCGCTGGCATTCCGCACGGCGATTGAACTGGCGCTCAAAAACAGCGCGAGTACCGGTCTCCAACAGGCGGACCTGCTGCGCGCGAGCTCGGTGGTAAGGCAGACAAAGGACGTGTTTCTGCCGCAGATGGTGCTCGGCTCAGGGTTGGGAGCGTCTTATGGCTTCCCGCTGAGCCTTGAAGGCGCCGCGCCTTCAATCTTCAATGTGAATTTTCAGGGTGCGCTGTTCAACATGGCGCAGCGCAACTACGTGAAAGCAGCAAAGAGCGATGTGCAGGTAACCGCGGCGCAGAACGCCGACCGCCGCAATGACGTGATTATGGAGACCGCGCTGGATTACGTGCAGCTTGATCTGCTGGATTCGTCTCTGACTATTCAAAAAGAGCAACAGCAGGCAGCGCAGAAATTTCAGGATATCGTTTCCCAACGCATACAGGCCGGTCTGGATAGCCAGGTGGAAAACACCCGGGCAAAATTGGCGGGCGCCAGGACGAGGCTGGACATCGCACAGACACAGGCCGCAGCCGACCAACTGCGCTTGCGGCTATCACAGCTGACCGGGCTTCCAGTTGCGGCAATCCAGACCTCCACGGAAACGATCCCGGAGATGCCGCCCGTTGCCCAGGACCAGGATCTGCCGGGCGAAGCGGTAAAGAACAATCCCCTGGTGAAAGTGGCAGACGCAGCGGCGCAGGCAAAAGCATTTCGCGCGCAGGCGGAACGCAAGCAACTCTATCCGTCGGTGGATTACGTCGGACAGTATGCCGTGCTGGCGCGATTCAACAATTACGATGAGTTTTTCCAGAAATTTCAACGGCACAATGTAACAGCGGGAGTGGCCATACGATTCCCGTTTTTTAATCCGGTACAACGCGCGGCAGCCGATGCGGCAAAAGCCGACGCAGCCAAATCACGCAAAGAGGCGCAGAGCGTGAAGGAACAGGTAAGCACGGAGACGCTCAAGCTGCAACGATCCGTCGAGCAGCTAGCCGCCGCGCACGAAGTAGCGCAGTTGGAGCACCAGTTGGCACAATCCGACATTGAGGCTACGCATGCGAAGATTGAAAGCGGAGCGGCGAGCCTGAAGGATGAACAGAATGCCCGCGTAGCCGAACATGAGCGTTATACCGCTTACCTGAACTCCAGCTTTGAACTGGACCGCGCACAGATCCAGTTAATGCGCCAGATCGGGCAACTGGAGACATGGGCACTCGGTCCACCGAAGCGGTAACGCGGCAATTATTTAACTACCAACTGGATCGGTTCGATGAAGAAAGAACTCAAAAAAACGCTAAAAATAATCGAGGTAGCAGAGTTAATCTGGCTTGGCGTCACAATTGTGGTGTTTGTGGTTACGCTACTCACACGCGCCATATATCTTGCATGGAAATGAACAGCCATTCGTAAGTCACGGAGCGTCCATCAGGGTGCCATGACTCCGGAATGGCGCAGCGCGAGCCATGCCAGGATGGAGCCGATAAAGGTGAGAGAGAGTGCAAGCGAGACGGCCATGGCCACAAAAACAGGCAATAGCGGGTGCGGGTCCCACTGCACAATTTCCTCATGTACCGTGGGCGCGGGTTTTGGTGGAACCAAATCGAGTTTTGGCCGTTGCTCAACAACTCTTTCCACTGCTGCGCTGCTCATAAAGCCCTCCGAGAAGGCCAATGTAGCGGGAAGTCCCACACGCGCGCTGTGACGGCGGTCACAGGTTCAATGTGATCCGGTTGGAGCACTCGATTCGCACCGGAATCGCTGGAACCAAACTCACCAGAGAGCGGACATGAAAATGTATTTATAGTTCCCACGGCTGCAGCGGAGCCGATCCCTCGGGTCCTGCTTGCAAGCCGAAGAAAACGCTTGCTCGCGGACGGACCTCTCGGGATGGCAACTCGCGGATAGGACATTTTCAAGATAGACACGGAGAAGATGGGAGGGAGATGCAATCGCCGTCATTGCCGAACTTAAAGGTTTTGGCTCTCAGTCCGATCAGTGTAATCAGCGTCAATCAGAGGTAGGGTTTTGTATTTCCGATTCCGGCGATCACGGCGATTCGCCGAGGCTTTATGAGGAACGCTTCACCTTGACCGTCTCACCAGCCAGTGACGAGCCTGCTTCAAGCGCCAGAAAACGCACGCGTCCGCTGGCGACGGTACGGCCTTCAGCATCAGTAATTGTGGCTTCCCAGACCTGGGTACGGCGGCCGCGCATCAATGGTCGCGCGGTGGCGCACAGCTTCCCTTCCCGCACGGCATTCAGGAATGACGTATGGTTCTCCAGGCCGACCACAGACTGGCCGCGCGGCAAAGCGGCGAGCGCAGCGCCGACCGACGCGACGGTTTCAATCAAGCCGGAATGAACGCCGCCGTGGACGATTCCGTATGCCTGAAGATGCTGCTCGGTGATCTCCAGCTCGGCGATAACTTCGTCGCCGGTGGCCCGGACAAAATGAATGCCCATGGCCCGAGTCCAGCCGCTGATGGAAGTGTTGAGTGCGGCAGCAAAGTTTCCATCAGGAGAGGCGACTAATTCGGGGCGAGTGGCCATAGCGGGCAATTCTAATGCAAAATCTTACGCGGGTTGATACAGGTCAGCGCGAATCAAGGTGAACCCTTGCTGCAAAGACCAAGTGCGGCCACCCTTGATGTGACGTAAGACAGAGATCATTGAGAGCTTCCGGAAGCGAGTGAGCCGGGCTGAAGCGGCGAGGCGCGCACAATAAACCGTTGCGGCGAGCGCGGACCGCGTCCGAAGGGATAGCAGGTGATCAGCGTTAATTCGTCTTCCGGAGTTGGGGCGAGCAAAGCGGTATCTTGTGGATCGACGACGCTGATCTTGTTCACTGTATAAGACCGCTCTTGCAATCCACCGCGACGCGGCTGGAACCACTGGACCAGAATCGTGTCGCCCTGAGCGATCGATTCCAAAGGCCTGAACCAGCTTGTGCGATGGCCTGCAAGCACAAGATTCCCCGGTTCGCCCAAGCCGGTGCCATTGATCAAGTGTGCGGGACCGAAGGCCAGCGTTCGAGGAGACGCTCCTTCCAGAACGATTTCGTCATAGCCCAGGCGCGGAATGAGAATACGCGCGACCGGATGCGTATCCGCCCAGGGCCAGGGCGCCTGCGGTCTGCCCGAGTGCACACTCTGTTCCCAGGCGCGGCGGACCAGGATACCTGCCAGTTCGGCCTTGGCATGCATATACACCGCACGACCGGAGAGGCAGGCACCAGTGATCAGAAGCAGAGCGCAAACAATGCGTGTGGCTCTCACAGAAGCTCCTCCGCTTTTGCTCTGCGCGCAAACCGTCTTAGCGTAAACCGTTCTTGCGTGAAGCGTTTTTGCGCGAAGCGTTTCTGTGTGAAACCCAGAAGCATAAGTCCGGAGAGCAAAAGTGCGATGCCCAGGGTTTCAAGAAAGGCATCGGCGGTACCGGTGGCTGGCGCGCCAAAGACTTTATCCATCTGCCAGCCTGCGGGCAATTCTGAAGGAACAGGGGCCGTGGCAGATTGTCCGCTGGGATTGACCACAACTTCTTCAACTGCCACCAATGAAGTGAAACGTGTGACCAGATGATAGCGGATGGCATGGGCAATTACGTTCTGGCGAATCTCATCTTGCCCGGACTGAAGCCACCGGTCCATTAGATCTTCCACGCGCTGCCGCGCCCAGAGCGTGGTGATGCCGGGATGAAAACTGGCCCTCGCGGCATCGAATGGAATCACGGTTTCATAAGGCTCATCGCCTGCGCGCGCGGTGAGGCGCACAACGCCCGACCGGCCGCGGGTAATGTGTCCGTAGACCAGCAGGGGCTGCGCCGCAAACAGGTCAGGCAGATGCTCAGGGTAGACTTCCGCCACGTCCACGCCTTCAAAAGAAAGCTTCACATCGGTGAGCACGGGACTTTCAATGCTTTCAAAAAGGTGCGTCATCTGGCTGCGGATTTCGTTGTTGTCCGCAATATGGGTAAATGTTCCCCGCCCGAACTGCGCCATCTTGGTGGCAAGGAAAAGATTGGGCTCGCTGCCGATGGCAACCGTATAGAGTCGCGCGTTACCAAGATCGCTGCGGAGCGCGGCGAATATTTGTTCTTCATTGCCAAGATCGCCATCAGTAAGAAGAATGATGTGGCGGAGATAGCCGGGAAGCTGCGGTTTGCGCATGAGGTGAAGCAGCGCAGGCAACATCTCCGTGCCGCCACCGGCCTGTAGATGCTGCACATAACGGCGCGCCGCAGCCAGATTGTCTACAGTGGCGGGCAGCGGTTCCGCCGCGAATTCACCATAACCGCTGCTGAAAGCCAAGATGCCGAAACGGTCGGTGGGCATGAGCGTGTCGAGCGCTTGTAGCAGCGCTCCGCGCGCCTGCTCAATCGACGTGCCTTCCATGGAGCCGGACACATCAATCATGTAGAGCATTTCCACGGGCATCCGCTGCTTTGGCGGCACTGAGGGCGGAAAGGCCGCAAGCAGAAAATGCGTTTCACCCGAGTCGGCGGCAGGAGAGAGGAAAAGCGATACTTTGGGCTGCCTGCTTTCCGCGTTTTGACCTTCAAGGATGAAATCCTTATTTGGAATCGTAGAGCCTGTTGCCAGTTCCGCGCGCTGCCGGCCATCGGCCAGGCGATGGACATTTACCTGATGGGAGACAGACTGGACGAGCGCGGAGTCAAAACCGGGATCGAGATCCACGGAAACCGAGATATCGTGACCGGAACGGCTGGCAGGATTGCGAACAAACGGAGTGATGCGCGATGCATCCTGCACAGCGTTTGTGTCCAATGCCCAGCCTGTTCCCAGGTGCCCGATCGCCTGCGTTCCGGGAATGTAACGCGGGCCCACGACCATGGGGAAAACCAGCCGCATCTTTCCGGCTTCCCAGTGCAACGGCTGCACATAACGCATGCGCACATCAATGTGGTCGCCGGGCATAATGTTAGCCACCGAGGCGGTAAAGATATTGGGCCGCTCCTGCTCCAGCAAAGCGGCGCGCTTGCCCTCAGACTTGGCCTGCGTGTAAACACGTTTAGCTTCTTCGCGCTCACGCACCACGCTTTTGATCACTCGATTGCCGATGCGGATTTCCATGTCATAGACGGCTGCGTCGTGCGGCAGCGGGAAGACGTAAATCGCCTCAATGGGCGCGCTGCTGGAGTTGGCGTATTGCTGCGTCACAGTGGCGGACGCCACGAGGCCACGAACATCGATGGCCGCGTCAGTATGAAGTAAAGGGATGGACTGATACTGTCCGGAAGCGCCGGAGCGGTAAAGCAGCGAGCCCTCGCCGACCTGAGATGGACTGCTGAGTTCAGATGGCGGAGCCTCAGGCTGCTGGGCGAAAACCGGCCCCGTGAAAATGGTGAATATGGCAAGAAGCGCGATGCGCTTCCAGATTTCAATTCTGAATCGGCTGCGGGCAATGCGTTCCATGGTTCCCTCCAGCACTCCAAAGTGCGACCTTCGTTTTGTTACGGCTGTCTATCGGGAATGCAAGGCGGAGACCAAGACGGCTGTGTGAGCCCAGGGTTGCAGATTCAGTGAGTTAGCTTGAATAGCAGGCAGGAACGCGAGCAGGGAGTCTGTGTGGCGGACTCCACGCTGTGGCAAGGCGAACACACAAGAACCTCCTGGTCGCGACGGATTCCACAGTAGATTCCTGGTCGGCAGTAAAGGTCACTGGAGAAGCTGCGATAGGATTGGGCGGCCCAAACTAGGAAGATTTTATAGCTGACTTAAGGTCACGAGAAGCCTTGAAGGCATGATAACTTCTAGTCGCTGGTTTGCTGGAGAAGGAGATTGCATGCGATATGCCGCGGTTGCGCTGTTGCTGGCTTGCATGGTTTTGCCCATGTCAGGACAAGAAAAGACAGACGGACCACAAGACCAGAAGGCGCAGAAAACTTATAACGAGGGACTGGAGTTCCTTAAGCACGACAAGGTCCCCGACGCCCTGGATAAATTCAAGAAGGCCGACAAGCAGGACGGCGGACACTGCCTGGCATGCGAGAAGAAGATGATCAAGTACGGCAGCGAACTGGGCGAGTGGAAAACCGCCGAACTCGCAGCCGAGGAGATGGTGGCCCAGGCGAAGGGTAAGGACGCTGCGATGGCCCACTATCAGTTTGGCACGGTGCTGATGATTGAAGGGTTGTCCCGGCACAAAGACGATCTGTTCAGCCGGGTGCACGATGAAATGACCCAAGCGCTGGCGGCGTACCCCAATTTTCCCGGCGCAATCTATCTGGACGGACGAGCGCTGGCGCGGATGAAACAGGATGACGCGGCGAAAGCGCAGTTTGAACGCTTCGTAAAATTGCAGTCTGAAGATGATCCTGACCGACAACGCGCATTGCGCTTTATCAGCCAGCCGGAGCTGGCGCGGGCCAGAATGGCGCCGCCGTTCGTCGTGACCACGCTCGATGGCCAACGCGTTTCCATGGACGACCTGAAAGGGAAAGTGGTGCTGCTGGATTTCTGGGCAACGTGGTGCGGGCCTTGCCGCGAGGCGCTGCCACATATGCAGAAGATCGCAAAGAAATTTGACGGTGAGCCGCTGGTAGTGTTGAGCGTAAGCCTTGATCAGGATAGGCAGAAGTGGAAAGACTTTATCGCAAAAAACGGGATGACATGGCCGCAATATTTCGATGGCGGCTTTACCGGACCGGTCTCCAGAATGTTTGCCGTCAACGCAATTCCTCACACCTTTACCATTGATGCAGATGGCGTGCTTCAGGATGAACAGATTGGAGACTCGTCAGTAGAAGGCAAATTGAAAAAGCTGATCGCCCGGGCGAAAGAACTACAGGCGAAGGAGCTGCAAGCATCGGACAAACCGAAGCAGTAACGGCCTTCACAACTTCTTTTTTTTCTTGCTGCGGACGCTCTTGTATTTGAGCGATATCAGTCCCCGCGAAAATGTCTTGTTTTCAATCAGCTCAAAGTTGCGCTGAGGAAAGCCACTGGGGAAAAGCGGCAGGCCTTCACCCAGCAGCACCGGCACCACGCCGAGATGAAGTTCGTCGACGAGATCGGCTTTCAGGAAGTCACGCGCAATTTCACCACCGCCCATCAGCCATATGTCCTTGCCCTTATGCTGACGGATTTCCTCCACCAGCGCTTGTGGCGACGCGTTCACGAAAGTGTTGCCTTCACGTTCACCTGGCGGCAGCGTGCGGGAAAGAACATAGGTTTTTGTCCTGGGTCCGACGCCGCCTCCGCCCATGGCCTTGGTCACGTCATACGTCTTACGGCCCATAATCACGGTATCGATGGATTTAAAGAACTCCGCCATGGAGAAATCTTTGGGCATAAACAAAAAGTCGAATGTGTCGTCCAGTCGGGCGATGTAGCCGTCAATACTGATGCCGAGAGCGAGGATAATTTTTCGCATGGCCCTGAATCTTACTCCAAATAGCAAACGCCAAAAGATTGGTCGCCACATTCAGAGCAGCGACCGCCTGACTGTTCCGGCGTGACGACCATGGGATATTCGCAGGCGTTGCATGTCTCCCAGGGCGAAATCTGTTGCGACGTGAATCCGTAGCGCTCGCGCAGAACTCTTTCAGCTTCAGCAACAATATGCCGGCATTCCACTGCGCTCAGAAGTTTGTGGCCCGATGCCCAGGCTTTGCGATCAGCATAGTCTGGAAACTTTGGAGCTTCTCCCCATTGCCATGAAGGATCGGTGGAGTTTCGGCTGCGGCCAAGCAGATGCAGATGGACCCGGCGGTGCTCAGGCGCAGACTTCAGTCCGCTAGAACCAGGACCGTGCGGCTCTGCGGCGGAATTCAAAGCCCAGTTACCGGCTTCCCAATAGTTGATACAGCCACTTTCGAGCTGGGGCAGCACTTTCAACATGGCATGTCCGGCGGCTGCGACCAGAAACGACCATTGCGTAAGTTCCGTGGGCGTGAGTTCACCGCGCTCCCAGACTTCGCGCGGAGGATTGACCAACAGGTTGCCGCCATCTTCGCGACTGACCAGAGCTCCGCCTTTTTCGGGAAGCGCCAAATGTCCACCAGCGCAGGTAAAAAGTGTCCGTCCCAAGCAACAACTCCTTTGTTCCAGAGTAGCAGACGCATGAAAGCAGCAGCTCTGGCGCGCAGCTCTGCAATTCCAGCTCTGCCGCACGAGAGAGGCGCAACTCGCAGTTCTAACAGGGCATCCATTTCTAAGAAGCGACAGGGGAAACCACCATGATTAAACGCATACTTTTCGCAACGCTATTTGCAGGCCTGACCGCGTTCAGCGCCAACGCACAACAGAATCTGCCTTCGGGCACCGAGATTAAAGTAAGAACAGACACTTCCATTCCCGCGAAACCAGCGGCTGACTCACGTTACGCCGCCAGCGTAAGCGAGGACGTAAAAGACAGCTCCGGCAACGTGCTGATCCCTCGCGGATCGCGCGCTCGCCTGATTGCCGTTCCGTCCAATGATGGCAAAGACACCAACCTTGATCTGCGCTCCGTAACCGTGAACGGCACGCCGTATCTGATTGACGCAGCCGGTAACGGCGACAAAGGCACTCCCGGCGGACTGGGCGCGAATAAGCGCACCGGAATGTATGTGGGCGGCGGCGCGGCAGTAGGCGCATTGCTGGGCGCCCTGATGGGCGGCGGTAAAGGCGCGGCCATTGGAGCAGTGCTCGGCGGCGGCGCAGGCGCGGGAACACAGGTCCTTACTGGCAAGAAACAGGACCTTCCGGCGGAAACCCAGCTCACTTATAAGCTGGCCACCAACGCTCAGCTCACGCCTCTGAGAAATAATTCGCAGGGAACATCGAACCCACAGAAGTAAGATGTCAGTACGTTGCTCAAAGACCCGGTGCGCATTGCGCCGGGTTTTTTGTTTTTGCCCAAAAACTGCATTTACCACTGATTTCCACTGATGACACTGATTAAATCAATGCTTCGCTCCTGGATTGCGACGCCTTTGCCCAACAATTACAGTAACGGTCAGGAAGAATCCGAAATCGATATATGTGCGGACGTTATAGATTGACGGCGAAAGAGCGCTGGTTAAGCGACTACTTCAATCTCGATCCAGAGGATGTGGACTGGGCTGCGCGTTGGAATGTAGCGCCTACGCAAGAGGTCGCCACTATCCGGCAAGACCGTAAACAGCCAAAGCGCATTTTTGCCCTCATGCGCTGGGGATTGATTCCGTATTGGGCCAAAGACGCCTCTATCGCCAGCAAGACGATCAATGCCGTGTCAGAAACCGCAGCGGAAAAGCCCGTGTTTCGCGAGGCCATGCGATGCCGGCGCTGTTTGATTCCTGCTGACGGTTTCTATGAATGGAAACGCATTGGTCCGAAGCTCAAACAAACCTACAACATTGGATTACGCGATGACGGCTTGTTCGCCTTTGCCGGACTGTGGGATCGCTGGAAGAATCCCGAGGGTAAGCCAGTGGAGACCTGCACAATTCTCACCACTGAAGCCAATGCTCTGCTTGCCGATGTCCACGACCGAATGCCGGTGATATTAAGTCCGGAAGATTACGATCGATGGCTTGACCCGGGTATCACCAATCCAGCGCAGGTCGCCGACTTGCTCAAGCCCTACGATGCGCGACTCATGCACAAATACCCTGTGAGCGATTTTGTAAACCGTGCCGATAACGAAGGGCCAGAATGCTCTCGTGAGGTTGTCGCAGAGCCGGCGGTTCAGCAGAAGCTTTGGTAAGGGCATGAGCGCCAAATGCAGGGCACAGGGGGTTTTCGATGCAGCCGGCGACAATTTTGATTCAGGTGCTTACAACTAAAGAGCCCCTCTGAATACTCTAAGTTACTGCCATGTCGTCTAAGGGTAAGCTCTGCCTGTTTCACCCCAATCTCCTCCCCGGGACGTCGGTTGATCCGCGCAGTTACCCTGCAACAACGGGAGTCTGAATGGCCAAAAAGGCTGAGAAGGGCAAAACCACTTATCGCAAAGGCGACTTGTGGATTGCTCCGTCCTCCAGCTTCAGGCGTAAAAACTACCAAAGCGATTGGAGACTTCAGAGAGGCGAGCCAGAAGGAAGTAATAGGTACTTACAACTGGCAGATGTCGCTCTGGGCCTGGCGCCGGTGAAGCACAGAACTAAACGTAGGGCAGCATAAAAAACAAAACGAGCGCAATACAAATGCAAATTTCAAGAGATGCTGATGGGCTGCGCTTCCTGGGAGAGTGCGCTCCTGAAAGCGGTTTTACCGCCGGCGACATTCGGTGCATCGCGTGTGGCCGCCGGATCGATCCACACGTTGACTCCTGCGATATTTCACTGGTTTGCACGGGGTGCGGATTCAAGAAAGCCTTTTGGGCAGAGGCTGACATGCAGGTTTTTCTGGCCGAAAATTGGAACCGCCTGAGACTGGCGTGTACTCATCCCTCGGTAACGATGCAACAACCGGTCCGAAGTTAATTCAACCGGCTGACTCTTGGCCCCTGCAATCCCTGTGTCCTCCGATTGATAGCTTCAACCAATCGCTGCTGGAGATCGTTAACAGACTCGCACAACCCCTGCATTCCGTCCGTCCGCACCGTGATGATCCCTCGTTCAATATCGCCACACAGGCTTTTGACCAACTGCTCAAACCTTCTGAGCCGCTCAGCGGAGAGGAATGCGAGCACGGTATCAGGGCTCTTTTTAGTGTGTGCCGCATTGATGAGTTCGCTTGCGCTCCAGGCGGCCAATCGCACATTGTCCACGCGATTGCGAAATTCGCTCAAGGCCCCGGGGTCAGGCGGCGGCTCTGATTTAATCCGCTCCTCCAGCCGCTTCAACTCAGCAGAGAAATGCCTGATTTCAGAGGACAGGTCTATCGGGTTCGTGTTCATATCGTGCCGTTCCAGGTATTGCACATGACTATAACCTGAGATGCGGCGTTTGCACGGTTGCATTAAGTTTTCTTATGACGTTAGTAACAGTTACGGCAGAAACCCTGCCTTAAAGTGGAAGATTTGTTGGTGCGGGCAACAATCGAAAAGCCTTACGCATTGCCCGAAAAAGCGCATGTGGGTCCTAAGCAAAAACGTAAGTAGCTGATTACTGTGGCGCAATCCCCTTTGATCGGCGGAGGCATCGCATTTACCAATGGCCAGGGGAAATGAGCACTAATCGCAGAGCGATGTTTTTGGTAAAATCTCCCGCAATGTCCGGGGGGCGCTATAAGACCGGTGAGGAGATTCCCGCCAGTGGAGTTTACCGTGTAACTCACTCCGCGCATCGCCTTCCCCATGAAGTCATGCTGCTGAGAGGGGAGAGATTTCCCAAATGCCAAGAGTGCTCTGGCGCTGTGACCTTTAGACTTCTGCGAGCAGCCAAAGAAACCACCCGCGATGAAAAGTGTTTGACTTTCAGTGTTGCTCTGTATGAACTGCCCGTGCTGGATGACGATGATATAGCTGTAAAGACCGCAATTTAACGCACAAGAGTCTTCAATCTTGCCGCTTATGCCGCAAAATCTTGATCGAGAAAATCCACATCGTTGATGATTGGCTCAGCCGCAATCATAGGGGCAAACCTGACTTTGTTACCACAGCGCCTGCATTCAGGCAGGACCGTTCCCGCAGTAACAGTAACCAAATGCGGTATGCGGTGAGCATAGTGGTGGACGCGATAAACGCCAGAACGTGGAGCAGCAGCACCAGGCACTAAACGAGACGATGAATCCACCCGACCCCCCACAAGGCGAACGAAAAATTGTAACAGAGATATGAGGAACGGCATGCAGTGAAACCCACCCCCCGCAAAAGCAAAGGGCGGGCACGGGTTGTGACGCCAACATATGTCAGGGATTGTGCGGCTGACTGCGGATGAGCGGCCAGCGCTTGATGCGCCGCCAGTTGCCGGTCTTCCAGTCAGAGTACTCAGGTTCAACCGTGAAACCGGGCTCGATGACGAAGTGCATGACAGTTTTATCCTGAAAGCAAACTGCAATGGAGTGGTATTCACCGGCGGTAAAAAATTCAATGTAGTCGAGCGGTTTGCCGTGGGCTTCTTCAAAGCGGTGGAAGCAGCGGCCAGGATAACGGCGGATGGTGGTCTTACCGCGCCGGGTGATAATGGGTTTGGGTAAAGAAGGAAGTCGTCGTCGCGGTTTGCTGGTTTTGCGCGCAGGTTGCGTGCGGCGAGAAGAGCGTTTACTTTCAATGGCAGCCATGGTCGCCTCTTGTGTAGGTGATTTTGGTCAGGGCTGCGTTCGGTGTTACTAGCACCGGCGCGGCCCGTTCAACATATAGCGAAACGGTTGCAGCAAAACAAGAGGGCTTTATTCGTTTTTTAAAGGTCGAGATAGGAGAAATGACCGAAGAAAATTAAGTGGTTGCTTTAGTCGCGCTCGGCGGCTAAAGCCGAAAAAATTAAAGCAGTTTACCGCAGGCATAAATGTGTACGGTTTCATGACATCCTTCACAAAGTGTTCCGGGACATCCTTTACACTCCGGCGGTAGCGGCTGGGGAAACAAAACGGCCTCTGAGAGAGGTCAAGGATGCCCTGGAGGATGGTGAAGGT
>DASXKZ010000298.1:0-4145 GCA_036496525.1 Candidatus Angelobacter sp.
CGCGATCTTAATGACAGCCGCCAACCCAGCCAGCCCGCCGCCAACCACGATGACTCTTGGAGATGTTGCCATTATTTAGATTCCGTCCGTCTTTCTTTGCGTCCTTTGCGGCTTTTCTTTGCGACCTCTGCGTTTTAAGATTTTGACTTCCCGACTCGGCACAAACCTTAAACCGGAGAGATCAAACTATTCTGTAGTGCTTGGCCCCACTTCTATTTGATGAGCTCCCGCAGGATCAGTCGGCTGCTGCGGCATCTTCCGCAACTTGGTCAGAGATCCCAATCCCACACCGCTAAGCACAAAAAAGAAGGCCAGACAGATGACCAGAAATCTTTTACGTGCCTTCTCGCCGGAGACAATCCCCCACTTCGCACAGAACAACCAAATCCCATACGCAAAGTGCCAGGATGCCGTGATCAATCCGACTACATAGAAGAGGAATAAAGCAGTCTGCAACACCTCACCCTGAACCTTGCCGAACGAAGCCCCCGGGTATTGATGGAGATCAACCCCAGTGAATCGCATCGTGTAGGTATGCCAAATGATGTAGAGAAACGCGATGCCACCGGTCCAGCGCTGTAACGTGTACATCCAATTGCCGGTCCAGGGATAATCGCCGACGTTGATCTCACCGCGATACCAGATGTAAAACCCATACAGCGCATGAAACAAAATAGGCAGCCAGATGCCAAACAACTCTAGAACAGGGACTAAAGGCAGGCTGGCCAGAAATCGCACCTGCCGCGCATAAGCCGCAGGCCCGCCGATGGCGGTAGCATTCGAAAGCAAAATGTGTTCAAGAAGAAAAGCGCCTACAGGAACAATGCCAGACAAAGAATGCAAGCGGCGCAGCCAGAATGAAATACCTTGACCCGCCCTTAAGGGTGCAACTCCAGGACCTAGCGGAGCTGGAGCACTAACTGTTGCAGCCAACGGCGCTCCTTATGACTTCCGAAGTGAATAGAGAACCTTACATTATGGAAGCCGGATAGAAGGGAAGTCAAGAAGCGTCATGCAAAATTAAACCGCTCGCAGCACCAAACTTGCAATAAAATTCTCGCGCTGGAGGCACCGTTATGTTCAAACCCAAAGGCCCATACTGTCAAAGCTGCGGTATGCCGCTATCCAAAGACGAGCAGGGTGGCGGAACTGAAGCTGACGGAGTTCGCTCGACTGAGTTTTGCAGTCACTGCTACAGAGGTGGAAGTTTACATCGCCGGACTTGACAGTGGATCAAATGATCGAACGAGTCCACGGCAAAATGCGCGAAATGCTAATCCCCGGGTTCTTGGCGAAAAGATTCACTAAGGACATTCCAAACCTGAAGCGTTGGGCAAGCCGGGTAAATCTTTCAGCTTAAGCCGAGGCGCTCACCGCGCCGCTAGTCACCGCTCCCACACCAATCGACTGCAGATCTGTCTGCACTGAAGTGTAGGCCGCCTGTGCCGCGGAGAGATTTCCAGACTGCAACGCCTGACCGAGCGAGTTCAGATCATTCTGCACTGCCGAAGTCTGAGAAGACGACCCGCCGCCACCATGATGATGGTGATGGTGCACGCCCGAACTACCGCTGCTGCTCTGGATGGCCTTCATGATGTCATTGAAATCGTCCTGCGCAGAGGAGGTGCTTCCCGACGTCAGGTCCTTGCCGAGCTGGGCGAAAAGCTGTGCAACGGAACTGGTGCTGTTGCTTGGGGAAGTCGAAGAGTTTTTCTGTTGTTCAATCTGTTGCAACTGCGCATAGTCATCCTGCGCCCCCTTCAAATTGCCGGCCTGCAGATCTTGCCCCAGCTGCTTGAACTCATCCTTGAACTGCTGGAGTGAAGCTTGTTTCGGACTCAAACTGTTAAGTAGAAAATTGCTGGCAATTCCGGCAATGGACATGACAAATTCTCCTCTCCAAAAGCTTCAGCAAATCAGATGCCAGAGCCGGCAACAGCTAAGTGGTTGATCGGACGAAACACGTGGTCTTTAAATGAAAGTTTGATGGGAAAAGATGGATCGAGCAGAAATCAACTCGGCAATGTTTGCCGGGTTTGGCTCACATGGTGATCTGTCGATTAGAAATCCACTCCAAAAAATGCCGGAAGGCTGCACCACGATGGCTGTAGCGGGCCTTCTCCTCAGCCGTAAGCTCAGCGAATGTTTTGCCGATTTGAGGGAAGAAAAACAACGGATCATACCCAAATCCATTCGTTCCGCGCGGCGACTCCAAAATTATTCCCGCAGCCTCTCCGCGAAAAACCGCCAAAGTTTCTCCTGCACGAGCCGCGGCAATTACACATACGAATCGCCCGGTACGTTGCCGTCGCGGGATATTTTCTAACTCTCGGATCAAGCGCGCATTGTTGGCATCGTCATCGGTGTTACTCTCAGCCTTTGCGGGGTCCTCCGCCGCATACCGCGCCGAGTGTACTCCGGGCGCACCGTCCAGAGCATCCACTTCCAGCCCAGAATCGTCCGCCAAAACAATTTCTCCGGCAGCATGCTGACTATAGGACTCTGCCTTCTTCCGCGCATTGTCCTCGAAAGTGAGCCCGTCTTCGACTACCAGAGGCAAAGAAGAAAAATTGGGCAGGGAGGCGATTTCAATTCCAAACGCCTTCGCCGCCCCAGCAAAATCGCGTAGTTTCCCCGAATTGGAAGTAGCGATCAGAACTGTGTGCATGCTAATAAGCCTAGTATCAAGATTTTGCGTTAACCCTACAAAATTACGGCTTCGGTGTCTAATATTCCCGTGCAACAAAACGACAGTGGGCTGGTTTTGCTTTGAAGAAGGCAATAAACATCTTTGCGATTGTCTTGGGATTACTCCTTGCCACTTGGAGTATCGCCATTGTCGCCGATATGCCCGTATTCCCAGGGCTATTCACTCTCCATTGGCCTCGTGTCGTTGCATTTGCTTTGTTCGGATTCGTCTCGCTGATAGCCTCTGTTAGCGCTCTGCGAAATCCCCGGCTAGCCGGTGTGCTTTTTCTGCTAGCAACGCCAATAACTTCTGCATGCTTCATTTGGTGGGCACGCCGCGAGTCAGTTAACGAGGGTATGTCGTTCGGTAATCTCGTTCTGATATTCGTTGTGGCCTCTTCGCCATTTGTAATCCTTGGCGTATTTTGGCTCTTTTCCTGCCGTGCAGGCTGGCCGACCATTATGCCATCGCGGCCTTCAAAAAAACCTTTTTCAATCGTTATGGTCGAGGGACCCGTTTTCGTATTATGCATGCTCTCGGGGTTGCTTCTCGCCCTGTATTTACCCATCAATGGGTGGGCTTGCCACCAGAACCCTCCGATCACAGCGCCTCAATACCCTGACCAGACTGTATTCACCGCAAAGGCATTAGTTGTGTCGCACGGTTTTGCGCCACTCCGGAATGTCCTGTCCTCTTGGTCTTTGCTGCGCGTGGAACGTCGGTTTTGGGGAGTGTCGTCATGGACTGGTTTTGTAATTTTACGCATAGAACTGCCAAAGCCATATGCCGATGAATATTTGATCGATGGAAGACGCAGTCAGGGATTGTTGATGCACTTTCTTCCTGTGATCGAATTTGACGATTGTTCTCATACCAAGCCTTTGGATCATGCCGCGGTAGACCTGCGTATATTGCAGGATGGTCCACCAAAGTCAGGAGTGCGGATCATCGGTCAGGTCTATGAAGGTGAACTCATCACAAATAAGCCGGTTCCAGCAGTGAAGTTGTGGATCACCGGGCCTGCCGGAACGATCGCAACCATAACCGATGCACAAGGCATTTATGACTTGGTAGAGTTGCCAGCCGGCCACTATTCCATCCGAGTGGATCCGACGTTTTTGCACCGTCGATCTCCTTATTCACGAGAGGCTGATTTGAAGTCTGGCGAAATCTGGAGTCCCATTCTGACCACGGACATTTACGGAGAGTATGCACCCTAGGAGGAAGTTGAGAATTTGTATTGCACGGTCGCGTCAACGACTGGGTTTGCGCCAAATGCGCGATGCTCCGGCCATAGCAAGAACTGCCAACACAGAAATCAAACCGCCGATTGTCCTGTCCCATGTGCGCACAAACTTAATCTGTACATCGTTCTCTCCAGCAGTCACCGGCACAACCATCTGTCCGGTGTCCTCTTGCGTTTCAACAGAAACTGCACGTCCGTTCACTTGTACCT
>DASXKZ010000299.1:0-58218 GCA_036496525.1 Candidatus Angelobacter sp.
TACGCCCTCGGGGTCCTTCGACTTTACCTCGCGCCTTTGGTGCTCGGTGCCGCTCAGGATGACAGGGTTAGTGGCCAGGGCCGTTTGCTGGTGCCTGATGCTAGCGGTTCCGGGGCTGATCCGAGCGTTGCAATCCCCTCAAGAAACGCTGCCGACAACGAGATCAGCAGCATCCGCCCAGTCGTCACCCACACCTACTCTCCCGCCATCGCCGAGCCCAACGCCTCAGCCATCGCCTTCGTCAGCGCCATTGCAGTCAACCACAGAGAACGCTGTACGTTCATCAAGTCCATCTGACGAGATCGTAGTTACCGCCGTGGGCGATGTGATGCTGGGCACGACATTTCCTGATGAGTCTACGCTTCCGCCGAACGATGGAGCCGACTTGCTCACAGAAGTCACGCCATTTCTGAAGCGTGGCGATGTGGTTTACGGAAATCTGGAAGGGCCGATTGTTGATGGTGGCGATTCAGCCAAGTGTCACGGAAAAAAGATTGGCACGTGCTTTGCTTTTCGCGTGCCCACGCGTTATGGCAAATATCTGAAAGATGCTGGATTCACCGCGATGGGGCTGGCCAACAATCATGCCATGGATTTTGGATTGGAAGGGCGCGCCAGTTCACGGCAGGTGCTGGATGCAATGCAGATTGCGCACACTGGAGAAGTGGGCGACATTGCGCGGCTTACGGTGAAGGGCAGAAAGATTGCGATTATCGCATTTGCCACTTATCCGGGCGCATACAACTTTCTTGATCTGGATGATTCCCTCCAGACGATCCGGCAACTAAAAGCTGCATCCGATCTGGTGATAGTTGGTTTCCATGGCGGCGCGGAAGGCGCAACGCACCAGCACGTGCTGGAAGGCGATGAGACTTTTCTCGGCGAAGACCGCGGCGATTTGCGCCGCTTCACGCACGCGGCCATTGATGCAGGCGCCGACTTGGTGCTGGGATCGGGACCGCACGTGGTCCGAGCCATGGAGATTTACAAAGGCAAGCTGATCGCTTATTCGTTGGGAAACTTCGCTACGTATGGGCCGTTCAATTTGAGTGCGGAAAATGGATTATCACTAGTGCTGGAAGCGCATCTGGGGCACGATGGAACATTTCTTCGGGGGCAGGCTTATGCGGTGAAGCAGGAGAAGCCGGGCGGCCCAAAGTTGGATCCTGAGATGAAAATCCTGCCAGTGTTACGTGGACTTTCAAATGCAGATTTCAAGGAGACGGCGATTGTGGTGGGCCCTCAGGGTGAGCTATGGCTGCCGGGGACAGAAGTCTCGCCCTGTAGCGATGCCCCGGACCTGCTTGAACAACGGCTTGGCGCGAAGGTGTGTGGTATCTTGCCTTAATAGCCCTATATAAGGACGCATTCTTAGGACCCAATGAAATCCATCATTTTATTTGTGGTTGCTTTTCTTAGCGGAACAGTTGCTATTTGTGTTGCGCAGCAAGAAAGCCCCTCGCCAGATTTGAAAGCGGCTGCGCTTAAGGACGCGGCATGCACGACTGCCGGCGCTGCGGGCACCGTCAATACGAGCATCGGCGATCCAACGCTGGAGACGCTGCCGATTCGCTCCGGCGGCCGCGACGTTGGGACGATCGTGGAGGTGCAGGGCGCATGCCATTGCCAAAGCGCGAATTGCGACGCGCTGGTTTACCTCCGGAGCGGAGAAGGATACAAGCTGGCATTGCACGAAAAATATGCCTCACTTCATCCTATGAAGATCGTCAAACAAGGCATGCCTTCACTTACCGGGCAGTTTGAAATCAACACATTGAAGATGGAAACCACTGTATATGACTGGGACGGCAAAGCTTATAAGCCAAGCTTGTGCGCGACCGTGATTAAAGGAAAGAAAGTACCATCGATAACGCGGCACCCGTGCAAGGCGCTTTCGCAATGAGCGAGATCGCGCTGGTATTCCGGCGGGTTGCAAATGCAGTTCTTGAGGAAAAAATGAAGTTATTGAAAACATCTGCCTGGATGATTCTTATTTTTCTGCCGTTGCTGGCTGGCGCGCAACGGCTGCCTTATGGGCTGAGTGCAAAGCACTATGACCTGACTTTTACGCCGGATTTGCAGAAGGCAGTCTTTAGCGGTGACGAGACGCTTGAGGTAGAAGTAAACAAGGCGGCCACTGAATTCACGCTGAACTCTGCCGAACTGGAATTTCAGGAAGCGACGATCACCCAGGACAACAAGACGCAGCCAGCAAAATGGAATTTTGCTGCGGACAGGGAACAGGTCACGCTTACGGTTGCCGATCCGCTGGAGCCGGGGCCGGCGACTATCCATATTAAGTACACCGGCATTTTGAATGACAAGCTGCGCGGATTTTATCTGGCCCGCACGAAAGAGCGGAACTACGCGACGACGCAATTTGAATCGACGGACGCGCGGCGCGCTTTTCCATCACTGGATGAGCCCGCTTACAAGGCGACATTCAACATTACGTTGATTGCGAACAAAGGCGATACAGCAATTTCCAACAGCGCCATAGTTTCAGACACGCCTGGGCCGGGAGAAGGCAAGCACACGATCAAGTTTGCCACTACACCAAAGATGTCAACATATCTGGTGGCCATGGCGGTGGGCGATTTTGAATGCGTTGAGGGCTCAGCCGACAACACTCCTATTCGAGTGTGTGGAACGCCGGACAAGAAGCCGTTGAGCGAGGCCGCGCTTCGCTATGCCACAGAGATCCTGAAATTTTATAACCAGTATTACGGAATTCCGTATCCGTTTGGAAAGCTGGACATTCTAGGCGTACCCGACTTTGAGGCGGGTGCGATGGAGAACACGGCTGCGATTTTCTATCGTGAATCGCTGCTTTTTATCGACGACAAGAATTCTTCTGTAGAGTCGCACCAGGCAGTGTTTGAAGTGCTGGCGCATGAGATGGCGCACCAGTGGTTCGGCGATCTGGTAACAATGAAATGGTGGGACAACATATGGCTGAATGAAGGTTTTGCCACGTGGATGGCGCTCAAGCCATCGCAGGCGCTGCATCCGGAATGGAACGCAAACCTGGATGCGGTGCAGGCCACGGACACGGCCCTGACGCTGGACGCGCTGGTAAACACACATCCGATCCGCGCGAAGGCAGAAACGCCCGAGGAAATCAATGAACTCTTTGATCCTATTTCTTATGAAAAGGCATCGGCGGTGCTGCGCATGGTGGAAGCTTATGTGAGCCCGGATGTTTTTCGTCGCGGCGTAAACGTGTACCTGCGCAGGTTTCTCTACGGAAATGCCACGGCAGAAGATTTCTGGACGGCGTTGAGCGCGGCGTCAGGACGTCCTGTAGACAAAATCATGCCGACATTTATTGACCAGGCGGGCGAACCTCTTTTAACAGTGAAATCGGCTTGCCTGAATCCGCCTGCGCAGAAAGCACCGCCAGTGCGCAAGGGGAAGCGATCTAGGCGAGGGCCGATCAAGCCGAATCCAACCACGCAAGTCACGGTGTCGCAGCAGCGTTTCTGGGCCTATCCTGCGGAGGCGCCGAAAAAAGACCAGATATGGATGGCGCCGCTGTGCGTGAAATCAGGCGCGGCAAAACCGTTTTGCCAGATACTGAGCCAGAAAGAGCAGACATTGCCGCTTGCTGGATGCTCACCGTGGGTTTTTGTGAATAGCAGCGCAGCCGGCTATTACCGCACACAATATGAGAAGGCTGATTTGGAGAAGCTGATTGCCGTTGCAGGAACGGAGTTGACAACGGCGGAACACATTTCACTTTTGCGCGACCAGGCAGCGCTCGTGGGTTCCGGACAGCAGAGCATGGCAACGTATCTGGACTTGATTTCGGCCATGAATCAGGATGCACAACGAGAGATTGTGGAAAGCTATTTGCCGACGCTGGATTACGTGAACAGCTACCTTCTCGCCGGGGCCGATGCAACAGCGTTTCGCGCCTGGGTACGCTCGAACTTTGGGCCGATGATGGCTAAGATTGGCTGGACACCCAGCCCAAATGAAAGCGCCGACGTACACACGTTGCGCAGCAACCTGATTCATATTCTTGGGATGATCGGGGAAGATCCGGAAACGATCCGTCAGGCGACGACTCTGGCCCAGCAATACCTAAAGGATCCGAATTCCGTGGACGCCAGCATCGCCAAAGACGTGCTGGGGGTGGCGGCGCGCTTTGGCAATGAAGAGTTGTTCCAGCAATACGTAAGCTCCATGGGACGCATGCGCTCTCCGGAGCAGTTTTACAATGTGGGTGGAGCGCTCGCTGAATTTCGCGATCCTAAGATCGTGGAGAAAGTGATGGAGCTTGCCGTGTCCGATGAGGTCCGCAACCAGGACGCCGCCGGCCTGATAGCCCGGGTGCTGATCAACCCCGATAACCAAAAGACAGCGTGGGAATGGCTAAAGACACACTGGTCCGCGGTGGAAAAGAAAATCACTATGTCCAGCGGTCCGGAGATTGTGGGCTCGACGAGAAAATTCTGCAGCGCCGAGATGAATGACGATGTTCAGCAATTCTTTACCGAGCACAAAGTTCCTTCAGCGGAGCGGGCGCTAAAGCAATCACGGGAAGATGTTGAAGGCTGCGTGAAGCGGCGTCCACGGCTGCAAACTGAGCTGGCGCAATGGTTGCAGCAGCATTCAAACGCGAGGAGCGGTAATTAGTATTTAAGTACTTGGTATTTAGTGGCCGGCGAGCGGAAGATCATATTTGATTAGAACTCCATTCCAGTGCTCGTCTCTTTTTCGAACTAACGATGTATTGCACTGCGGGCATGAAATGAGCAGCGCTGTGGGCGAGATCCAATGCAGGCTAACCCCCGCGCCTGCGGCATCCTGCTCAACCAGGAACACTTCTCCATCTGTTGCAGAACCAGAGAAAAATCCAGTCTTCAAATCTTTTGCAGCGGGACGAAGATTCACATGGGTAAAAAACGGCGCTTCAGCGCCGCAACGCCGTTCCATAATTGTGGCGGTCCATTGCCGAGACTGGTCAATTGATTCCGCCACCACGCGATCAGAGCAGCGCGGACGCGTATGCAGGTAAACAACCGTAAGCACGGCAAACATCACGAGCAACATGCCGCCATAAACAAATGATCCGTAAACCATCTTGCGCGCGAAAGGGTCCATGGATCAGTGGGCCGCCGCGTGGTTGATTCGCGCTCTGATTTCGCGCCAAAGTTCGGTGCGTCCATCGCCTGTCTTGGCAGAGTAGGGGAGCAAAGTGTCAATGCCGTGATCACTCGAGAGCGCAGCCAGCGCACTGCGAAGCTTATTGCCGGAAAGCTTGTCTGCCTTGGTGGCCACGACGAGAAAGTCGCGTCCGACGCTGCGCAGGAAATCGATAAGATGGCGGTCCGGCGCTTGAGCGGGAATATTGGAGTCAATCAAGACGATAGACAGCGCCAGAGTCTCACGCTCCTGCAGATACGGCTCAATGAATTTTGGCCACTCAGCGGAAATCTCTTTTGACAGCTTGGCATAACCGTAACCGGGCAGATCGACCAACAGGCTTTCCGGATGCGGCTGGTTGGGCTTGGCGTAAAGACCAAAAAAATTAATCGTGCGCGTGCGGCCGGGAGTGGAACTGACATGCGCCATCTTTTGGCCCAGCAGGGAATTGATCAGGCTTGATTTGCCAACGTTGGAGCGTCCAAGAAAAGCGAACTCCGGCGGACCTTCTGGCGGGAAAAATTTAGGATCGGCGGCAGAAGTAAGAAATTTGGCAATGACAGGTTTCATTCGTTAACAAACTAGTTTAGCGGAAGCTGCATTTCGCCGCTGGTTTACGCAGCGCAGAAACATCTACCACGGAGGCACGGAGACACGGAGAAAAACAGAATCAAGAAATTCTCGCGGATTGGCCAGAATGTGCTTATTAGCAGTGCAGATGCACGCCGATCGGGAGACAGCTAAAACCCAGCACGGAAACACAAAGAACAGCTTAGACGGATTGACCATCAGGCCCTTTGAAATGCGGAAGAGGCGGCCTTCATAGCGCCTTAATAGAGGCGCAAAAAAGACAGCATCGAACGCGTTTGAAGGTACAATCAGTAGCAATTCTTTCACAATCTAAAGAGGACCTTGTGCCTGAAAAGAACCGTTCCGCTGGGACTACGGCAATCGCAATTTTGCA
This sequence comes from Candidatus Angelobacter sp., assembly GCA_036496525.1. Classification (GTDB taxonomy): domain Bacteria; phylum Acidobacteriota; class Terriglobia; order Terriglobales; family Acidobacteriaceae; genus Angelobacter. Next base: position 6,116 of record DASXKZ010000299.1, read on the forward strand.
GTTTCTCGGCTCCGCCCTGTTGCTGGCTCTGGCTGCATTCATGGGGTTCGCCATGTTTGTAGTGCCCACTCCACCGGCAAACGACGCGCAACTTCCGCCACACTTCTTCACAGCGATGAGAGTGGTGCTCCCACTTTTTTATGCGCTTCCCGCCGTCTGGGGAATCGTTACCGCCATTGGATTGTTGCACTTAAAAAATTGGTCGCGTATTTCCACCATCGTGATCTCAATTCTCTTAATTGTGTTTGGCGCTTTCGGAATGCTCACGTCGATGGTCTTCTTTCTCAAACCGCCTCCCGGTAATGGCCTGGATCCTAAAATGTTTGTTGTGATCGGCGCGGTCGCTGCAGTGTTTGCGTTGGCTGAAATTGGCGTCGGAGTCTGGTGGATCGTTTTTTGCAATCGCGCAAGCGTAAAAGCGCAATTCCTGCCGCAGGCATATCCGTTGCCATACCCGACACAAGTCGATATGCCTTACTCCGCGACGCCTCCTCCGCCAAGGCTGGCTACTCCTGCAGACCTCACTTCTACCGCGGATCCAACTCTGCCCATTGTGGCGTCCACGCGCACCGCCCGTCCTCTCAGCATCTCCATCATCGCCTGGTTTATGCTGGTGAGTTGTTTATTTATTCCCCTCACTTTTTTCATACATCCTCCCCTCGTCTTGTTTCTCACTATATTGACTGGCTGGCGGTCATTTGTGTTCATGCTGATTTCCGGCGCGCTGAATGTTTATGTTGGAATTGCCCTTCTAAAAATGAAACCAGTTGGGCGGCTGATCGGGATCGGGTATTTTATCTTTGGTCTGTTGAACGCTGCCGTCTTTTACTTTGCTCCAGGCAGGAACGCACGTCTGCAAAAACTCTTTGATTTACAGCAATCCATGTTCCCCTGGATGCGATCTGCACAATCCAGTCCATTCCAGACTGACATGATGCCTTTTTTTCTCGTTGGCGCTATCGGCGGCGTTGTTTTCTGCCTGGTATTGCTGTACTTCCTTGCCGCAGCCAAGCCCACATTCGATAGAGCAGCGCGCGAACGGGCGGGATGATAATTGAGTTCTCATCTTTCCCGATCTTAGCTGTTCTCCGTATCTCCGCGCCTCCGTGGTAGGTTTTGCCTTTCCAATCACAGCGATCACCCGATCATCAGATCACCCGATGTTTGTCCCGTTGGCTTAAGAAAAAACGGGCCCGCGTTGCCACGGGCCCAGCGGGGGGAGTGCTTTGCTTTAGTGCTTGAGTCCATAGACATCCAGTTCGCCTTGCGGCGAAGCTGCAGTCAAGGAATCATGCGCGGTGGCGATGAACACTTTGCCGTTGGCCACGATGGGTTCAGTGAACTTAATGCCGAAGCCGGGCGTGTCTGCGCCATTTTGCGCGCTGGAGTAGAGCAAGTGATTGATGTTGGCAGCGTCGTAAGCGCGCAGGACGGCGGCTGCGGGCGAGGCCACCGGGTCCTGAATGGGATGGACGTGGTCGAGCACCCAAACAATGCCGTCCGATGTGCCGTTCGAAGACACAAAAGGCGTGGTGCCGTAGCTGAAAGGGGAAATCTGTTCAGCGGTTGTGGAGCCGGGCGTAAGGTGTCCGGAGTTCAGAATAAATTGTTTGACCGGGCCGGGATCGTTGCCAACAAAAAGCGATCCGTTGAACCAGGCCGCCGTGCCGTAAAAACTGGTTGTCCCCTTATCGCCTGTTACGGTTTCACCTTTGTTGGTTACGCAGGTCTGTGAAGTTGCGCCGGGACTGAAGAAAAGAGTCTGAGCAGCGCCGGCATCGTTCGCCTGAATCTGGCCCATGTTTGTTGTGTTGACGAGATACATCTTTCCTGCCTTGCCGCCGCCCACCAGTTGCGATTGTCCCGGCACCAGCATGATGCCGCCGGCGGAAACGTCGAGATCTCTGCACTGTAAAAAGGACCAATCAAAGGGCGTAAAGTGGTCATTGATGTGAAGCTGCGAATCGACTTTCAGGATGGAGTCTCCCCACTCGGGCCCGTCATCATAGAAGCCGTTTCCGGTAGAAATATACACGTTTCCCTGATCGTCGGCCGCAGGGCCTCCGCCGCCCATCCATACGCCGCCGGCGCCGCCAAATTGTCCGTAGCCATCCACGTTCGGGCTCATGTTCAACACCGCGATCTGGGTGAGTGAAGCTGCGTCATACGAGAGCAGCCAGCCCGTGGGGCATGCGGAAAAACCAATGTACAGAGTGCCGCGCGAGAGCAACAGCGCGGCCCGCTGGAGACAACCATTGTTCAGCGTGATGGTCCCATTCACGGCCTCAGAGTTTGTTCCCGGCACAGACGCGTGGATTGCCGCCGGACTGTTGGCATGTTCCTGTCCGGTAGTGATGTCGAGCGCGTGTATTCGAAAAGAGAAAGCGCCAGTGGAAGACTTCTGCGCCGTCACCAGATACATTGTGTTGGAGCCGGTGTCGATGACCGGCGTTGAAGTCAGGCCCTGGGCTGGCTGCGGATTTCCTCCGGGCTGCGGGACGTCACCGGGTTGCAGCAGCGAGGTCTTCCACAGAGGGCTGCCGTCACCGAAATTGTCTGCGTCAAAGGCATAGACGCTGGCCATTTCCGTGGCTACAAAAACCACATTATGGCTGGAGCCATTGATCCGCAGGTTTGATATATAGAGCGGTTGCGCGTAGGAATACCCATCCACCGCGTAAGAAAATAGTTTTCCGAAACCTGCCGCATTCACATTGGCAGGCGTGAGCTGCGTTTCATTGCTGTTCAGACCTGACCGGCCATTGTCCATGTGCCAGGTGGGGATGTTGACGGAACTGGGTGCGACCGGAGTGGGCGTTGGCGACGGCCCGCTGTTTGGGGTCGGCGACGGCGAGGGCGTTGGCGATGTGGTATTCGCGCTCACGCCTCCGCAACCGGCAAGGGCAAGCACGGCCGCCGCGGCGGCAAGGGTAATCGCAGCGCTTCGGCGATGAAGCAATGCGGTGGACAAAAGTCGAAACGTGAATCGAAGAGTGGCGGCAACGGGCAATTTCATTGAAGTGGCTTCCTCAGCAAACGACGGTCCGTGGGGAACGGGCGAATCCTTCGCTTCGTATTGCGCTCACTCCAGGGGAAAAGTTTCAGGGGCGCTGTTGTTTTGAAAGATGCAGCAGCTCTGGCCTGAGATGCTGTTGCTAAGCAAGGTTAAGTAAAAATTTATCTGTTGCGAGACAAATGAGACGAACAAGTAAATGTGTCGAGAGTGAAATTGTTAATGCCGGATGAATGGCGCGCATCTGAAACTGATAGCCCATCCGGATAGCCGGTTGTGGTTCCTCCCCGTGGATGCGATCTACGCAAGCCAAACTACCCTTTGCCATTGGCTCAGCCTTTCCGAAACTTCAACTCTCTAGCCTAGCGGGATATAGAAATTGTCCCTTGGGGTTTTTCTTACGAGGACACAAATGAATTGTTTCTGCGGGGGTGGTTTTGTCAAGATGGCCGAATCCCAAGTGGTGGATTGACCAATTTCGCAATTGATTCGCTCTACAAAAGTGCGCTACATTGGGCCATTTCGTTCAAATCAAAAAAGGAGAATTTTTAACCACAAAGAACACGAAGAAACACGAAAGAGAAAAAAACCTTTACCGCAGATTAACGTGGATGAGCGCGGATCAAAACCGGGCAGCGTAGCACTGAGGACACCGATCTGAATGGAGGGATTGGAAAGACGCTTCCCGAGTCGGTGGGAAACCCTTCGGTGGGAACCCTGAAGTCTACGCCAATCGAGATCCAATCTGGGATGAGCTGGGATGATGTCGCGGAAAGCTGCGCCAATCTGGGATGGGGTAGGAGGGGAGGGGTGAAAATCGGCGTGATCGCACGTGATCGCCGACATCGCCGTGATCGGGAAACAAAACGTACCACGGAGGCGCGAAGACAGGAGACAGCAAAAATCAGGATGTGATAGGAAGGGGCAGGGATCGCCGACATCTCTAAATGACTTCAGTATCCTCCTCCATAAGCTTCCCCCATTTGACCCCTATCGCAACGTCTCTTAAACTGATTGTTTGGGGTATGTGCCGGAAATCCCCATTTTTTCCGTGTCTTTCGTCAGCAGCACCAGCGGCACTGGATAAGGAAATCACTTGGATAACGCAGCCGAACGCAACGCACTCGATACTCCTGAGAACCCTTCCTCCGGGCAACAGCCGGAAGAGGGCCAAACCACTGAAGCGCAGGCACTTGAAAGCCAGGGCGAGCATGCCGGGCACGATCATGGAGAGCCGGGGCATACCCACCCCTCAGGGCCTCCGCCCATGGATCCGGCTTGCAAGCGCGAGATCAGCGTAGAAATCCCCGCCGACGTAGTGGCCAAGCACCAGGAAACGCTGGTGCAGCAGTATTCCAAGCAGGCCCGGATACCGGGATTCCGCAAGGGCAAGGTCCCGGCCAGCATGGTGCGCAACCGCTTTTCCAGCGAAATCACCAGTGACGTTGTAGAGCACCTGGTGCCCCAATATTTCCGTGAAGCCGTGGTCAAAGGCGGGTTCCGCCCTGTCTCTCAACCTCATATATATGGACTGGAATTTACGCCAGGCGAACCCATCAAGTTCAAGGCCGTGTTTGAAGTGTTGCCGGAATTTGAGCTGGGCGACTACAAAGCCATCAAAGTTGAAAAGCCGGACGTGACGGTCACCGACGAGCAGGTTGATCGCGAGTTAGCCCTGTTACAGGAAAAGCAGGCCAGTTTCGATCCCGTGGACGAAGAGCGCGGCGCAGAGAAAGGCGAGTTCGTCCAGGTGTCGTTCGAGGCTCGCGCCAAAAACTTTGCCGACGACGAACCCGATGCCGGCAGTGATGAAGTAAAGCCCGCTGAAGCAAAGGCTGCGGACGCCGAAGCCGGTGAAGCAAAAGATGCTGCCGCGGAAAATCCAGAGCAGAAAGATGCGCAGCCGGTGCAGATGGAAGAAGTTCTGGTCGAGATTGGCGGGGCCAATACCATCCCGGAATTTACCAAGAACCTTGCTGGCGCCAAGGCGGGCGAAGAGCGCAGCTTTGAAGTGTCTTATCCTGAAGATTTTTATGACAAGCGGCTGGCCGGCATGGTTTTTGATTACAAAGTAAAGGTCAACGCCATCAAGAAAAAGACATTGCCGGAGCTGAACGACGATTTTGCCAAAGAGCTAAGCCCTGATTTCCAGAACATTGGCGACCTGAAGCAGCGCTTCCGCGAAAATATGGAAGCCGAGCTGAAGCACAAAACTGAGCATGAAGCCAAAGACAAACTGATTGAAGAGCTTGTGGCCAAGCATGATTTTCCTGTGCCGCGGTCCATGGTGGAGCACCAGATTGATCTTCGGTTGGAGCGCGGTTTGCGGGCGCTGGCGGCGCAGGGCATGAAGACGGAAGATATGCGTCGCATGGATTTTGGTCGCCTGCGCGCCGGGCAGGAAGAATTCGCAACCAAGGAAGTGAAGTCGAGCGTGCTGCTGGCTAAGATCGCCATCAAGGAAAATATCCAGGTGAGCGATCAGGAGCTGGAGCGAGAAATTGAAGCCATGGCGGCGCAGATGCAGCAGCCGGTTGAGGAAGTGAGAAAGCGTCTCACGGAAGATAATGCTGTGGAGCGTTTACGCGACCGCATGCGAAGCGAAAAAGCGTTAAACTTGCTGTATTCGAACTCAAATTAGTTTTTGCTGGGCAAGCCCAGTTTTGTGACGGAAGGATAAAGCGATCTTATGGCACTCGTACCAATGGTAGTAGAGCAGACCAGCCGCGGAGAACGGGCTTATGACATCTATTCGCGGTTGCTGCGCGACAACATCATTTTTATTGGCACGCCGATCGATGACACTATCGCCAACCTGGTCATCGCGCAGCTGCTATTCCTTGAGGCGGAAGACCCGGAAAAGGACATCCAGCTTTACATCAACTCCCCCGGCGGATCGATTACGGCGGGCATGGCGATTTATGACACCATGCAGTTCGTGCGTCCGGACGTGATGACGATCTGCTGCGGGCAGGCGGCCAGCATGGCGGCCTTGTTACTTTGCGCTGGTGCCCCTAATAAGCGTTTCGCCCTACCCACTTCTAGGATTCTTATTCATCAACCCTTGATGTCTGGCCTTAGCGGCCAAGCCACGGATATTGATATACATGCTAGAGAGATTCTGCGGATGCGCGAAATCACCAGCCAGCTCATTGCCAAGCATTCCGGGCAAAAGCTGGAAAAGGTGGAAAAAGACGTTGAGCGTGACTTTATAATGAATGCACAGCAATCCAAAGAATACGGAATTATTGACGACATTATTTATAAGCATAAGTAATGTAAAAGCAGTGAGGTCAGATGGGCCGCTGGCCAGATACAAGGCCCGACTGAACCAAGGAGCAAGATTGTGAAGCCGAGGACGCCCGAAGAAACCCTTCGTTGCTCGTTCTGCCATAAATCGCAGGACGCCGTTGCCAAGCTCATCTCGTCACCCAGCGACTATCCCCGGGCTTACATTTGCGATGAGTGCGTTGCCGTCTGCAACTCCATTCTGGAAGACGACCGCACGGAATCGCATGCCGCCGCCGCTCCCAACCATCTGCCTAAGCCGCAAGAGGTCAAAACCTTTCTGGATGAGTACGTCATTGGGCAGGACCAGACCAAGAAAAAGCTTTCCGTCGCGGTCTATAACCACTACAAGCGGATCCACATGAATCGCACCAAGTCCGGCGAAGTGGAGCTGACAAAATCCAACATCATGCTCATCGGCCCGACCGGCACCGGCAAAACGCTGCTAGCACAGACTTTGGCTCGCATGCTGGATGTGCCTTTTGCGATCGTGGATGCTACCACGCTCACTGAAGCCGGCTATGTTGGCGAGGACGTTGAGAACATCGTGCTCAAGCTGCTGCAGGCCGCTGATGGCGACGTAGGCCGCGCGCAGACCGGCATCATCTATATCGACGAGATCGACAAGATTGGCCGCAAGGATGAAAATCCTTCCATCACGCGCGACGTGAGCGGTGAAGGCGTGCAGCAGGCGCTGCTCAAGATCCTTGAAGGCACCGTTGCCAACGTTCCTCCGCAGGGCGGGCGCAAGCATCCGCACCAGGAATTTACGCCCGTTGATACCACCAACATTCTCTTCATCTGCGGCGGCGCTTTTGTCGGCCTGGAAAAGATTGTCGCCCGGCGCATCGGCAAGAAGTCCATGGGCTTCCGCACCAGTGAGCAGAAAGAAAAAGAGTTTACTGAAGCCAGCAAGCGTGACACTGAGTTGCTGCAAAAAGCCGAGCCCCAGGACCTGGTTCGCTTCGGCCTGATTCCTGAGTTCGTCGGCCGCCTGCCTGTGGTGGGCATCTTGAATGATCTCGATGAAGCTGCGCTGATAGAAATCCTGACCCGCCCGCGCAATGCCATCGTCAAGCAGTACCAGCGCATGTTTGAATTTGAGAATGTGAAGCTGCGCTTCTCTGATGGATCGCTGGCTGCCATCGCGCGTGAAGCCATGGCCCGCAAGGTTGGCGCTCGCGGCCTGCGTATGATCCTGGAAGAGCTGATGCTGGACCTGATGTATCACCTGCCCAGCCAGAAACGCGTCAAAGAATTTGAAGTCACAAAAGAAATGGTGGAGCGCCGCGACGTCTCGTTGCCGGCGATGGAAAAAGCCGGCTAACGCTTCTTCGTGTTTGTCTTACAGCCGCCTGCCGCAAGGCAGGCGGTTTTGCTTTGTGCGGGTGTTTGCAATCCAACTCTAATCCGATTCGAACTGGGTGCACGACAACAAGATCAATTAGGCCCACCCGTCCCATCTGGGCTGTGAGTAGAGACAAGTCTTCCGACGCTGGCAGTTCCTTCGGTATTTTCTGCTGCCTAGCATTGAAGTGGTAGAAGGGTTCGGTCGACTGCCGTGCCCCGAGGCGAATGCAGCGCTCCAACCTGCGAAAGGTTTCAGATCGTCGTCAAGCCGGCCAATAACGTAGTGCAAGGCTATCTTGGCGATTGAAGTTCAAGTCGGGGTCATTTTGGCGCGTTGACCACAACGTAGGTTGTCGTTGTTCCAGACATTTGAGGTTGATACCAGTTGCTGCCGCATTGCTGGTAGGCGAGCCCGTTGACGACGGTGGTGACACATCCTGCCGGGGGTTTAGATACCACTGATCCAATAACAGCCGCCGTAACCATGGCTGTGGCTGTGACTGCGGCAGCGGTTGCAACCGGGTGGTAGCAGCATCCGCCTCCGTAACCGCCGTGGTAGTTAGTGTTCACGTTAACATTGCGGTTGACGTTGACGTTCTGATTGACGTTGACGTTGCGGTTGACGTTGGTGTTGCGGTTGACGCTGCTGTTCGCGCTGCTGCGCACGTTGCGATTGCCTCCGACGTTGCTTCCCCCACCACGTCTCTGCGCTGAGAGAGCAGTGCTGAACAACAGAGCGGCGATGACGAAAAGGCGAAGGAATAGATTGGATCGCTTCATAGGTCTCCTTTACTGATTAGATTTCTTGGTGCTTCCGTCATTGAGGTTTTTGAAAGGAATGCGCTTGGCATCGGCAGGCGGGTCGAAGCTGAAGGCTGCTTCATTGTAGGAAGGCGCCAAGTTCCAGACGAGTGTGGAAGTGTGCTGCGGCCTGGCATCGTCAGTAAGAGTCCGGATTACGAACTTTCGTGGGAGTGGGTAGTCTCCCAACTGGATCCAGATCTGCCAGTCGAGGCCTTCTTGGCGGAAGGCATAATGTTTGCAGGTTATGCCCTGGACTGTACTGGGACCAAGGTCTATTGCGGACGTGATCTTGTTGATTGTGGACTGGTCGGTTCCCCACCTAAAGAGATCCACTAATGGAATTTCGATACCGTACTCGCTAACGACCTTATCTACCAACTCGGAGATCGTGGGTGGGGCTGGAACAGTCGCGTAATAGTTGACGAGCTTTCCGTAGACGGTAAAGTTTTTTCCGTCGTAGAAGAGGAAGACGTCTTTATCGTCGCTCTTTTGTTCTACGCGAAGAAGGTTGGGACGCACTGCCAGTAGAGTGCTCGATCTACTGTCTGTGATGATTTGTCCGTCGTCGAGAACGTCGTCGTGCGTAGTCTCGGTGTCGACTTGAAATGCCTTAACGCCGCGAAGGTAGGTTCCCATCTTCTTGAGGGCGTCCATGGCCTCCGGATCGATTTCTGTCGCCTTTTTCTCACTCGCCGTCTGTCCGGTCTTGGCAAGCACGCGGGTTCCCATGGGGATGCAAAGCGTAATGCCCACAGCTGCGATAAGTGCAGCGCACCGAGCAATTGTTTTCGGAGACGCCCATGCTATCTCTGACGTGATTGAGTTAGGGGTTGAAGAGGGACTATTCGCACTTGAGAAAGATTTTTCCAGGGGGATCATCGTTATACCTCGCAAAACATTTCCGGATCGAAGAGCGTGATACGTCGACTGTGCGAAGTGCTAAACAGCCTATTGTGTCGAATCCACAAGTTCCTCCGAGGCCACAAGCGCCTGATCAGGGCTTTCAGTTTGCCGCGAGCAAGTATCTGTTCGTGATCCGTCACCGCGGCGACCGGTGCATTCTTAGCGAGCCAAGTCTCCCAGGATTAGCGGCACTCTTGCACTGCGCTAGATTGTCTCGCGAAATAGTAGGTCAAATTCTGGATCGTGTCCCCTGTCACTTACGACAGTCATCATGATGTGGTTTACGGAGCAATAATTTCCGCTCATTCATCTTGTTGTGGCAAGCATCGTTCCTATGGCCCCTCTCTTGCTGACAGTAATGCCGCTCAGGGAGCTTTTGAAGTTATTGCTCAAGGTTGTAGCGTAAGATCAGGCGATTCGCGATAGAGGAATAAGCGTGACTGTTGTCACCCAACCGCCCGATCTGGGCTCTTCCGACGCTGACAGTTCTGCCAGTTTTCATCACTTCTCCTAGTTTTATAAATTGCTAGCGAATCATGTGGCCTACTGGTTTGCCTACGAGCTGGAGTTTGGCACGGGCAATCCTACTCAAAGCCAGACGATTGTAATCAGCCTGGCGTGAGTTAAATAAGGCGCTGGTCAAACAGCCTTAACCAAAAAGAAGTTGGGGCCTGAATGGAATACAAGGGCAGAAGATTCGTAAGCAGAAACTCCAGCATTAACATTAATAGGAAGAGCAGGACCAAGGCTGCATTACGCCGTAAGGCATGCACGAGCGTCGGACTCGCCATAGCTGTTGCGGTGGCTGCGGTCCTGGTGATCGCGAGTGCCTTCCAGCTCTTTGATCCTTCTGGGCCGACCCGCGCCGAAACCAAGAGCACCAGTCTTCGTCAGACCGAGAAATTCGAGCCAACCCGAGCCAACAGCGGTCGCGCTATACCTGCGGCGCCCCAGGGAATGGTGTGGATTCCCGGTGGCGAGTTTTCCATGGGGGCCAATGCTCCACCCAATGCCAATGGTCCACCCAATACGGACGAAGTAGGAATGAAGTCCACGGTCGATGCAAGGCCGATTCATCGCGTATACGTCGATGGGTTCTTCATGGACAAGATTGACGTCACGAACGCCGAGTTTGCTGAGTTCGTTAAAGCGGCCGGCTATGTCACGGTTGCTGAACGCAAGCCGCGAGCCGAAGATTTTCCCGGCGCTCCGCCGGAAAACCTTGTGGCGGGCTCGATTGTCTTCACGCCGCCCAATCATGCTGTCTCTCTGGACAATTCATATCAGTGGTGGCGATATGTCCACGGCGCGAACTGGCAGCATCCGCTGGGGCCGGGCAGCGACATCAAGGGCAAGGAGAAATTTCCGGTCGTGCACATTGCTTATGAAGACGCGCAAGCTTATGCGAAGTGGGCGGGCAAGCGCCTGCCCACCGAAGCGGAATGGGAGTTCGCTGCGCGCGGCGGTCTCACAGGCAATTTGTATGCCTGGGGGAATGAATTTCGTCCGCAGGGCCACTGGATGGGGAACACACACCAGGGGCAGTTTCCACTTGAGGATGAGGGGAAAGACGGATTTGCCGGCGTCGCGCCTGTGGCGCAGTTTCCCGCCAATGGATACGAGCTGTTCGACATGGCGGGAAATGTCTGGCAATGGACCAGTGACTGGTATCGCCCGGACTACTACGAGCAACTAGCGGCAAACAGCGGGGTAGCGCGCAATCCTCAAGGGCCCGAATCCGCTTACGATCCCACCGAGCCCAGGAACCCGGCGCAACCCAAGCGCGTGCTGCGCGGCGGGTCGTTTCTATGCACCAGCCAGTATTGCAGCCGCTATCTGGTGGGCAGCCGCGGCAAAGAAGAGATTTCAAGCGGCAGCAATCATCTAGGCTTTCGGTGCGTGCGGGACACAATCCCTCAACTTCGAGCAAAGAGTTTCAGTCAAGGAGTGAAGCCATGAAGAAGTTTTCGATCGCGTTGGCAATGATATTGGCACTGGTTGCAGTCGATCGGGCAGTGAGCCGGGCGCCACAGACGAAACAGGCGAAGCAGCCGAACATTCTGGTCATCTTCGGCGACGACATCGGATATTGGAACGTCAGCGCGTATAACCACGGACTCATGGGCTGGACCCCGAACATAGACAGTATTGCGAAGAACGGGGTTCTCTTTACTGATCAGTATGGGCAACCGAGTTGTACCGCGGGCCGCGCGGCTTTCATCATGGGACAAATGCCTATCCGTACAGGCATGACGACAGTAGGTATCCCAGGATCCAAGCGAGGCATTCAGAAATCGGATCCCACCCTCGCCGAAGTGCTCAAGGCTCAAGGATATGCTACGGCGCAGTTCGGCAAAAACCATCTGGGCGACCGCAATGAGTTTTTGCCCACTGTTCACGGCTTCGACGAGTGGTTTGGCAACCTTTATCACTTGAATGCCGAAGAAGAACCGGAAGAGCTCGACTATCCGGGACAGAAGGTTCCGGCCTATAAGCAGAAATTCGGTCCTCGGGGCGTGCTGCACACTTGGGCCACAAATGTCGACGATCCTGCCACCGATCCTAAGTTTGGCCGTGTCGGCCGGCAGAAGATTGAAGACACGGGTGCGCTCACTCGCAAGCGCATGGAAACCTTTGACGCCGAAGTGTTGGCTGAAACCATGAAGTGGCTGGACAAGACTGGGAAGAGTGGAAAGCCTTTCTTTCTATGGTTCAACTCGACAGCTATCCATGTGTGGTCTCATCCCAATCCAAAGTATGTGCAGATGGCGGTGAACGAAGGACGTGCCGAAGAAGATGTGGTTCGCGCGCGGATGATTGAGCACGACGAGCAAGTTGGGGAGCTCCTGAACAAACTCAAGGAACTCGGCATAGCCGACAACACCATTGTCATCTACTCAACCGACAACGGGAACGAACTGATGTACTGGCCTGACGGCGGTTATGCGCCATTTCGCGGTGAAAAAGGAACCACTTGGGAAGGTGGCGTCCGCGTTCCCTGCATGATTTCCTGGTCTGGCCACATTCCCGCAGGCAGGGTCTCCAACGGCATTCAAAGTCACGAAGATCTGTTTGTCACTCTGGCTGCTGCCGCGGGTCTCCCCAATCTCAAACAAGACCTCCTTACTGGGTACAAGATGGGCGATACGACATACAAGGTCCACCTCGACGGCTACAACAATCTTGACCTTTGGACCGGCAAAACCGACAAGTCTGCGCGCCGCGAAATCTTCTATTACGACGAGACGGATTTGATGGCCTTGCGTGTAGATGGCTGGAAAATGCACATCGGCGTCAAGATGCACAACAACTGGTTTGATCCGAAAAGCTATCCCAGTGTTCCCTACGTCGTGAACCTGCTCATGGATCCGATGGAGAAGATGACACCTGACTCGGAGGAATACGGCTATATCGGAAGGATGTTCTTGGCCCACAAGTTATGGGCACCAACCGCTGCGGGACCATTTCTGGCGGCTCATCTAAAAAGCCTGGAGGAGTTCCCGCCCAGCCAGGGCGCAGACACGTTAAGCATGAAGAAGGCAGTCGATCAGGCGATGAAAAAGTTGGAGAGCCCCAATGCAAGTAGTAACTGAGACACCTCGAGGAGATTTCGCTGGTGAACGCGCGAGCTTCAATCTGGAAACTGTGAAAGCACAGATTGAAAAGGCAATGGCTGCGAAGACAGGGCAGTGAGCGAAATGCTGCGTTCATTTCTTCAAGAGCGGCATCTTTCTGCGAAAGGATTGAAGCAAGTGAATTTCTCGCGAACGTTATTGACTGCAATTTTGTCGACGATTCTGGCTCTGTGCGTTTGCTCATGGGCGGCAGCGCAGGAGCAAACGGGTGAGTCACGATCGCAGCAGACTACTGCCCCAGCAACTGATGGCGAAGGGTTGCATGTTGATCTGACAAGCTATCTCTGGTTTGGCGGCATACACGGCTTGACCAGCGTGGGCGGCCACAGCGCCAGCATGCACGCAAGCGCCGGAGACCTGCTCTCGGATTTCAAATTCGGGCTGATGGGAGAGGCCGAGGCACGCTCCGACCGATGGCTGCTGAATGGCGACCTGATGTGGATGAAGCTGGGAGATGCGAAATCCGTGCCAATTTCCGATGTGTCCACAGCATCTGCCGATGTGCGGATCAGCGAGGTGATATGGACTTCAAAGATCGGGTATCGCTTGATCGATGGCGAATATTTGAAGGGCGACGTCAATCTGGGCGTCCGCTACTGGCATCTGGGCCAGCGCTTCAAGCTCAATCCGCCGGGGATCGATGCCAGCGCCTCACAGAACTGGGCGGATTTTGTGACAGGCGGGCGGGTGCAACTTCCGCTGGGAAAGTCAGAGAAAGCGTCAGTGGAAGCGGGCGGCGACGTAGGCGGCTGGGGCCTGTCGGCGGACCTGGACTACCAGTTTTTCGCCGGGCTCAACTACAAGACGGGCAAGCGCTGGAAGCTGCTGGCGGGTTATCGCTACATGCTGATTGATTACCGCAGGAATGGAGGCGTTTACAACGTGGTCACGTCCGGACCGCTTCTGGGAGCAACGTACAGCTTCAAGTGAGCCGTGAGTGATCGCAGGGCGCACTCTCGCAAAAGGCGGATCGAGACTGTAGCCGGCAGACACAGCGAACAAGTCCGGAAAAAGGTGAGGTATCAATATGGATGTCGGAAGCTATCAAGTGAGGGCGCGTGCCCGCCTGAAGTTTTGTTGTGCAGTGTTGTTCGTGATCTTCGCGGTTCAGCTCTATGCTGACGATAAAAAGGAAGATTACAACTCCTACACGATCCAAGTGGATGCTTTTTGGTTTGACGCTCATCCTACAGGCAGTCTGGAGGCCGCCCGCCACAACGGATCTTTTGATTTTCAAAGGGACCTTGCTCTTGGCTCGTATGCCACCTTCGCCGGCAAACTAGACTGGAAATTCACCAGGAAAAACCACCTCTTCTTCTCTGCCAGTCCGTTCGAACGAAGCAGAAAGATCATACTGAACCGCAGCGTTATGTTTCAGGGCCAGACCTTCGATGCTGGATTGAGTGCGGTGGGGAACCTCAGAGTTCTGGCTTTGGCGGCCGGTTACCAGTACGACTTTATCAGGCGAAAGCGCGGGCATCTCGGGGTGGTCTTACAGTTCGACCTGTTCAACATCAGCGGGACGCTGAGCACTGCAGCGCAAGTCAGCAATGGGGTGTTCCATGCAGCAACGACCTCCAAAGGTTCATTGCGCGCGCCGATTCCGATTGCCGGACCGGACCTTCGCCTCTACCTGCTTCCACACTCCAGCCGACTTTTTGTAACTGCAAATGTGCTGGGAATGTATTTGTTCGGGTACGGAAACTTTGTCTCCACTTTCGACACTCTGGGCGTGAGCTTGGCGAAGCACCTGAGCGTGCGGGGTGGCTACGCGCTGGCTTCGAGACTCAACGTCAACACGGAGAATAACCGGGTCGGCCTCAATTTAACTCAAAAAGGAGCAATCGCCGGGCTTGAGGTTTCATTTTAGATCGCCAACGCCATGGCCCGCCGAATGGCCGAGAGAATCATACCTTTGAGGGGACTGGTAATCAAAAGATGATCGCCTGAGCAATTGAAGGGGTAAAAGAAATCATGGCAACAGCGCACAACGCAGAAAGATCGTTGCGGTTGGTCAGCAAGGCCGCGAAAATCGTCGATCATTTCACGTCCGCCCACCCATCTGTCACTGAAATAATGCAGAAGGGCAAGGCCTTACGGGCGAATATTCCCCGAGCCAGCCTTGCGGACTATGTTCCTCCGGAAAAACGTAGAGATCCGGTGGCAATTCTCCAAGAGCAAGCAAGGACGCGACTTCCCCAACTGGTTCCCGTGCGCTACGCACGCATGCTTGCCTCGCCCTTCGCGTTCCTGCGCGGGGGTGCAGCCCTCATGGCGCAGGACCTGAGCCCATCTCCAGTCACGGGCATTTTTGTCCAGGCCTGTGGTGATATGCATGTGGCCAACTTCGGCCTCTTTGCCTCTGCCGAACGCAATCTGGTCTTTGGCATCAACGATTTCGATGAGACGATCCCAGGCCCATGGGAATGGGACCTGAAACGGCTGGTGGCGAGCGCGGTTGTGGCAGGCCGTTTTGTCGGGGCTGATCGCGAGAGTTGCGAATCGTTCAGTCGTGCAGTCGTAAGTGCATATCGGCAGCATATTCGTGAATACGCCGAGACCGGATACCTGGCTACATGGTATGCCACGATCAAGGAAAACGATTTGTTCACAGCAGTTGCCGGGAATTTGCGCCGGCGGCTGGAGAAATATCTCGCCAAGGCAAAGAAGGGCACTCATTTGCAGGTCCTCGAAAAAATGACGGACTTGGTCGATAACAAGCAGCGGATTGTCGAGTCAGCCCCGTTCGTGGTACGGGAATCGCGCACGCAACACGGAACACCAATCAAAAAAGCGCTAGGAGCTTTTCTTGAGCAATATCTTGCTTCTCTGTCTCCGGACCGGAGAGCCCTGATTTCCCGGTACCAGATTATCGATGTCGCTAGAAAAGTCGTGGGCGTTGGCAGCGTGGGTACTCGGTGCTGGGTCGTCTTCATGCAAGGTTTGGACGACCGCGATCCACTCTTTCTGCAAATCAAGGAAGCTCAACCTTCAGTACTTGCGCGTTACCTCAAGGCTCCGTTGTTTGAGAACCAGGGTTTCCGCGTGGTCAGCGGCCAACGCTTGATTCAGGGCGCCCCTGATATCCTGCTGGGCTGGGGAACGGTGGAAGGGATCAACTTTTACACACGTCAGTTGCGTGACATGAAGGGCGGTTATGAGTTCGATCCCAAGTCCTCGAGGGTAGAGGGTATTCGGGACTACTGCGCACTATGCGGCTGGGCCCTGGCCCTCGCCCATGCGAAGTCTGGTGATGCAGCCGCAATCGCCGGATACGCCGGCAAAAGCGAGGCCCTCGACGACGCCATGACAAAATTCGCTTTTGCGTATGCCGAACAAAATGAGCGTGACTACGAGCAATTACAAAAAGCGGTCCGTACGCATCGAGTCAAGGTGTCGAAGGTGGCCTGATTACATCGAGATTCGCTTTGGGCCGATGGTCAAAAGACTGGTTGCTACGCATCCTGAGTCCATCTCACAAATTAAACGGCAAATGCAGGTTCCATCATCAGAAAAGCTGGTTTTTCCTCCAAACAGCCCCTCTTTTTTCAGCCGTGATTTCTTAGAAATTTTAATGTTATTTTAAGTTAAGTTTCTGTTTAATTTGCTGGCACGCGTGCTATTCTCTTCACGATTTTCCAAGGCTAGAGGCATCATCTCTCCGGGCTCCGCCGCTGCAAAAAGTTTTTTGAAGTGCATTGGTGTTATTGCGCCAGCCAGCGCATGATCGGCGTGGCGACAGGCAACATCAAGGGGACCAGAGAAGCGCTATTCCTTCCGGGCTCAAAATCCCTACAACAATTTCGTGCCGGGCTTCCGTTCGGGCCAGGCAGGAAACGTGGTCCCTCATGGTTCGCCGTGAAGAATCGCGTGTTGTCGTCTCATCTGAGACATTCGGGAGAACAAATAAGAACATGAACACCCTGAAGAACTCTACCACCACACTCCTGTCAACCGGCAGGAGTACTCGCTCAAAATCAATCACCCTGTTTGTCACGGCTTTGGTGTTTGCCATGCTGGCCGGTTCAGTGGCCGCGCACGCGCAGACAGCTACGCTTGTGGTAACCCCGTTGAATGCCGGCCGGTTCTATGGCGATCCGAACCCGGATTTCAGCGGAACCATTGCCGGCCTGAAGAGCGGTGACAACATCACGGCAATTTACACAACGGTTGCCAATCCTGGCAGCGCGGTAGGCGATTACTCAATTGTTGTTACCCTGGTGGATCCAGACAACAAGCTGAGCGGCTACAACGTGGTCATCAACACCGGCACACTCACGGTTACACCAGCGCCGCTGAGCATTGTTGCTGATGACACCGCGCGCCCCGCAGGCCAGCCCAACCCCACCTTCACCGGAACGATCACAGGGATAAAGAACGGTGATGCCATTAGCGCAACCCATGACAGCCAGGCAACGGTCGGCAGCGCAGCGGGAACCTATGACATTGTTCCCACTCTGACTGATGCATCCGGCAAGATCAGCAATTATGCAGTGACAATTTCTAACGGTACGCTCACCGTTACACCCTAATTTTCGCACCACGACGGTAAACAGAACACTTGAAGGCTGGCAATCCGAAGATTCGCCAGCCCGTTTTCTTGCTGTCGTTCAGGGACAGGCTCTGCGAGCAGGGAAGAGTGCTCAATCCTTGCGGCCGTCGCGGTTAGCGATCCGTCTCACCCCCCGCGACGCGCCATCCTGAAGCGAGCCACGCGAACTATAAAGTGTTTCGACACGATCTCTGCGAAGCAGAAGGATCGGCTCCGCTGCACCGTCGGCTATCTAAGTTTGCTTGGATGATTGGGTTGCCCTGAACAGCAGAGCAGATCCTTCACCTCGCACCCGGAGCATGGTAAAAAGCAGAGCATCGTGCTCGGTTCAGGATGGCACATTCATGAAGGTAGAGATTGGAGACTCGGGGATACAGCAACCCTAGAACTGCTGTAAATCGAGAAGCCTTTCACAGAAGCTGAATCAGATCCAGCTTCTGCGAAAAGATAGGGGCAACCCGCGGGTGGACAAGCTCCGCAATTAAGTCCAAGCTATTTTTGATCCAGACTTAATTTGCAGCGGCACGGTTCTGAAGTTGAAGTACAAAGTGTGCGCGGCGATTCTGCTGCCAGCAAGTCTCATTTTCCGCCGCCGAGCAGAACGGCTTTTCTTTGCCGAAACTGATGATCTTGATCCGGTCGGGGCCGATTCCTCCCTGCAGCAGAGCGGCCTTTACCTGTTCCGCGCGGCTCTCGCCAAGGCTCATGTTGTATTCGTCCGAGCCTCTTTCATCGCAATGGCCCTCAATCACTATTTTCAACGTATTATGTTTCGCCAGAAAATCCATGTTGCCGGATAGCACAGATTTCTCATTGGAATTAATTTCCGCGTTGTCATAATTGAAGAAAATGTCTTTGATGTTCTGCGCGAACAACTCCTCCTCTGTGGGCTGCGGCGCCTTGGCTACGGTCGCATGGACGCTCAGGCTGGCAGTTGCTTCAGCCGTGCCCGCGCTGCTTTTTGCGGACAGGTGATAGGTGGTGGTTTCGTTGGGCGTAATCGTCCGCGAGCCTGTGGAATCTACCGGGCCGATTCCATCAATGGTCACTGTGGCGGCATTCTGTGTGTTCCAGGTCAACAGTGCCGATTGTCCGCGTTCAACTGTTGCAGGATTTACCGTCAGGTTGGCCACGGGCGCAGCGGCTTGCGCAGGCGGAGCCTGCGGAGCTTTTGCAGTGGTAACATTGTGGCGGCAACCAGCCAGGACCAGAGTGCAAATTACCGCAAGTATTGTGGATTGTGTTAAGTTCCTCACGTCATCTCCCCCTTAAAACATATTTATGATTGGAATCGCCTGCGGGGAGGAACGTCCGAAGAAGTCCTCCCTCCGCAAAAACAGGCGAGTCTTAGTTAAGTCAAAACATTTCATTGCAATTTATAAAATCGGCTCGTAGTATCGCAATACGATATTATGGCCAGTTGCAGCTTACTACCGGCCATTCAAACCGTCAATCAAATTCGGGAACTCTGCTTTCTCGAACGAAAGGATTGTGACTTATGGGTTTTCAGCAGAGGGCTGATTATTGCGCTATAAAGTAATTCCAAGGAACTTCATGGCAAATATGTGGTGAAAGGGATGGATGGATGTCCAACCGGAACCAAATTCCCAATAAGAAGCGAAAGAAGCTTAACCAGGTCGAGTTCAAGGCGCTGGCCGAATTTCGCTACCAGATACGAAGATACCTCCGCTATATGGAAGAGAAAGCCCGGGCACACGGGTATCATCCACAGCAATATCAGCTGCTGCTTGCCATTGAGGGCCTGCCAGAAGGAAAGAGGCCCACAATCAAAACATTGGCCGAGCGTATGCAGTTGAACCACAACACTATGGTCGAGCTGGTGGACCGCTGCGAAGAAGGCGGCTTGCTGCGCCGAGTCCGGGAAGATCGCGACCGGCGACTGGTGACCATGGCTCCCACTCCGGCCGGAAAGCGCGTGATGGAAGATCAAGCCAGCGCTTCGCGAGCCGAATTGCAGGAAATTGGGCCGGTTCTTTTTACGTCATTAAAACGCCTGATGGAAGCGCCTGCAAACTTGCACCAAACACCAAAAAAATCTGCACGGATACTCCAGCGCCGCTGAGCGTTGTGGAAGGACAGCTGATTTTTTGTTGGGAAGCGAACCGCTGATGTTTTAGCGGGCTCTGTCCGGTGCGCGCGGGCTCATCTTTGCCTCCGATCTTTAAGTGCCAATCTTATTTGAACCATGCTGGTATTTTTTTTAGCCATTCTGAAAATGTGGGCGACGCCATAGCAAAACATGTGACGGCCACACTAAACAGAAATTTCCGATTCTGCATAACCTTAAAACGCGCGATTGGGTACAAAAGTCTCGCCACGGTTGGCCAGAAAATCTTGTGCGAGAGCAAAAATAAGAGGATAAGAATAAACACGCCCGCCATAACGCCAGTAGAGATATTCAACATAAAGGAGCCAGTCATGAACTGCGTAAGTATCGTATAAGCCCCGTAGTGGTTAGAGCGCATAGCACGCCAAAGAAACCGTGAATCAATGAGTATCCATGGAACATAAAACATGCCGGCCAGGATTGCTACCTGCAATGATATTGCTATTCCAAATAATAGAGCGGTAGATTCACGAAGCAATATTCGGAGGGAAGTTCTAACCGCTGTTACTAAAAGGATATCTGATCCCAGGCCTACTAATAGTGTACAGAACCCAATAATCGAGAACGCCCGTAACCACCCGTATGCAAAAATAGCTGAAGGAATACAGCCCAATGCATTTACCCACGGTTTTGGGTACTTGCTAGTTAGAAATATTACTCCCACAAAGACTAGAGCAATTGACCCAGATAACGCGATGCCCCCTAGGTAATGTTGGATGGCACATATGAAACCGACCAAGACAAAGATACCTGCAAAGGACAGGTTAACTGAGCAGAACAGCATTCTCCAAGAGAGCATCGCATTTCCGAGAAATCTATTCAGAGCGCGATTTACGAAGCCTGCTACGGCGCTCACTAACGGGAAGTCACTCCCTTGGCTCTTTGCTCTCAAGGATTTCGAAAACTCGGTGATCCGATTCTGCAACACCCCTTCTTCATCTTCATATAGAAAAAAGCCGATATAGAGTACAAGCATTCCCACGAGGATCATGCACGCCTTCAGCACGACAAATGTCACATTATGCATTGCGAGATATTCTGCTTGCCATAAAACGTAAGCGCAAGACTTTTCTGACTTTAGCGCGTCCCGAAAAAACAGATCGCTGGCGCGATTGTTCGTTAATGCCTGTCCCAGTATCGACTGCCATTTGAGCTTTGGCTGCGGCTCGACGAAAAATGGATAGGATCTTCAGTTGGAACCTTGGTTCTTAGAAAGGACAAGGTTATCGACTATTCGAAAACCCCAGACATCTCTCTGCAAACGGAATTCCTGCTCTGGATCATTTGAATGAACTTTTCTTAATATTTATGAAATAAGATCGGTCAAGCATTGGCCAAAGGCGCGTTTTCGCTCAGGAGATTCGGATAGAGAAAGACCTCAATTCGTGCCATGATACGCGTCTCGTTCACCGAAGCGGTTAACGGGATAGTGAATGGGAGCATGCTTTTTCGCAGAAGCTGAAAACAAAAATCAGCTTCTGCGAAGCGTGTATGTACACTGAAGGGAACCAATATGTTACGTCTCCGTGTCCCTATTGTTGTCGCAATGGCGGCATTGGCAAAGGAATGTTGTAAGTCTTTGCGCCTGTGCCTACTCCTCCCTGGCAAGTATTGGGCGGCGTGGTACAAACGTTTCTGGTGGAAGGACACTCCGCCGCCCAGAACATGTAACCAAGCATGCCGGCGGTTGTCCCGGCGCCGTTGGGCGCAACCGTTTGCACGTAACTTCCGGTTGAATCTTCCAGCGATGAACTGAAATTGGTGCACTCGGGAAGCGGATTGTGCCCGCTGGTAATGTACAGGCTGCCGGTAAACTTGGCCGGCGCCAGCGGCAAGATGGGTGGAGCGAAATTCGATTTTCCGTCCACGTGTTCCTGCCAGTTGCCTTCTGCTGAAGACGCGCTGGGCGGCTGCTTGCTTGGAACCAGTGCATTGGCGTAATCGAGTACAGGGTTCGCCGTAGAGAGCCAATCGCTGGTGGCTTTGCGGTCCAGGTCGATCAAGAAGCGGTCACCCGCTCCAACGTCTATCGTCAAACGTGCCGCAGCACTGGCTCCGGTGGCATCATAAGGCAATTGTGAGCGATAGGCATTGATGAAGGCCTGCATTCCCGTGAGGTTGGGAGTTGTGTTTTCTTCGTAGTCAATCTCAATGCCGACGCCCAGGCTCTTGGCTACCGCAGCGGCATTCAGCCCCAATTGCGTCGGATTGGTAGATAGAGCCGTGTCCCAGTCATTCACGAAGGTAATCCCGCCAATGGACAACATGACGCGCACATTGTGGCTGGTAAAGTAGCTGACGACTTGCGAATTCATTCCCACCGGTACGCCATTTACGGTTTGAGCGTCGTTGGTCTTATTAAGCAGTTTGAGCGGGTCAACAAATGACAGCACCACAAGATTGACCGAGGGCGAACCGTCACCCCGGTCAATCATCCAATGGTTCTTGGCGTCAAAATCGGTCATGTCGCGGACAGTGCCCCATAGACAGGCATCGTTACCGCAATGCCATGCGCCATAAATCTGAAGCGGCGTGGCGACTGCGGCGGTGCTGATGAGAAGCAACGCCAACAAGAGTGAAGACCGTTTGTTTGTGAGAGCAGGCAATACAGATTTCATGAGCGGAACTCCTTTCGAGCAGATCAGTTCGTGCGGGCTGGCCTTTCCCATTACATGCGAGATTGGCCACGATGGAGAAATTACGGCGATAGCCGCCGTTCTCTCCGTTTATTGAATCGATTTAATATAGCCATCAGATGTTTGGCGTGTAAAGATGCTGCGCAGAAAAGTCGATTCTCGATTCCCAAATCGGGAACAAAGGGAGGCATGCCGGTCGTATCGCCGCTCCCTGATAGGACGGGTGCAACGATAGAGGCGATTTCTACTGCTGAAAAAGCATTCGCTGCGTCTAGTTGAAGATTTTGTTTTTTCGATTACCGATGTCCCGATAGCTTGATCACCCGATCTCGTCCTGTATTGATTCACACCCTGGCCACAAACTCCCGCGTCTCCGTGGACACCTTGACCCTCTCACCTTGTTTGATGAAAGAGGCACGCGGATTTCCAGCCCGGTTTCGAGAGTCGCAGGCTTGGTCACGTTGCCGCCGGAGGAATCGCCGCGCACGCAACTTGTTTTGCGTTCTCGATGGGGCGTGTGAAACAGCTGCAGACCCTGTTCTGGCAGGAATCACCGTCGTAGAGGATGCCCTGAGTGCAGTCGAAAGATTCTCTGTAACGCCGGGAGACTTTTCTGCACTATACGACAAGTGGTTTCGGGGAATGCCCGGTCGTTCTCCTAAGAAAGTATGCCACCGTTCAGTTGAAGCCGCGATTTGAGTGGCGGACTCGAAGAATGTCTTTTTCCTTGGTGTTTTGGCAAGGCTTCTCTGTTGGTAAGTGCATGAACGCAATGAAAATCGGCTCTTATGTAATCCTCTTTCTGGCTGTTATCAGCACGGTTTGTGTGCCTTCTGGAGCTCAGATACCCCATATCAAGATTCCTAAGATCCCCAGCATCCCTAACAACCCCCTTGGGCGCCATTCGGCTAATCTTCCTTTCAACCTGAAAGGCGAGGACCCCATTTCAACCAGCTTTGCTGATACCGGCAAAACAGTCACTCTGCCAGATAACTTTGCGCCCAAAACCTACAAATCGCTTTTTGGCTTGCGCACCAGTCCTCAGGGAAGCTTCCTGTTGCAGCCGGGCGCTTATGAAACGGTAGTGGAAAGCTTTTGTCTTCACGCCGGGACCCATGGCCCGAGTGGTGGCAATGGATATTTATACGCGCCGTTGAAAGGGTCGAAAGCCGCAATCATTCACTCTATCCTGCGCCGCGTTGGCCAGCATCGGGAGATACCGCAGTCTCAGGTTCAAACGCTGATCTGGGCCATTGAAGCCCGTGCCAGGTTTGAGGATTTGTCTCCAGCCCTTCAGTTAGTAGCCGCCAAACTGCTCACCAAAAAAGAACTTCTTGAACTGGATGGAGGAGCTTTAGGCCTGGTTTCAGGACCGCTATGGGAAAAAGCGCTGGAATCCGCGCCGCCTGAAGCGCGCAAGCTTCTGGAGACGCAGGCCGAGATCAGGAGGAAGTTGGCGAATGCGAATACTACCTTTGCTGAACTAGAGAGGCTGGCTGTGCTGTCTGGCCCGCCAGAGCACAATGGCGTCACAATCCCCCGCGGAAGATGGTCGTCACATCCTGGCGGATTTTTTGTGCGTTATCTGCCGGACGGGTACACAAAGGTGAAGCTTCAAATCTACGTGCCTGGCGAATACGCGCAGAGATCAGATCAACCGGCAGGAACCATTGCGTTGACAACAGTCAGTTTGAGGACAGTCGAATTTGATCCAACAGAGGACGTTGCCGTGCCTGCCGATACGGGTGCTCAACGCCTTGGACTTTCCGATGTTCCGCTTTCCAGCGGCGATGGGCGGCAGGGCCACTGGGGACAGGCTGATGGTTCCACGCAACGAGAAGCATGTGAAAAAGCCACAAATGAATGCACGTCATCTTTGAATTGTGCTGCCGGTTCCAAGATCCAGATATTAGGCGGGAAAGACTGCGCGGGCAACTGCTACGCTGGAGGAACGCTCGGCTGGACATGCCAAAGGGTGTGTAAATGCGTCAGCAGCGGGCCTCCTGTATCGCTGCTCGAACCCAAGGTTCTGGATGTGTGGCCCGCCTTTTGATTGGGTTTTTCTGTCACGCCCTGGCCACAAACTCCCGCGTTTCCGTGGACACCTTGACCTTCTCACCCTGTTTAATAAAAAGAGGCACGCGGATTTCCAGCCCGGTTTCGAGAGTCGCGGGCTTGGTTACATTGCCGCCGGAAGAATCCCCGCGCACTCCCGGCTCCGTTTGGGCAATCGTCAGCTCCACGTGCGGAGGCAGTTGCAGGCCAATGGGGTTACCATTGAACTTGTGCACCTGGATGATGAGGCCTTCGCCGAGAAAATCCTGCGCGTCGCCAATCATCTCCTGTGAGAGCGTCAGGGTCTCAAAGCTCTCCTGGTCCATAAAGTAAAAACCGTCCGCATCGCTATATAAGAAAGATGCCGGGACCATTTCCAGGTCGGGTTCCTTGAACTTGTCACTGGCTTTGAACGTTTTGTCAAAGACGGCGCGGGTGAGCAGGTTACGCATCTTGATGCGGACCAGCGTCTGGCCGCCGCGGGCTGTTGGAGTGTTCACTTCAACGTCAAGGCAGTGGAAGGGCGTGCCGTCCAGTTCAAAAAACATTTTGCGCTTGACGTCAATGGCATCAATCAGTGCGGCCATGGGTTCCTTTGGAGCGTGCGGAATGGTGGATCTTCGATCAAGAGAACGCTTCTAGGATAGCAGGCGGAAATACCGTTCCTGATCCGCTCTCATTCGTGTTGATCCGCGGTAAGGTTTTGCTCCTGCGGCAAAGGCATCATTTTTGTTGGAACACTTTCCCGCATTGCCGCATCCGATCTAGGCGCTGCGCTTGCCGCCGCGAGGATGACTCCGGCAAACAGCAGTGTGTCAGCAAAGTAGTTGATCCCTTCTACCTTCACTCCGATGTCTGGGACGGACAACGCTCCGATCATGACGGGGATATAAATGATCAGGATCGTAAGCAAAATCCAGCCGCCGACACAGGCCGCCACGGTCCGCGTTTTTCTGTTCAGCAGAATGCTTGCTCCGGCAACAAGAAGGGCTGCTCCGGTCACATAGTCAATGAGCACGCGCGCCGGCACCCAAGCCGGCATTTCTTTTTGGAGCGGAACGCCGGGAAGTCCCATAGGATGCAGAAAGTGCTGAATGCCAAAAAACATTGCGGCGATCGCAATCGCGATGCGGCCCACGGTAATCAACGTGGTCCTGGCTGGCCCGCGCCATCCGTTTTTAGCCATTGCTGCAAGAAGCCAGCCGGCGCCACCGAACGAACTCTCGCGGCAAACGATGATCCAGGTAAATCTGGCGCGCGTCCATGGAATATGCGCGTGTATTTGGCGGAGTCCGCCGGGGAGATAAAGCATCGCGACAAACATGAACATCATGATGCCCACCAGCAGGCCGGACCAGCGCACGCCAATTTTAGTAGCGATGCTCAACGACGCGGCAATCAACGCGCAGCCAACAAAATATACCCAGAACATGCGTCCCGGCATGTAGCGCGGGACGAGGTCTTTAACGAATTGCGGACCGAAGAGATGTAATGCGCCAAAGACCGCCAGCGGGACAGCGAAACACAAATTGCTTAAGGCCACGATCTTATCTTCATTCATGCCGCGGGCCTGGGCGATGTCGTCTTTCGCGGCCCATATTCCGATCAGGAGAACCGCGGCGCCGATTGCGCACATTCCGACCGCAGTGGTAGGGGATTGGAAGAAGATGACGAGAACTGTCAGGTGCATAGATTTCGCAATTCGGTACAGAAGCCTGAGATTCTACTACGATGGGACGAACTGCCACCGTCGCACGGGCCGGTCCATCTGTTGTGTAAAGATCACGCACAAGATCGGCGTCCCAGCGCTATTAGTCGCGCTTGCACGAGCCACTCGGCATAGGCTATAAGAGCAGGGACATATTGAGATCCGCAGCAGTTTTGCTATGTTGAACAGTATCACTCCCTTCTTTATTGTCGACGACCTGGATGCCACGATTGTGTTCTACCAGTCCAAGCTGGGGTTCAACGTTCGTTACAAAGGCGGAGGCGACGGCCAAGGACCTGACTTCTTCGCCATCGTTGGACGCGACCGTGTGATGCTGAACTTCAAGGCGATCACACCTGAGGTCCATCCGCGGCCGAACCATACGCGCCACGAATGGGCCCGCTGGGACGCTTACATCTATACGGACGATCCCGACGCACTGTACAAAGAGTTCACCGGCAGGCAAGTTCCCATGCATCGCGAGCTGGCCAATACAGGCGATGGACTCAGGGCCTTTGAGATCATCGATAACAACGGATATGTGCTGTGCTTCGGGCAGCCGGTAGAGAAGTAAATCCGCATAAGGCGCGTTGAGAAGTTGTGGTTAAGGGTTTTGCTTTTCCGATCATCGATTTCCTGACGCCACACGGACGTTTCAATTTTCCCATTTTGGAGCTTCTCCCATTTTGGTTCAGCGTGCGTGTTCTTCTTCGCGCAGAAACGCTTTTTCCTTCTTCATCCGACTTATAATCACCCTGCTAGAAGTCAAGGAAAGGAGCATTGCAATGGAAAAAAATCGCGTACTAAGCCGGGTTGGCGCCCGCATTCTGAATGAAGAGGAAATGCAGCAGATCGCCGGCGGATTCGTTGCCAGAGGCTTTGGCAGCTTCGGAACCGGAGCTTGTAACTATGATCCCGTAACCTGCAGAGTCATCAGTGGAGACTGCAGTGACGTCCCGCCGGCTTGCCTCGGCCAGTAATCCCCGCCAAAATCAACCAACCTAAAAAGGCCCGGGCAGGGCCTTTTTTATTGGCTTTACGACCAAGAATCAAGCCGGCCCAATGAGCTGCATCCTTTAGCTGTTCTTGATGTTTCGATTTCCCGCTGTTCTCCGCGTCTCCTGTGCCTCCACGGTGAGATTTCGGGTTTCCGATCCCGCGCACGGTGACGGCGACTCACACCGCTTCACCAAGTACCAAATACCAAAAACTAAGTACCCGGCTTCTGGCCGATTGCTAATTTTCAAAGATCGTTTTTTCCATAGCGCCCTGGGACGCTGTTTTTTTTCGATCACGTGCGATTCCGCGCGATTCCGCGCGATTACGGCGATTTCACCATGCTTGTCCTCATCACATTCCAAGCTGCCAGTTGGATCGTGTATGCCAGTTGTCCTACCTGCTTCGCATCCAGTTTGCCGTCGATAATCGCCGCCTGCAGCTTCTGTATTCCCATCTGGATGCTGTCCGGGTCCTCCATGGGCCCAAGATCGAGGTCAAGCTTTTCTGCCTTCGTCTGCTCCATGCGCTCATGCATGTGGCACAGCTTCCGGCCGCGAACTCTCGGCGCGCCGCATTCATTGCCATTCACATATATGTGTTGGCACCGTGCCGCCCGCTGCGCCTTCTCCAGGTTCTTTCTGTCTTTCTCTTCGCGCTCGCGCCGGTCCTGCTCCATGAACTTCAGCGCCTGTTCAAAGGCCTTGTGCTCGGCGTGCTCCACCCGCTTTCCAAAGTGGTTGAAAACCGCGTGCGGATGCTCCTGGAGATGCTTCTCGTACGCCCGGAATGCGTTATAAAACGCAATGCACAGCCGCCCTGCCTCTGACTCCTCCCATGACCTCCGGTCGTACTGTACCGCCTTGGCGTGGCTCTCCCGCTGGATCAACTCGTTTACCTCCTCGCGCGAATAGAATTGCCCTTTGTAAGTGTTCGTCGCCAGCGGGTCCTGCGGGTCCCGCGGCTTGATCTCCCGCTGCCCAATTGGTACCTGCTCAGCTCCATTTCCATTCATTTCTCACCTCGTTTCCACTTCAATATGTCTCTCTTTGCTTTCTCATAGCGATCTTCTGATCAGCGTTTATCAGCGCTAATCTGCGGCAAAGCTTTTGTTTTCAGATCACCCGACCACCAGATGACCCGATCTCCCGATGCGGCAGGCTGCGCCTGCCGCCCCCTCCCCCCGGTTTTCACCCCATTCCACCCCAGCCGACCCCACTCGACCCCATGCTGAGCGCATCGGCAGAGGGTCACAACCCCAAAATGCCAAAACCCGGCTTTCGCCGGGTTCAAAATTCAATTTGTGGACCGCAGGCCCGGGGTCCCCGGCAAATGCGCTCTTTGCATTTGCAGGGGTGGAGGTGCCCTCGCCTGCGACATTCACGGTTCTCTCTGTGGCACAGGCACTCCTCCTGTGCTTAGTCTCACTCTAGCATTTCTTTATCGCATCACAACAAAAAAATCTGTGGCCCTCTGCTGATGAAGAATGAATCGCAATCAATAAACATCCACGGCAAAATTCGGCGATTGTATGCCCACCCTTTGCTATGAGCGCAAAAAACAAAAGCGTGTTCATCGCAAAGGGTGGACGCCTATATCTATTACGGATGATCCCGACGCGCTGTACAAAGAGTTCACCGGCAGGCAGGTCCCCATGCATCGCGAGCTCGCCAATACCAGCGATGGACTCAGGGCCTTCGAGATCATCGACAACAATGGATATGTGCTGTGCTTCGGGCGGCCGGTAGATAGGTAGTCAAGCGCACCCACGCTTTGCGCAAAAAGGCGCGAAAGGATGTACGCGGGATTTCATCCGAGTCAATCCACGATGGAGGCGCCGTGGATAGGTCCGCAGGAGAACCTACCCCAATCGAGGTTCTCCTGCTGTTTAACGCGCCATCAGCCGGCGTTGGCGTAGATAACATCATGAAGGAACATAGTGTTATCGTCCTGTTTTTCAGCTTTGATCTTCACCTTTTTCCCCATCTTTCCTTTGCAACTTGCGGGATTAGCGACTTTCCACAACTTGCCTGAATCCTCGTCCAGGAATACCGCTTGCCCGCTGTGTTCTGTGCAAGAAGTATCGCAGGAGTTCTTGCCGGAATCCTGTTTCACGCATTTCTCATCGCAAACCGTACCGGTCATTTCCATTGTTTTGATCTGGTCCTGGGCATATGTTGAAAGCAACGAGCCCAGAATGAGGGCTACAAGAGCTACCATTCGTTTCATGTTGTTTTTTCTCCTTTTTCTTATTTGTTGTTCGGGTAAAAGTTCAATAAGCGGGCTCAAGCTGCCGACTTCGCCACGTCTGACCGCAGTGATCTGAAGCCCGCGCGCAGTTCTGCTGAAAGAAGTTGGGGCTGTTCCCACGCCGCGAAGTGGCCGCCTTTGTCGAGCTTGTTGTAATGGATGAGTTTGGGATACGCCCGCTCTGCCCAACTCCGCGGGGCTGGATAGAGTTCGTCAAGGAAGACACTCACGGCAACCGGGATGGAGACGCCTTTGGCACTGAAAAACCCGAGCTTGCCCCAATTCTCCCAATAGAGACGGGCGCCAGAAAGCGCCGTGTTCGTCAACCAGGTGATCGTGATGTTGTCGAGGATGTCATCGCGCGTGAGGCCTTCGGATTTTCCCTCAAAAACGCGTGAGATCAGCGCGTAGCTGCGCGCGTCGTGATCAAGGAAATAAGCCGCCAATCCGACGGGTGAGTCAGCGATTCCGTACAAGGTCTGCGGTCGCAGCCCCATCTGGAACCCGTAGGCGATTCCCTTTTGATATACGAACTGCAAACGCTCGTAGGCGACCTTCTCATCAGCTGAGAGAACTGAAGGCGCCGGGGCCCCGGAAAGAGCCGCCTTGTCAATGTCGACCGGAAAGATGCCAGGCATGTTGACGTGAATAGCAAGCAACTCCGGAGGCGCCTGCAGGCCCATTAGTTCGGTGATGACTGAGCCCCAATCGCCGCCTTGCGCCACGAATTTCGTGTACCCGAGACGTTTCATCAGCACGACCCAGGCGCGCGCGATGTGGGGAACATCCCACCCGGTGGTAGCCGGTTTGCCTGAAAATCCGTAGCCGGGAATCGACGGGATCACCAGATGGAAGGCGTCCGATGCGCTTCCGCCATGTGCCGTGGGGTTGGTAAGTGGATCGATAATCTTCAGCTGCTCGACAACTGAGCCTGGCCACCCGTGCGTGACGATGAGCGGCAAGGCATTTTCATGTTTCGAACGAACGTGAATGAAATGAATGTCCAGTCCATCGATCTCAGTGACGAATTGCGGCAGGGCTTTGAGCTTCGCCTCGCATTTACGCCAATCGTAGTCCGTTCCCCAATAGCGCGCGAGAGCCTGAATCGTCGCGAGCTGAACTCCTTGCGATGCATCTGTAACTGTTTCTCGTTCAGGCCACTTTGTTGAGTTGATGCGCCTGCGCAATTCGCTAAGGTCCGCTTCCGGAACATTCACCTGAAAGGGACGAATCGCATTCTTGTCCTGCTTGCTGCTTTGCGGTGTAGCACTGGCTTGAGTCATGATGTCCTCTCTTTGAATAGTGCGGATTTTTGGTTTTCCACATGCGTGATCCATCTGAAGTGGATTAGGTAGAGGCCGAGCTCTGTGCTCCCGTAGCCGGTCTCGCTATTTTGTTTGTCTTTCTTAAATTTGCGTGCTGAAGCGCCCGTGCCGAAAAACCGGTGTTTACGCCGGCGCCAGCGGGCGCGTTCGATTCAATAGAAGCAACTGACGGGCTGTGCCGCCTTGATTGCGAATCGATTCACTCTTGCTTGGGTCTTTGGTCCTGGCAGGCGCCAAAAGACCTGAGCTTATTTTGATGTAGTGCCGGGAGGACCGCTCGGGCAGGAAAAGCCATCCACGGTAGCTGAGGGTTTAAATAACGAGAACAGAGCCAAACGCTGGCCCGCCATCATGGTACGCCCAAGAACATGCGAAGGGAAGGCCATGTGACGCAAAAACTTTTCTGCCGATGCACGGTCAGAGAAGTTGAAGGCAAAGAATCGCCGTGATCGGAAAGGGCAAAACCTTACCACTGATCGACACAGATGACACGGATCAACACTGATCGAGGAAATAGTCGTTCAATTTTCCATCTTGGCAATTCCTGCGATTTTGGCAATCTGCGATGATCGGAAAATAAAAGGAGACGCTCTGTACGCGTCTCCCTGGGTATATCGTTTGGTGGTTGTTTTACAAGTTGAGCAATTACGCTCTTCCGGCGCTAAATCCGGCTTGCTCCATTTGCTCACGCGCAGCGTCCGCAGTTGAATGGATGCCCTGCACTTTGAGCTTGAAGTCGTCCGGATTGCTGGCGTTCTCCAAGGCGGTTTCATAGCTGACCAGGCCTTGCGAGTACAAATCGTAGAGGGACTGGTCGAACGTCTGCATACCGTACTGGGAGGTGCCGGCGCCAATGGCCTCATGCAACAGGCGCGTCTTTTCCGGGGTCATGATGCACTCGCGGACAAACGCGGTAGAGATCAGGACCTCAGTGGCTGGGACGCGGCCTGCACCGTCAGCGCGCTTAACAAGTCTCTGGCTGACGACGGCCCGCAATGTGGCGCCTAACTGCATACGCACTTGCTTCTGCTCCGGTGGAGGAAATACAGCGATGATTCGGTTGATGGTTTCAACTGCATCCAATGTATGCAGTGTTGAGAAAACAAGGTGACCGGTTTCGGCGGCGTGCAGCGCGGTGGAAATCGTCTCCAGATCGCGCATTTCGCCCACCAGGATCACGTCCGGGTCCTGACGCAAACTAGCTCGCAAGGCTGACCCGAACGAAGGAGTATCTACCTCCACTTCACGCTGGTTGACAAAACCTTTCTTATCACGATGAAGGAATTCGATAGGGTCTTCAATCGTAATAATGTGCTCAGAACGGCTGGAATTGATGCGGTCAAGCATGGCGGCCAGTGTGGTTGACTTACCTGAACCGGTCACGCCGGTTACCAGCACCAGTCCGCGGGCCTCTTCACAAATATGTTCGATTACTTTAGGAAGATAGAGTTCTTCAAGGGCGCGAATCTTGGTGGGAATCACGCGCAGTACCAGTCCTACGTTGCCACGTTGCTGAAAGACGTTTACACGGAAGCGTCCCAGGCCGGCGACGCCATAGGCCATATCGAGTTCGGCAACTTCTTTGAACTTTTGTTTCTGCCGGTTGGACATCATGCTGAAAGCCATGTTCAACATGTCTTCCGCGGAGACGCGCGGTTGCTCGGTGAGCGGCACCAGTTCGCCGTCCACGCGCACGTGCGGATAGTTGCCAACTTTCAAATGAAGATCGGAGGCTTTGCGCTCCATCGCAATTCTGAGTAGATCATCAATGTGCATGTTTAAACTCGTACTAAAGAATCCTGGGCCTTATCACAGCGATCTATATATGTTGCGCTGCTGAATTGGCTGCAACGTAACACGGAGCCGCAGGGAAGGCAATCGGGGAGCGCGCTTAGAAACTGTTCGTTAAAACCGCTCTTTTCTCGACTGCCACGATTTCCAGCTCTCCGGTCGTGGGGCCAATAAAGCTTTTACCTTCAGCAGTGTACGTTGGGTTATGGCTGGCTACAATGTTACCGATGACACAGCACGTTACTAGACCCCGGGTGGTGGTCATTGGGGCTGGTTTTGCCGGGCTGAATGCCGCCAAAGCGCTGTCCAATGCCCCTGTGGACGTAACCGTGGTGGACCGCAAAAACCACCATACCTTCCAGCCGCTGCTTTATCAGGTGGCGCTGGCAGTGCTTTCACCCGCTGAAATTGCCTCTCCCGTGCGTACCGTGCTGCGCCGGGCTGCCAATACTGAGGTTTTGCTGGGCGAGGTGAAGGGCTTTGACCTGCAAAAGCGGCTTGTCCTGCTGGACGATCTGGATCTCCCTTACGATTACCTGATTGTGGCCGCCGGAGCCACCCATGCCTATTTTGGCCATCCGGAATGGGAGGAATTTGCCCCCGGCCTGAAGACCCTGGAAGACGCCACGGAAATTCGCCGACGCATTCTGCTGGCCTTTGAGACCGCTGAGCGCGAGCTGTTTGCGCAGCGAACTCCGCCGCCGCTGAATTTTGTTGTCGTAGGCGCAGGACCTACTGGCGTGGAGTTGGCCGGCGCGATCTCTGACATTGCCGCACATCATCTGACCAAGGAATTTCGCTCGATTGATCCGCGGCAGTCGCGCATTATTTTGCTCGAAGGCGGCCCGCGTGTCTTGCCCGCGTATCCAGAAGATCTTTCTGCAAGCGCTGAACGCCAGCTCGAACAAATGGGCGTGGAAGTCCGCACCAATGCCATGGTCACCAATATTGAAGACGGAGTGGTTTCCGTCGGCAAAGAAAGAATTCCTGCGTCGGTCATTCTCTGGGGCGCAGGCGTTGCTGCTTCATCGCTGGGCAAAATGCTAGGCGTGCCCGTCGATAGAGCAGGGCGCGTGATTGTTCAGTCCGATCTCACCGTACCAGGACATCCTGAAGTTTTTGTTACGGGCGATCTTGCTGCAGCCACTCGACACAACGGCCAGCCAGTGCCGGGCGTTGCGCCGGCGGCGATTCAGATGGGCAAGTTTGCCGCTCGCCAGATCAAGCGATCAGTGGCAGCGCAGCCGCGCCAGAAATTTGAGTATCTGGATAAAGGCAGTCTGGCAACCATCGGGCGCTCACGCGCGGTCGCTGATTTTCCCGGCAAAATTCATATCTCAGGATACTTTGCGTGGCTAAGCTGGCTATTCATTCACTTGCTGTTTCTCGTCGGGTTCCGTAATCGCCTTTTTGTACTGAGTGAATGGGCTTGGGCATATCTGACTTACAACCATAGCGCACGGCTGATCACTGATCCGCAAGAGAAAGAGCAGGCAGTGAAGCCAAAGGCTAAAGCTGGATAGTCGGATGAGAAGCCGTGTTCTGATCCAGCAGAGACATTGAATCCTGTTGGCAATTTGTGCCACACTGTTTTTGGGAGAAACCAGCAGGAGGATCAATGTCTGGCATCTCTCTGTTCGTTCTATGTATGGCCCTCACCGCGTTCACTGGAAATCAGCAGCCTCAAGACGCGCACCCCTCAGCGCATGACAGCTCCCAGTCGCAGCCGGCCCCGCAACCTTCTCCTGCACGGGATCAGACTGAGGCCAACCGGCGGATACATGACTCCATTGACGACCTGATGAGCAGCGATCCGGTCTTAAGCGGCTCCCATGTTGAAGTCGACGTCGACGACCACAACGTTACGCTCACCGGCTCCGTGGAGAGCCATGTGCAGCACCAGCGCGTGCTGCAGCTTGCAGCACAGTATTCCCGCTGGCGCAATATTGTGGACAAGCTGAAGCCGGAATAAAACTCTGGGCTGCGTGCGTCGCGCCAGATTTCCTTTATGATCGCTGGGCAATGGTTCCTGCCCTGGAAACATCCCGTCTCATCCTGCGTCCGCTTGAACTCGCAGACGCCGAGCAGGCGCAGGTCTTGTTCCCCCAATGGGAGATCGTTCGCTATATCAGAAACGCTGTGCCTTGGCCTTATCCGGCCGATGGCGCTTACAAGTTTTATCGCGACGTTACCCTTCCTGCCGTCGCACGCGGCGATGAATGGGCTTGGACGCTTCGCTTGAAGAGCAGTCCGGACCAACTGATCGGAGCCATTAGCTTGTTCCAAAGTGAAACCGATAATCGCGGTTTCTGGCTGGGCTTGCCCTGGCACAGGCAGGGACTGATGACTGAGGCGTGTGACGCGGTTACCGACTACTGGTTTGAAGTGCTCAAATTCCCTGTGCTGCGTGTTCCCAAGGCCATTGCCAATGCCGGATCGCGCCGCATATCGGAAAAACAAGGTATGCGTGTGATTGCCACGGAAGACCGCGATTACGTTTCAGGCGGTTTACCCTCTGAAATATGGGAGATAACGGCGGAAGAGTGGCGTCGCCACAGAAAAAAGTCCTGAACGACCCTTGCTTCCATCAGCCTCCGGTTCCGGCTGAAATGCCGTCAGAGCAGAAAATCCTTGAAATGGCATATATGCCCTGCCATTCCTAATACCCTGACCCAATAAATGTTTGACTCCAGTGCGGAATAATGTTCCACTCCCTTGCGAGCATTTAAGCCCGATTTTTGTGCGCTGAATGGCTGACCATTCATTTTGTGCATGTCAGCCGATTCTTCGCCTCAAGGAGACCCCCGATGAAGTCCAGAAACTTCATTCTTGCCCTACTTGTGTTTGCTATTTTCATCACGCCAACACTCTTCTGCCAGGTGGATTACTCCACTGCAACTCTGCGTGGAACCGTGATGGATCAGGCTGGCGCCGTGGTCGCCGGGGCCACAATCACGGCCACGAATACAAGTACCGGCATCTCCAAGGTGGTCAAGACCGGGTCAGACGGTGCGTTTCGTTTGTCGGCTTTGCCGCCCGGCCATTATCAGGTCACCACTGTCGCTACGGGCTTCTCCAAGGAAGTTTTCAAAGGCCTGGAGCTTACCGTGGGTCAGAGTGCGACCTATGACGTTCATTTAAAGGTGGGTGTAGCAAGTGAA
Source organism: Candidatus Angelobacter sp. (assembly GCA_036496525.1). Classification (GTDB taxonomy): domain Bacteria; phylum Acidobacteriota; class Terriglobia; order Terriglobales; family Acidobacteriaceae; genus Angelobacter. The sequence continues at coordinate 41,711 of DASXKZ010000299.1, forward strand.
GTGGTGGAGGTCACCGGGGAAGACGTTCCGCTGATTCAGACTGAGCAATCGCAGCAGGCCAACACTATTAATTCGCTCCAGGTGCAGGAACTGCCGAACCTGAACCGCAACTTTACCAATGACGTTTACACGCTTCCCGGCGTGAGTAACTCAGATTCCACGCGCGCGCAGAACCCCGGCTTTACCGGATACCTGACAACCGGCTTTTCCATCGGCGGCAGCAACGGCCGCAACAATCTTTCCACCATCGATGGCGGTGAGAATGAATATGGCACCGGACAGTATCGCGTCACCAACCTGCCCGTGGATGCCATTCAGGAATATCAGGTAAACCGCAATGCCTTTGCCGCCGAGTTCGGCTTTACTGACGGCAGCGCGATCAACATCGTCACCAAGAGCGGCGGCCAGAAATGGCATGGCGATGCTTTCGGCTATTTCCGCGATCAGCACACTGAAGCCCAGAATTTCTTCAACGGCCTGGAAGGCTTTCCCCAGGCATTCAGCCAGAATGTTTATATGGGCACCTCGCTGGGCGGCCCTGTAGTAAAAGATAAGCTCTTCTTCTTTACTGCCTATGAATTTCAGCGGCTGGATACGCCGTTTTTTAATAGCATTCTCAATTCACCTGAAGCGCAGGGAATCAGCGCTCCAGGGCTGGGCGCAAACTGCGCCGCGCAGATTGGCGGCGGATCGCCCGATCAGTTGTGCTATGTAAATGCTCTCAAGGCCAGCGGAGATCCATTTCTCGTAGGGTTTGCCAATGGGATCACTCCGGGTCTTACGCCAACAAACGATCCCCAGCTTGCCCAGATCCTGAATCGAGACAACGGTGTTTTCAACGCTCCCGACCGGTTGCACAACGTAATCATGCGTTTTGACTACCTCAAGAGTGAGCGTGATTCCTTCACTTTGCGCGCAGGCTACGTTCATAACAACTTCCATTCGGCCATTGCCGGTATTACCAATTCCACGCCGGACGGCAGCGGTCTCTTTGTGCGTGACTTCAGCATTCTGGGCACATGGACCCGGACGATCAACCCGAACCTGCTGAATCAGGTTTTGATTCAGGTGGTGCCTCGCAACAGCTCGCAGGCGCTCCCGAATGCCGACAATGGCATCAACTTCAGCCTCGGAAATCTTGGTGCGCCCGGCTTGGGTGGCACTTCCACTTTTGGCCAGCCTTCATTGATCCCTTACAAGGCCCACCAGCAGCGCTATCAGTTTGAAGATGACATTACCTGGAACAGGGGAGCGCACACATTTAAGTTCGGAGCATCGTATCGTCCGGCAAACTACACGGTGGAAGATGATCTATGGTTCAACAATGAATTTGATTTCAAGGATGGACTCCTTCCGCTAATCACGCTGGCGCCTGCGGCTGTGCAGGGACATCTAGTCGGGTTTAACCTTGCCAACGGGCTCCCCGCAACCGGGCCACAAAGCACAAACCTGAGCGCCGGACAGTCCTTCGCCTTCGGCTTGCCGGTGGACGTAGTGGCCGGCTTCAACAATCCAGTTTGGCATGGCTGGGGTCATTATTTTGGCAGCTATATTCAGGATAGCTGGAAGATGTCATCCCGGCTCACGGTCAACGCCGGCGTGCGCTTCGATGTGGATGGCGAGCCTTCGCCGATAGGCGCCAGCTTTTATGCTTCGCCCCGGCTGGGTTTTGCCTGGGACCCGTTTGGCAGTCACAAGACCATCGTCCGCGCCGGGGCCGGCATCTACTATGCGCCGGTTGACGTGCTGATTCCTTCCTATGGTTCATTACTCGATGGCAGCGGCCGTTACATCAATGAAGTGCTGCAAATTCTCAGCCAGACAGATCCGCGAGTTGCCGAACTCTGGGGCTTAGGGCTGGCGACCGGTAAACTTCCTTTCGGTCATCTGTCTCCTGCGGACTTCGCTGCCGTAGGCATCAACACCACCACACCGGGTGCTTCAGTCGGATACGGTGTGGCCCCCAATTACAAGAATCCTTACAGCTTCCAGGCCAGCACGGGGATTGCCCAGCAGCTTGGCCGGGACTACTCGCTGGAACTCGGATACAACATGTACCACGCCGTCCATCTGCAGATGCCTGTAGAGACTGCTTACGCGCGGATTCCTGTTGGTTCTCCGTTATGCCCCGCAGGCGATATAACCTGCACGGATGCCACCGGTGGCCCGCTCTATGCGCCAACTGGCACACAGTTCCAGCACACCACCTATGCTTCCAACGGAAGCTCCATTTATCACGGCCTTACCGCATCTCTTACAAAACGGTTCACACACGGTCTCCAGTTCCAGGCCAACTACACCTGGAGCAAGACGATTGACGACACCATTGATTTCGCCAGCTTCCAGAACTGGTTCCGGCCGGATGCGCTTAACTCGTTCCGCGCAGTCTCGGTTTTCGATATCCCCCACATCTTCACCGCGAACGCAGTGTACGTGACGCCGTTTAAGCCGGGGCAGGGGGCGCTCTCCGCGATCCTTGGCGACATTACCATCTCGCCGATCATTACTCTGCGCAGCGGGCTGCCATTCTCTGTGCGTATACCGAACACCACCAACAAGATCAATGGCCAGACGCTCGACAGCAATTACGCGATACCTTTCTTCTCTTCGCGTGATAACAACCGCGGCGCGCCGTTCTACACCTGGGACATGAACTTGCAGAAAGCGATCTATGTCAATCGCGAGCACAACGTTCGGTTGAATTTGATCGCGCAGGCAGTCAATATCCTGAACCATGTCAATTTCAACCACGTGAATGACGCGTTTGATGTCAACGGCATTGCCGCGAATGGGACGGTGCAGACCGCCAGAGGCCCTGTGAACCTGATCACCGGACCGTTCACGGGCCTGAAAGGTGTAATACCCACTAATGCCAGCCAGCTCACCAGTCCGCTGTTCTTCTCGCAGGCAGACGTTCCGCGCCAGGTGCAATTCGGCCTGCGGCTTGCGTTCTAGGAAGTCGAAAAAGTTAGGAAGCGGCGAGGGCGATCATGCCCTCGCCTTTTTTACTTCTCAATTGAAAACACGCACTGGATCGAGGCGGTAGTCGTTATCTTTTCTGGCTGGACTGGCGGGGGTGGTGGTGGCGCCGCCATTTTTTTCGCTGCAAAAATGCCACCTCCACCACTAGAACGCTCTGTCGTCTCAAATGCGTAAGTGTCGTATGGGAGGCTCTGGATCTGTGCTATCCCGATCAGGTCGTGTACTTCCAGGCTCACTGATCGCGCCGGGCCCAGCTTTTGTTTCGTCTGCTCCAGCGCGATCGTCGCGCGGCCTGCGGCGCGATGCATGGCGTCAGCTACGGCTTTCTGTTTGGCAGCTTCCTCATTCGATAGCTGATAGGTCAGCGAGCGGAAGTCGGCGATTCCGTCCTGCACTGACTCATCCATGATGGTGCCAACCTTAGCAAAGTCCTGGATTCGCAAAACAACATGGCCCTGCACGCGGTAAGCTCGCGCCCGCTTCTTGCGATCGCCTTCATAAAACGGCGTGATGGTGAGAACACCGGTCTGAATGGCGTCTTTGCCAAGTCCATTACGCGCTGCCACCTCAACGATTGTCCGCATCGATTGGGACGCCTTGGCATAGGCCTCTTTCAACTCTTTTTCCTGCGACGAGACGTCAAATGTCATGATGGCCAGGTCAGGGTCGGTTTCATATTTTCCCTCGGCCTGGACCACGAGTGTATCGGCAATGAACTTTACTTCCGGTTGTTGCGCTATTGCGAGCAATGGCGCAAGCAGTACAAAAAGAACGATGAATCGGCCTGGCTTCATGGTTGAGCTCTCCTTAGTCCAAGGATCGGAATGAACGTGTAGATTTGCGCTGAAAAGTATACGCGGCAAGGAGTCTGTGGCCGGGTCGCCATTGTGAGTGTCCTAATTTAGTATGGAGCGCAGGCGCCCTCGCCTGCGACCGGTTGTGTCTTGGTTTGAAATTAGGACACTACCTTGCTCTTGGATCCCGATGGCATGTACTCCCGTGAATCTACAATCGCCTTATTGCATCCAAGTCACAAACGGAGGGCAAACATGCGTTGGACACCGGGCGGTACGAGCGGAGACATTGAAGATCGCCGGGATGATGGCGGAGGAGGCGGCGGGTTCGGTTTTGGCGGGATGCATATCGGCATCGGCGGCATGATCATCCTGCTGATTCTTAGCTTTGTCTTCAAAAGGAATTTCTTCACGCTGCTGAGTGGCGGCGGTGGTGCAAACTCAGCCATCCATGAGCCCGACCGCGCCCGTGATGCCCAGGAAGAGCCAACGGTAAAGTTTGTATCGTTTGTTCTCGATGACGCACAGCAAACGTGGGCGGGCATTCTTCAGCAGCAGGGCATTCCTTATCGCCACGCCAAGCTGGTGCTGTTTCGCGATGCAACCACTTCAGGCTGCGGATCGGCACGCTCCGCTACCGGCCCGTTCTACTGCCCAGCCGACGAAAAAGTTTACATCGACTTGGGTTTTTATGACGAGCTTAAGCAGCGCTTTGGCGCTCCCGGAGAATTTGCCCAGGCTTACGTGCTGGCCCATGAACTGGGGCATCATGTGCAGAAGCTGATTGGAGTTGAGCAAAAGGTAAGCGCGCTCATGCGTAGCGAACCCAGTGAACGTAATGAATTGTCGGTCAAAATGGAACTCCAGGCAGATTGCCTGGCCGGAGTGTGGGCGCACTCCACTGAGCAGCGCAAGCTTTTGGAAAAGGGCGATGCGGAAAGCGCCATGAACGCCGCAGCCGCCGTGGGCGATGATCGCTTGCAAAAGATGTCCACCGGCAGGGTGAGCCCGGAATCGTTCACTCATGGCAGCTCGGCCCAGCGCACACAATGGTTTAGCCGTGGCATGGACCAGGGAACCATCGCGGCATGCAACACGTTTCAGTGATCAAAAAGCTGCGCACCTAGCCGACTCGTTTTCAAGCATGCTTTCCCAATTTGGGCCGCGCTCAAAGTGCCGTCGCGCCCTCTAATGCAAATTTTGATGCGCCTTAAGTAAAAAATCGGTGGAACTGGTTACACCTTCCGTGAGACGCTAATGGCAACGGAGCCGCTCCAGCGGTATGTGATTCCGCTCACGGCGCCAAAACCTACGCTGCTTCACAATTGGCCGACCAAGTTTTGAAGTGCAATCCGGAATCTCTTATGAGTTCAGGCAACTCATCGCGCAATACCGCTTCCGGTCGTAACCGGCATTTGTCGCCGTGGAACGTCTTTTCTGCCTTGCTGCTGATTCCGGACGAGGCGACACTCAGCATGGCACGCAGAGTCATGGAAAGCTTTGGCATCAGTGTCTTTGCCGCTTCCAGCGTGTTGGATGCGGAAAGAATATTGCATAACACCAGGCTTGATCTTGCAGTTTGCGACTTTGAAATGCCTTGTGCAGCCGATCTCAGCATTCTTCAGGCTTCATTGCGCTGGCGCGGTTTATCGATTGGCCTCATGCCTTCAGCGCGTCTCGACAATTCCAGCCATAAGCGCGTACAGATCCGCCTTCCTAAACCTGTGAGCGTTGACATGCTGGTGCGGAGTCTCAAAGCTTCATATACCAACATGGCACAGAGTAGGATTGCTGCCTATCGCCATACTTTGCCGGTGAAATTGGTTTCTGGAACGCTTGCGCATCGCGGTTGGCAACGGACCCTCCACCAGGTAAGCGTGCTCAATATGAGCCAGACCGGCCTTTGCCTCAACGCCGCCGAGCCCTTGCCTCATGGGGCTGCCATCAGGATGAACCTGATGCTTCCTGAAACACCATCCTCTCTGCATGCCAGCGGTCACGTGGTGTGGTCACACAGTAGTGGACGTGCCGGTGTTGCGTTTGATGGGGCAGCAGGCCCGGAGATGAGAAAGCTTCAGGAACAATTGAAGATGTGGCTTCCACGCGAGCTGGGAATCGTGGCAAGGACAGCTTGATTCTTTTCTGTATCCCGAGCAAAGCGAGGGAACCCTACAGCTGCCAAGCTCTGCCAGGATTATCAATCTTGACCTTGCGGATAAAAGCTCAAAGGGTAGCGATTGTCGCTACCCTTGAATCTTTTACAATATTAACTTGCCAAGTGTTAGAGAATTTATGACGTAGTGATCCCTCGCCACGCTCGGGATTAAAACCTATACCCCCACAGGCTGTTTCGACCGGTCACCGACTGGCACTGGCGTAAACCAATTGTGGCGGTCTGTAGCCGTGCCATTCACAATGCCAAAGAATTCGCGTTGTAATGCCAGCGTAACCGGCCCGGTGACGCCATTGCCGATATTAATTTTATCGATGGAGCGGATAGGCGTGATTTCTGAAGCAGTGCCGCAGAAGAAGACTTCATCGGCCAGGTAAAGCATTTCGCGGGGGATCATCTGCTCAACTACTGGCATGCCAATGTCCTCGGCCAGGGCAATCACGCTTTCACGCGTAATGCCGGGCAGCACAGAGTTGCCCAGCGGCGGGGTCAGCAGCTTGTTTTTGCGGACGATAAAAATGTTTGCTCCTGATGCCTCGCTCACATAACCATTCACGTCCAGGGCAATGCCTTCGACATAGCCATTTACGATGGCTTCCATTTTGATCAGCTGGGAATTCATGTAGTTCGCGCCTGCCTTGGACATTGCGGGCATCGTGTTCGGCGCAATGCGCGACCATGAAGAAACACAGGCATCCACGCCTTCGCTCACGTCGCCATGCCCCAGATATTTGCCCCACGGATAATTTGTCATGTAGACCTCAGTGGGCGAGTTGAAGGGATTCACGCCGGCCTCGCCGTAGCCCCGCATCACGATCGGCCGCAGGTAGCATGGCCAGACGCCATTGCTGGAAACCAACTCCAGGGAGGCCGCGCACAGCTGATCGAGGCTATAATCAATATCGATGCGGTAGATTTTGGCCGAGTCAATGAGCCGCTGCATGTGGTCGCGAAGCCGAAAAATGGCCGGTTTACCTTGTGGCGCGTAGCAACGGATACCTTCAAAAACGGAAGAACCGTAGTTGACCACGTGGGCCATCACGTGAATCTGGGCATCCTTCCAGGGAATCAGTTTCCCGTTATGCCAGATTTTTTCCGTCGCTTGAATCGCCATGAGGGGGCTCCTTCAGATTGATTTCCTGCTCACCTGAACGCCATTCGGACTACGTCCCGGACTTCAGAACGGTCCAAACGCACTCTACCACTAATTAGATGAAAATTCAGGCGAACAGCACATTATATCTGACGGAAATTTCCCCGGCTAACATTAGATACGGCTGAATTCTCAGCGTGTCGATTACAAATGTTTGCCGGGGAGAGATCTCTATGGTCGCGACTGTGTGGCAGCTTGCGATGCCACAGCTTTTTCCGGGCTCACAGCAGCCGGATTGCTTTCCGCTACAGTTGCCGGCGGAGTGTAGAGATATGTTTTCGGGTTCGCCATAATTGTCGGCATGGCGGCAAAAGGCTTGGAGTAATCATTGGCAGCATTCCAGAACAGGAATCCATCGCCGTGATGGCCGTGGGAAGAACTGACCTGCTTCAGGATGTATTCCGGGGAGTACGTCTTGGTCCGCCAGTGGAAAGCCTGGAGCCAGGGACGCAACACCACGCCGGTTCCGGCCGTGACTTTTTCAAAACGGTCCATGGAAACGCTGATGAAATGCTCAGGAGCGTCGCCCGGAGCCGCGTAGCCGTCCATTCCAAAGAAGTGTGAGGGGTAGATCATGGGTGAAAGCACATCACAGTGCTTGGCCATTTTCGTAATGTCCTGGCCCGTATGGCTCAGGTCCACCTGCCGTTGCCATGCCATGATGCCAAAAACGTCGAGTGAAATCAGCACGCCCATAGGGTGCAACTGCGTATAGGCGCGATCAAGGAAATTGGCGATCACGTCATCGCGGTGCAACTTGGGGTCTTTCTGGAACGCAAACTCCGCGTCGGCCTGGTTTCCTTCGGCAGGAAAACGGACATAGTCAAACTGGATTTCGTCCACGCCGGAGGTGGCCACATACTTGGCCAGGGCGATGTTGTAGTCCTGGACCTCTTTATTAGAGCTGTCTGACCACACCAGCTTGCCATTTTCGCGCCAGGGCTGGTGCAGGCTTCTGGACTGCACCGCCAGTTCGCTATGGTTCTGGGCGATGTTGTCGTCCCGGAAAAGCGCCTGCCGCGCGATTACGTGCATATCCAGCGAGTGAAGGAACCGGACATACTTAGGCAGATTGGTGATCGGGTGATTATGGACCTTTTTTGCCAGGGGGTGATCAAAGGGAATGTTGATGCTGCCGTCGCTGTCCTTAATATCAAACACCACGGCATTTCCGCCCGCTTGCTTCCAGTGGCGGACCAGGTCTATTCCATGGGCGCTGCCGGCAGTCCCGCCCGTCATATAAATGGCGCGGACTTCAGTTTCCTTGGGGAAGAGCCGTGTTTTTTCCACAATAGGCTGCGGCTCAATGCCGGGAACCAGGATATTATCGCCCTTCTTAAATGTGGTCTTGCCGCCATTCGCTTTAGCGATGGCGTCAACGTACTCCGCCACTGTCATGTATTGAGATTCTGTCAGATGACCGCGTGCCAGGAATTGGGCCGTTGTAACGGCTTTTGCCGTTACTGAGATTGTTCCCGGAGGCAGTTCTTGTGGCTGTGCAGCGGCGGTTGGTGCAGCGTTTTGCGCCATGACAGCTGGTTTCTCAGAGGCGGAGGCTTTGATCTGGCCGTGACGCGTGAAAGCGACAAGCACAACGATCAGCCCTATTACTACCAGGGCCGCAGAGGAGATGAAACGAAACTTTTTGGGTAACATTTGGGCTCTTTCCCGGGGTCTTGCAGGCATCTTACCATGCGTCCCGGTACTCTGATCAAAATGGCGTGAGTGTCTGGCCTTTTGTCACACTCTCGGCATCTAAGTGTTGGATGCATGTAGATGGAATGTTGACGGATTAGTAATGACAACTCTGCAGCTTACATCTCCATCTCACATTCACACCTCCAGAAAATCGGAGGAGTCCTCGGCAAAAGAGGCGGGGAATTTATGAGGACCGGTTTTAATACTGCTCTTGATCCCACCCGGCGCAGCTCGGACGCGCAGGACTTTGAAACTGCTTTGCGACGGAAAATTGTTGGCCAGGACCCAGCCGTCGAAAAAGTAGTGGAAATTTATCAGATGTTTCTCGCTGGGTTGAACGCTCCCGGGCGTCCTGTGGGAAACCTTCTCTTTCTTGGGCCAACCGGCTCAGGCAAGACTCGCGTGGTAGAGGCCGTTGCGGAATCGCTCTTTGGCGATCCTCGGGCCATCATCAAAATTGACTGCGCGGAATTCCAGCACAGCCATGAAATTGCCAAGCTGATTGGTTCGCCGCCCGGCTATCTGGGCCATCGCGAGACCCATCCTCTGCTCACGCAGGAGGCGCTCAATCAATGGCATACAGAAAAGCTCAAGCTCACGCTGCTGCTCTTCGATGAGATTGAAAAAGCCAGTGACGCGCTATGGCAGCTCCTGCTCGGCATCCTAGACAAAGCCACGCTCACGTTGGGAGACAACCGCCGCGTTGATCTTTCCCAGTGCCTGATCGTGATGACCTCAAACCTGGGCGCCCATGAAATGGACGAACTCATGACCGGCGGCCTCGGCTTTGGCAATACCAGGCGGGCCAACCATATGGATGCCGCGCTTGACGACAAAATCACGCGTACTGCGCAAGACGCGGCCCGGCGCAAGTTCTCGCCGGAATTCATGAACCGCATCGACAAAGTGGTGGTGTTCAAGACCCTGAAGCCGGAACATCTGGAGCAGATCCTGGAAATTGAGCTGGGAATGGTGCAACAGCGCATTCTGCAGGCCACCGGCAACAGCCAATTCGTATTTTCCTGCACTTCGCCGGTCAAGGGTTTCCTGTTACAGGAAGGAACTGATCCCAAGTACGGTGCCCGGCACCTGAAACGTGCGATTGAAAAGAATGTGGTATTTCCGCTGGCTAACCTGGTCGCAACCGGCCAGATCAAGCTGGGCGACTTCATCCGCATTGATCGCAAGGAAACGCAGATGACGTTTACCAAGGAAGCCGAAGGGGCCCTGGTGCCGGTTCTTCTGGAAAAATATGGAGAATTGAATCCTGGATCGCCTTTGGCAGCCAAGGCGGGACGGGGTTCCGGCAAATCTACGCGTGATTTTGGCGGGATTGCACCTCTGTTGGATCACAAGTAGCAGTTAGCCATCAGCAAAAAGCTGTACCGCAACGGACGCAAAGAGCGCAAAGGAAATTCAGAAATGAATTTCCTTTTTTTTCCTCTGCGTCCTTCGCGGCCTTTGCGGTAATGAGGTTTGGCTGATTACTGAGTGCTTCTATCACGGTTCCAGCGACTTGAACGGTGCATCCGCTGAGACACTGGCGATGTTCAGGGCTTTTTCTTGCTGGTGGGACCGCCGATATTGGCCGCTTGAGGGGAACAGCTCTTGGCGCTCCTCCAGCGTTTGCTTGGAGCCTTGCGGCGAGGTAAGGAAAGCGCAGAACTTCTCGAGCAGTCCCGACTGCGGGCAGAAGTCGTCGAGCCAGAGAAACTGGCCTTGCTCGTTAATCTCCAGGAACCACCATTCTCCATTGCGGTCTACCGCAAAGTCCAGAGAGCCAGTGCAGACGCCGGCTGCGGCGGCGAACCTGAGTACGCCTCTCTCCACCACCGCAGGCGTGGCGATGGGCCCTACATCAACATTTCTCAGGGCTGCATCGTGGCGCCAGTCCAGTGCATTCGCGGGGGTCCGCACGGCAAATGAATAGACGCGATCTCCCATCAGCACCATGCGCACGTCAAATTGCTTTTTCACTTTTTCCTGATAGATCGCGGGAGCAAACGTAAAGACCTCGTCATCCTCGGGCAGATCAGCGCGATTCAGGGAGAAAGTTTCTGTTACAGAGATATCGGTTGACCCCTGCTGCTGCCAGACGTGCGTAGCAAATGCTTTGCAGATTGCATCGCTGGGATTTTGATCAAAAAACTCTCTCACGGCTGCCGGCGAATTTGACATGACCGTTGCCGGAATCCTAAGTCCGGAAGCGCCGGCAAGTTGCAGTTGCACCGCCTTGTTCCGCACCAGACACGATGCTGAATAGGGATTGACGCACCGGACAGGCAGGGATTCAAGCATGTAAGCGATCGACTCAAAAAAAGCGGAATAAGACAATACTGCGGATTCTGCGCCGGCATTTAACGCCGAGGGACGATGTGTCGGTGCCTCCGCCTGGCGAAGCCAGAGAACGTCATCGCTTTCCAGCCGATGTGTAGCCAAACTAATACAGGGCTCTTCGTCCACCAGCAGGGAAGCCTGGTCCTGCTCGGCTGGGGAAACGCCGCTCCAGCATGCAGTCTGGTAACCGGCCTTCTCCAGGGCCCAGCGAACAGGGGCCGCGTGATCGTCTTGCGGGTGCGCCATCACGATAATCTTCATGGCTTATGTGTGTACTCTTTGTGTTTTGCAGCTTTGGTTTCTTAGATCACTCAATTACCCGATTCGCGACTGATTGTTTAATCTGCGCTCATCAGCGGAAATCTGCGGCGAATAGCTTATGTTGCGTAAAGACGGAAGCGCCAGTCTCCACCCCAATCCACGCAAAACGGCGTGGCTTGGGGACCCCGTGCCTGCGACCCGCGCTTCCGCAGTTTGCACTTCCTTGGTTTAGAAAACCGCCTGGCAGCTATTGATCCAGCATCGTATCTGGATGGCTGATAGGGCTGGTCGGAAGAGCGGTGGCAACCGTATTCGCCGCCGCCATGATCTGTTCGGTCTCATTCTGGGTCAACTGGCGAGCATGTTTCCGGATGAGCACCCGGTTGTTATCGTTCGGCATGTGATCTCCTTTTCAGCCTTCTCCAAGCCTGAGGAAATCAATCTGGCAAAAGCGAACGGCCAGAAGCTATGTATCAGTGCTATGGTCGGGATTGCTGGACGGCCCCGTTGCCAGCACGGTCAGGCGCGTTGGAATAAAACCGCCCGAAATCTCATCCAGTTCGCTCTGGGATATTTTGCGGGCGCCAACGCGGATGAGTACCCGGTTGTTGTCTTGGTTCGACATACATTTCTCCTTTCTGTTCCTGGTCTCTTCACCCGATACGCTGGGTCTGGCGGACCAGGTTGCAGCGAAGCTGCTATTCGTCGGTAGTGAAGTCTGAGCCGCTGGCACTATGCGTGCGGATTACGCTTAGAATCGAGGGTAGGCTGGCGCCTGTGACCCCATCTATCTCGTTCTGGGTCAGTAGACGAACTCCCTTGCGAATGAGCACGCGGTTATCGTTGTTCGACATGAGATTTCTCCTTTTCTAACGAGGTGCCTTTTCCAAATCCGGCCAGGCACAACCAGTCCCGGTGGATTGCAAGTCCGTTGCGGAGCTAGCTGTCCATGTCGGTATCGGGACTGTGCATCGTGTTGGTCCCGGTCAAGCTGGCGCGGGTGAATGGTCCGCTGGCCCCGCTGATCTGTTGCAGTTCGTCCGATGTAAGCTGACGGGCGCCTCTGCGCGTAAGGACGCGATTCTCATTATTATTCGACATAAATTTCTCCTTCCAGTTTTCGCTTTCTTCTCCAAACATCCTGAGCGGAAATTAAACCTGTGAAAATGTGCTTGGATCACAAGCCGCCATCGGCTATTGATCGAAGGTATCGTCAGGATTGTTGGTTGTGCCGGTTATAAGAGCGGTGGCAAACGTGAGCTTTCCCCCGGCAACCTGTTCCGCTTCGTTGTGTGTGAGTTGACGAGCGCCCTTCCGGCAGAGTACCCGGTTATCATTGTTGTTCGACATAACTTTTCCTTTCCGGTGTTTTTTGATTTCCTTCTCCAAAGACTGGGAAATCCGCTGTCGCAATAAACCTCGATCAGCCAAGACTACCGAACAAAGAGGGCCCATTCAACACGGCTTTTAGCATCTTTTAGCCGAACCAGAAATCGCTATACTGACTGCCTTTTCAGGATTATTATCAGCAGCCCATTAGAGGATTTACGGTTGTAGGGTAATGTCTCAATTTGCCGAAAACCTCTTCCGCAAAGGCACAATCAGCCGCGAATCAACACGAAAGATGCGAATCATATTTTTCAGATTCGTGTTCATTCGCGAAAATTCGCGGCTTCTTTTTTGATCTGCGTTTGTCTGCGAAAATCTGTGGCGAAAGGTTCCGTGATCTAGAGAGGGATGCTGGGCGCTAGCCCTTCTTCAATTCAATCAGCACCAGGCGAGCGACTTCTTTTAGCGTCTCAAAAACGCCTTTGCCCTGGAAGGCCACCGCTTCAAAGGTAGGCTCTTCTTTTTTGGCTAGTTCGCGCTTCAGTTCTTCCACGGCCATGGCGCTGGGCAGGTCTCGTTTATTGAATTGCAGGACGTAAGGGATCTTCTTGAAATCGTATCCGTGTTCTTTCAGGTTCTCTTGCAGGTTTTCCAGCGCTTCAATATTGGCGTCCATGCGCTCTTCCTGCGAATCGGCCACAAAGACCACGCCATCCACGCCGCGCAGGATCAGCTTTCTGCTGGCATCGTAAAACACCTGGCCGGGAACGGTATAGAGGTGAAACCGGGTGCGGAAGCCGCGGACAGTCCCCAGGTCGAGAGGCAGAAAGTCAAAGAAGAGCGTCCGGTCCGTTTCCGTGGCCAGGGAGATCATCTTGCTCTTCTGTTTATCGACCGTCTTATCGAAAATATGCTGCAGATTCGTAGTCTTACCGCCCAAACCGGCGCCGTAATAGACGATCTTGCAGTTAATTTCTCGTGCGGCAAAGTTAATAAAGCTCAAGACTCTCCTAGCAATCGGTGGGCGCAAGCTCGCTTGCGGTTCCGAACGGCCATGGTGCTGAAAGACTTTTTTATATCATAACGGACTTGCAGAAGGCGGCGGCTTCTAATTTGTAAGTCTTTGCCAGAGTATCAAATCCTGTACCTCGGGCAGAAAGAACCAAAGTAACTAAGGTTTCGGCGCAGATTGCGACGACTGCGGCGGCAGCGGATAGTACCCCTGCTTGGCAATCACGTTCAGGTTCGGGCGCAGCACGCGAACTTCAATTGGCCGGAAGGCGCTCGATTTTGTTGCCTGCGTTGTATATCCCAGCGTGTATTGATTGCGCGCCGTGTCGGCGATTTTGGCGTAAGCCTGTTCGATCCCCTGACGATCGAATTCTGCCACCATGTCGCCACCGGTATCAGCAGCATAACGGGGAAGTATGTTTCCAGTCCCAAACCCGGGGACGCGGACGCGGTTGGCTTTGTCGTAAATCGGGATTGCGGCCGTATCCACGCCGACGCCATATACGCTGATGCCATTGGCCAGCAGGATTCTTCTCACTTCATCGTATCCGGCATTGCTGCCCTGCTCGCGTCCATCACTAACAACAAAGATAATGCGGCGGCGAGTCTTGTCTCGCTTGCTCAGGTCCTGGGCCGCTTTTAGAATCGCGTCATTCAGCACATAGAATTCACGCGGCGGCGTCTGCACGTCCGAGGCTTTTCCGCCATTGGCGTTTGGATCGGTTACCGGATGGCCATTAATGCTTGGTCCCCCGCCAAAAGGTCCGCCCACCATCGGTGGACCACCCTCCCGTCCGGGACGCTTGATGCGATTGACGCTGGCAGTAGAGATGCTCCCGGCGCCGGAAAATCCTGAAACCTGCTGCACCGTGTGTCCATATCGATACAATGCAACTTCATCCACTTCACTGAAAGCGCCAATGAGCGCCGGCAACGATTCATTCACCTTCTTCATGGTGACGGAAGGCAAATCCGTGGCGACAATCACGGCTGCCGAAAGCGGGAAGGCATCGGCGGTAAAAAACTTGAGTTGTTGCAGCACGCCGTCTTCATAAACCCTGAAATCATTGGACGTGAGCCCGGGAAACGGCCTTCCGGACGCATCTTTAACGCGCACAGGAATCTGTACAAAGTTTACGGCTACGCTCATCTTGTACAGTTCATCACGGCCACCTGAAACTCCACCGGTCTGGCCTGAGGCGGAATGCTGGGCCTGCGGTGCTGGAGTCGGCGTTGCTTCAGGCTGGGCTGGATGTGTGTTAATGGGCGCTGGAGGAGCATTATCCGGAAATTGGCCCGGCTGCTGCGGCTTGGGCTGAGGCGCGTCTGGGACGCTCTGGGAAGACTGGTCCTTCGGCTTAGGGCCATCGGGGAGAGTCTGTTGGCTTAGAACGGGCACACTCACCACCACGAGGGCGCAAATCAGCCCTTTCTTCCCAAGGGTCAACCTAAGCATTAGTTCCTCCTACTACTTAGAATGTTTCTGGGCCCGGAATGTTGCGGCTTTTCAGCAGGAACGTCTCTCACACCCATTGTAAGGCTTTAAGGGCTTTTCTGAGGCAACTTGCCTGCATCTAATTACAATAGATTCACAATACATTTTCATTAGAAAGGCTCTGCCCAAAGGCCTTTATGCGGACTTTAATTTTCGTCTTAGTTATCGCTTTTATGCCTCTGTCTTTGTTCGCCCAGCAGGAAGCCGCTCCACCTGCCGCCCAGAAAGACGCCGGCAAGGACCAGGTTCAAGATAAAGATCAGGTTCCCGATAAAGACCAGGGAAAGGTTCCGGTCTTTCGCAAAAACGTAACCGTGGTCAACGTCCTATGCACGGTAAAAGACAAGCACGGCGCCTTGATCCCGAACCTCACCAAGGATAATTTTGAGCTTTTTGAAGAAGGCAAGCCGCAGACCATCAAGTACTTCTCCACGCAGAATGACGTGCCGATTACGCTGGGTTTGCTGATCGATAGCAGCAAAAGCATGGAGCGCACCCTGCCCGAGGAAAAAGTTGTTGCCGACGGATTCCTGCAAAAAGTGCTCACCAATAAGGACCTGGCTTTTGTTATCAGTTTTGATATCAGCGTTGACCTGCTCCAGGACCTTACCAGCGACATGCATTCTCTGCGCACGGGGCTGGATAAGGCCCGAATCAACACCAACACGGCAGGCATGGCGCCCATGGGAAATCCCGGTCCGGTGCCGACCGGAATCGGTCAAAGTAAGGGCACGCTGCTGTTTGACGCCGTTTATCTTGCCGCAGATGAGGTTTTGAGCAAGCAGGTCGGACGCAAAGCCATGATCGTCCTTACCGATGGTGATGATGTAGGCAGCAAACTGCGTTTGAAAGATGCTATTGAAGCCGCACAAAGGGCTGACGCCGTAGCTTACGTCCTGCTGATTACGGATCCAATGTATCCTTCAAATTACGGCGACATGAGCAAACTGGTGGAGCAGACAGGCGGACGCATCATTACAGTAAGCCGTCCGGATAAACTGGATAAAGCATTTGCTGAGATTGCCGCCGAACTCCGCAGCCAGTATCTACTCGGCTTCACTTCCACCAACCCGGTGAATGACGGTAAATTCCGCCGGATCGAGGTGAAGTCTAAAGACGGATACAAGATCCAGGCGCGCAAAGGTTACTATCCGCCGAATGACGCAGCGGCAAGCCGGTAAAATTCTCAGCCTACCGCGAATTTGCGCGGATCACAGAATTTGATTTTTCCGCCGTAAATCCGTGTCCATCCGCGGTTGGATCTTCATGATTTAT
>DASXKZ010000300.1:0-4647 GCA_036496525.1 Candidatus Angelobacter sp.
GTCGCCGCCGCCCATATCAAAGCGGCTGGCGTCTTCGAATTCTTTCCCATAGCCAGTCGCGCCACGATAAATCGGCGCAATAACAAAGTAACCTTGGTTCACCAGATATTGAATACCGCGGTTGAAGGAATTGAGCGTCTGTGCCGTCGGCGCGCCGTAAATGTAAACAATGGCCGCGTTTTGGCCATTCTTCTCCGCGTTGTACGGGACGTAAACGGAAGCAGAGATTTGCCACTTGCCGTCCTTGCTGGGATAGTGGACCAAAAACGGCTCGACCATATCCTCGCTGCGAATACCGCCGACTAGCGAGTGAGTAATCTGGTGCGATTTTTGTGTGGCAAATTCATAGTCCCAAATGTCATTCGGTGCGTTGGATCCGTCGTGCGAATAGAGAAGTTGCGTACCATCATGGCTGAAGGCTGTTTCAGCGCCTGCCAGGGAATTGATGCCCTTGGGCACGGGCAATGCATGCGCTTGACGAGTTGCTATTTCGTAAATGTAGAGATCCTGAGAGCCGTCATTATTGGTTGTCCAGGTGAGACGCTTGCCGTCAGGCGAGAATTTGCCTGATGTTGTTTCCCATTTCTCGGCGGTAAGCCAGGTAATTTTTTTAGTCGCGACATCAAGCAGCGCGGCATTCTCATAGCCGTTGCCGGCATTCGATGTGATCAGCACTGTCTTGCCGTCGGGCGCAATGTCAGAAGCGGTGAAATTTCGTTCACCTTCATGCGGTGTGAGATTGGTTGCGCGGCCGCCGCTTGCGCTCACGATGAATACATTGGCGTCTTTTCCCGCGGAGTTCTGCTGGGTGAAAACGATCCATTTGCCGTCTCTCGACCAGATGGCATTCGTATTACTTAGCTGAGCTGGCGTGTTGCTGGTGATGTGCGTCACCTTTTTGGT
The DNA here is from genome assembly GCA_036496525.1 of Candidatus Angelobacter sp. Taxonomy (GTDB): domain Bacteria; phylum Acidobacteriota; class Terriglobia; order Terriglobales; family Acidobacteriaceae; genus Angelobacter. The sequence continues at coordinate 904 of DASXKZ010000300.1, forward strand.
GAGGATTTCAATAACGTCAATTTCATAGTTGGGTGATTGTTTCGGCTTCACGCTGTAAGCCAGCTTTTCACCATCAGGCGACCATGCCGCGCCTTCTTCGGAAACTTCAGGGGTATTGGTGAGGTTGACTACTTGTCCATTGCTCGCAGAAACCAGAAAGAGGTCCCATTGCTCATTGCCGTCATAGTCAGAGTTGTAGGCAATCCAGCGCCCTTTTGGTGACCAAGAGATAAACGCCTGGCGTTGATTGCTGACAGTAAGTTGCGTGGGCCAGCCGCTTTGCGATGAGACCAGCCAGATATTGTTGCGTCCGGTGATATTGGAGACAAATGCGACCTGCTTGTCATCAGGTGACCACGAACTGTCGCCCACGGCCCGCGTCATGTAGAGCTTTTCGACAGTGAAGGGTTGAATATCGAATTTTTGCTTTGACACGATCTGCGCGGGATCTGTAATGACAGGCGGACCAGAAGAAGCCTGGCTGAAGGCGAGCGCTACGCTCAGAAAGGGAATCGACAACAACAACTTTCGCATCTGTCTGTTTCTCCGCGCTTCCGCGTCTCCGCGGTAAGCTTTTAAATTTCTCGCCTGTTGAGGGTTTACGGCTGCGCCGATTTATGTATTTCCACGGTTGACCACGTTTTGTCCGCAGCGTGGCAGATATTTTCAATCGGGCACTCAGCGCACTTGGGCCGCCGCGCAATGCACAAAGCGCGGCCGTGGTGAATGATCTGATGTGAGAAGTCGATCCACGTTGTCTGTGGGATCACTTTCATCAAATCTTGCTCGATGTTCCTCGGATCGTCGGCCTTTGTGAGTTCCAACCGTCGGGAGATTCGATGCACGTGAGTATCGACCACCACACCTACGCCTATTCCGAACCATGATCCCAGCACAACGTTGGCTGTCTTGCGCGCCACGCCGGGAAGAGAGAGCAGTTTGTCCATGTCGTCAGGGACCTGGCCGCCAAATTCTTCAATTACGCCTTTGGCTGCCCCGACAATTGATTTGGATTTGTTGCGAAAGAACCCGGTCGAGCGGATATCGGGCTCAAGCTGCTCGGGTTCGAGAGCGGCAAATGCCTGAGGCGTGGGATACTTTTTGAATAGAACCGGCGTGACAATATTGACCCGCACATCTGTGCATTGAGCGGAGAGAATGGTCGCAACCAGCAGTTCCCATGCGCTGTTGTGGTGCAGGGCACAGCGGACGTTGGGATAGCGCTGGTCCAGGCGATTTAGAATGTCTTTGACTCGTTCCGGCGCTACGGGGTTATAGCCGGTTTTAGCCGATTTGCTTTTTGTAGTCTTTGGCTTTGCTGGGCTGGCGGCCTTGGCGGGCGGTTTCGATCGGGTCTTAGTCTTGGCAGCGGTCGTTTTTGCAACGGGCATGACACAAAATCTAAAGCAGCGGGCTTACAATCACAATAGCCACCAAGGAAGAAGGCAGGGGAAATAGATGGCAACCACCACGAAGGCAGAAATCCCGGGCAGTGATCTGCATGCGGTACCGCTTACTCTTGAAGGCTCCAGCGTTCTGCACCAGATGTTCCGGTTCCGCTGGGCGGAATGGCGCAAGCTGAGCCCGGCGCAGCAGCATGAAATTGCAGCGGAAGCTTCAGCCGCTCTGCTGAAGATGGAAAACGATGTTGCCGGGCAGACCGCCATTTTTTCTTTGCTCGGCCATAAAGGCGATCTGCTGGTGGTGCACTTCCGCAACTCTTTTGACCAGCTTAAAGCCGCCGAACTGGCCATTTCACGCCTTCGGCTGAGCGATTATCTGGAGCAGACCACGTCTTACCTGTCTGTGGTTGAGCTTGGCCTGTATGATTCTTCCGTAAAGATGTATCGCGCCTTGCGTGAGCAGGGAACCCAGCCGCATTCGCCGGAGTGGAATGAGGTAATCGAAGAGACCATCAAGCGCCAGACCGAGGCGATGCGTCCGCGGCTGTTTCCGCAGATTCCGCCCAACCGCTATATCTGCTTTTATCCCATGGACCGCCGCCGCGGTGAAGACAAGAACTGGTACAGCCTGCCCATCGAGGAGCGCCAGCGGCAGATGGAAGAACACGGGTTGGTTGGTCGCCGCTACGCCGGGACCGTCAGGCAGATCATTACGGGGTCAATCGGCTTTGACGATTGGGAGTGGGGCGTGGACTTGTTTGCCGACGATCCGTTGATCTTCAAAAAGCTGATCTACGAGATGCGCTTTGATGAGGTAAGCGCCGTGTATGCCTTGTTCGGCACGTTTTATGTGGGCGTGCGTTGTCCAGCAGCGGGGTTAGAAGAGTTGTTCAGCGGCAAATTGCCGGAGTAAGGAAGTCGCCGGAATCGGGAGAAAAAAACTACCACGGAGACACGGAGGCACGGAGAAAGCGAAGGTAGCAAAGGTGCTAAATGCTGATGGCTGAGTGCTAGCCATGGTTCGCAGCCATTGACCTATGTGAGCCTCACTTATTACTCTGGAAATCATGGTCAAAGCAGTGCAAGCAGGGCAGGTTTGGCGCAGCGATGAAAACGGCGACAATTTTCTCGTCACAAAGGTTTACGGCGAATTATTCACCCAGTACGCCATGTTGCGGCCAGCTAAAGTCAGCGCCCCGGATGCCGAAACCATCCGCGTGAAGATCACCAAGGACGATAGCGGCATGACCTTGCCGGGATATACCTTCACCCAGGATTCACAGGATTTCTGATTCGCACGATTGGTTCGTACTACTAAAGACTCCCACTGAATGATAGAAAAAATTATTGCCGCCCTCGCCGGGTTCATCATCGCCGTAATCTCAAAAGCCGGATATTTCGGGGTGATGCTTCTGATGGCCATTGAGTCCGCCTGCATACCGTTGCCGTCAGAAATCATCATGCCGTTTGCCGGCTATCTGGTTTACAAGGGCCAATTCAATTTGCTGCTGGCGGCTACGGCGGGTGCTATTGGTTGCAATCTTGGCTCAGTGATTGCCTATGAAATTGGCAATTACGGCGGACGACCACTGATCGAGCGATACGGATCCTATATTTTTATGGGGCGCCATGAACTTGATCTGGCGGAACGCTTCTTTGCCCGCTTTGGCGCCGTAGCCGTGTTGATCGGACGATTGCTTCCTGTGATCCGGACTTTTATTGCGCTGCCGGCCGGCGTCGCCCGCATGCCGCGTTTGCGCTTCCATGTTTATACCTTTATTGGCTCATGGCCGTGGTGCTTTGTTCTAGCCTGGGTTGGCATGAAGCTGGGCGAGCACTGGGATAAGGATCCACGCCTGAAGCAATGGTTCCATCGACTGGACGCAGTGATCATCCTGCTGCTGGTGGCCGGGATCGGATGGTTCGTGTGGTCGCACTGGAAGGGAAGAGTGCGGGCGGCGGCGTAATGGACACCGAGACCGCGCGTGATCGGTCGTGATCGGAAAAGAAACTTTCACAATGACAGAAGGACCGGATATAGCGTGGCGACTGATGTTCCAATTTGAATGATCTAATTGTCGTGAATTGGCTGCGGGCTATTTTCAGTGATTGCTAACCATTGAATACCCCCGCCTAGCGATTGCGGCCCTTCTAAGTACCAAGATTGTCCGGTTTTTGTGTCTAGCCGAATGATCGTCGGAAAATCAATAGCTTGATTTTGTCTAGAGCGTGTTTCATAAATAGCGCCTGAGCGTAATCCATAAGCAGGCGAGATAGAAGAAAGCACGGTAGATGGAGAGCAGATGCTCATGACGAACCAGCAACCTGCGAAACTGTCCCA
>DASXKZ010000301.1:0-17431 GCA_036496525.1 Candidatus Angelobacter sp.
TCGTAATATTTGCGCGCGCGATCAGCTTCATATTCCAGCACTGGCCGCAGTTGCCGCGCTTGTGCCGGGCTTTGCAACAAGCTCGACGCAAAATTGGCCGCCGTAAGATTAGTGCGCGCTAGATCTTCTGCAGGGATGTAAATGCGTCCCATGGAAGCATCTTCTTTAATGTCGCGAATGATATTGGTCAACTGGAATGCCAGCCCGCAATCCTCAGCCAGAAACTCGGCCTTGGTGTCCTGGTAACCAAAAATCCGTATGCATACCAGCCCCACGACAGATGCCACGTAATAACAATATTGCTTCAGGTCCTCAAAAGTGTTGCACAGGATGGCCGGTGACTCGGCTGACGCGGGCGGAATATCCAGGTCCAGGCTGGTGCCATAAACCAGTTTTTCAAAAAGTTCGGGCGGAATCTTGAATTTTGCTTGAGCGTCGCCCAGCGCCATCAATACCGGATCATCTGTTGCCTTGCCGCCAAAAACTGCTTTCGCGGCCTCAAGCCATTCGCTGAGCTTCTGCCGTTTTAGTTGCGGATCAACCCCAGGCTCGTCAGAGATATCATCAGCGTGCCGCATGAATGCATACACCGCGCTTAGCGCGTTGCGCTTTTCTGAGGGCAGCACCATGAAGCCGTAATAAAAATTCTTTGCCGCGCGGCGTGCTATGCCTCGGCAGACTGCATAGGCATGGCTGAGCTGATCGCTCACAATAGCTTGCCCATGGCCGCGCGCAGCACCAGCATCAGCTTGCGCGACTTTGAAATCTCCGGTCTCGCGCGCAACACGTCAAAACCCTGGCGCTCAATGGCGTTCAGGATTTCCTGCCCGCCCCGGCTGAACAATTCAAGATCGATAGCCAATTCGCGACTGACCATCTTTACCAGGGGCAGTCCGCGGGTAAACCAATCACGCGCCCGCTCGACTTCAAACTTCATCATGGTTAGAAATTGCGGCGTTGCGCGACGTTTGGCAATATCTTCACCGGTTACACCAAAACGCCGCAGATCTTCCAACGGAAGATAAATGCGGCCTTTGCCATAGTCGACAAAAACGTCCTGCCAGAAATTTGCCAGTTGCAGCGCGGTGCAGGTGTAGTCGGAAAGTTGCTGCCGCTCGGCGTCACTATAGCCGCACAGATAAAGCACAAGATGCCCCACGGGGTTTGCTGAATATCGGCAGTAAGACAGAATATCGTCGAACGTCTCAAATCGTGTGACGGTTTGGTCCTGCCGAAAGGCTATCAGCAAGTCAGAGAACTCGTGCTGTGGAATGCCAAATTGCTTCACTGTTTCTGCGAGGGCAACAAACACCGGATGCTTTGGCGATCCTGCATAGCAGGCATGCAGCTCCGTCTCCCATTGCGCCAGCAGTTCCAGCGACTGCTGTGGATCGCCTACCTCATCGCCCAGATCGTCAGAGATGCGGCAGTAAGCGTAAACATTGTAGAAATGCTGGCGCAGCCGGCTGGGCAGGAACCAGGTGGCAACAGAAAAATTCTCATAATGCGCCTTCGCCAGTCGCGCACAATATGCACGCGCTTCTTCCAGGGAAGGCGGCGTGGCCGGAATGCGATACGATTCCGGCAGCGCGTTCCATCCCAGTGGCATGGACGTACTGCTTGTGCGCATTACTGACATGATCAGTGGCCGGGAATGATGGCCGTCTTAATTTGGCTGCCGCGGTCAAGCATCTGTTGCAACACTTGCTTCAGTTTGGAAAGAGGCGCCTCGCCGGTGACGTAGTCAGTACTTTTCACATTCTTTTCCGCAATCAATGAAAAAGCCTTTCGGACTGTCTGCGGCGTGTGATGAAACGTGGCTTTCAACGTGACTTCAGAATAGTGCAGCCGGTTGGTGTCCAGCTCGACCTTCGTCCCGCTGGCGCATCCTCCAAAGAAATTCACGACGCCGCCTCGGCGGACCATTTCCACGGCCCATTGCCACGTTTGCGGGCGGCCCACGGCCTCAATCACAATATCTGACCCGCGGCCTTCGGTCACGCCAATCACCCGGTCAATAGGATCGTGGGTTTTTCCTACCTGTACCACTTCGTCTGCGCCGAATCTTTTCGCCGCCGCTACTTGCTCAGCGCGCTTCACCACTGAAATTACTTTACATCCGGTGAGCTTGGCCACCTGTACCAGCATCAATCCCAGCGGTCCCGCGCCGATAACAGTGACTGTATCGCCGATGTCCGCACCCGTTTCCTGCAATCCGCGCAACGCGCAAGCAAGCGGCTCAGTCATGGCTGCCGATTCAAAGCTCAGGTCATCCGGCAGCGCCAGCATGTTGGTTTCAACAATGCGCCGGGGAATCTTGATGTATTCGGCATATGCCCCGTTATTGAACAAAAGGTCTTCGCAGATGTTTTCCTGGTGTTTCAGGCAGTAGAAACAAGCGCCACATGGAGCGGAGTTTAGCGCAACAACTTTCATGCCGCGGCGAAAATCGCGCACGCCCGGACCAACTTCTTCAATCACACCTGAAAGTTCGTGGCCAAAGAGCGCCGGCGGAACAATCATGCGTGCGTGATAGCCGCGTTGATACACCTTGAGATCCGTTCCACAGGTAAGCGCCACATTCACCTTCACCAGCACCTCACCGGTTTCAGGCGTGGGAATAGGCACCTTCTCAATCTTGATGTCCTCTTTGCCATAGAGGACTGCGGCTGTCATTTGTCCTTTCAAATATGTTTCTCCCATTCCAACCCGGGTTGGATAACGATCTTCATTGAGTCCGGCAACGGATGCGAAGCAAGTTGGATCGCTTCTACTGATTCCTCCAGGGGGAACCGGTGTGAAATTAACCGCGCAAAATCAATTTCTCCACTGAGCACCAGACGCACATTTTCTTCCTGCAAATCGACGGACGCACTATACGAGCCCATAAGCGTCTTTTCATCCATGCATACTGCTGCGGGATCGATTGCCACTTCGCTCCGCTGCGTCTGTGCAAACAGCATGATTCTTCCACCGGGCCGCGTTGCATCCATAGCGGGCTTGATCAGGCTGTTGCCCGCCGTAGCCAGAATCACGGCATCAGCTCCGCGACCGCCAGTAAGCTCCCTTACCCGCTGCGTCGGATCTTCCGAGCCTGCATTTACATTGTGCTTTAACCCAAAGTTCTCACTTATTTTAAGGCGTTGGGGATACAAATCGGAAGTTACTACGGTCGCACCCGTCCGTTTAGCCAGCGCCGCCAAAATGATCCCAATCGGCCCCTGCCCAATAACCAGCCCCGTTTCATCACTTTGCAACTGGAGCGATTCAATCGCTTTCAGGCAGGTATTTACGGGCTCAATAAATGAGGCCTGCTCATAGGAAACCTGATCGGGGATTTTCACCACGCCTTTGCGTACGACCCAATCCATTACGCGGATGTACTCAGCAAATCCGCCGCCGCTGGGCTCAAAACCCGCCGTAGCGCCCACCTTCTTATAGACCGGACATTGCGCAAAAACTTTTTTGCGGCAGTAATAGCATTCGCCACAGGGAATGTGATGGAAAACCATCACGCGATCACCGACGGCGAAATTCTTTACGCCTTCGCCCATCGCCACGATCTGCCCGGCCATCTCATGCCCGAAAATACGAGGCGCAGAATGCGATCCAGTATGAATTTTTTTGAGATCAGTCCCGCAGATACCGCAGGTATGGATCCGTACCAGCAACTCTCCCTTGCCGATTTCCGGCACCGATACTGTTTCCACGCGGACATCGTTCTTGCCGCGATAGACAGCCGCTCGCATCGTCCTTACGGGAGCGAGTTTACCTTCCTTGGATTCGGGTTTAATAGCCGTATGCATGATTTAGCGCTGTGCTTCCGAGAACTCTGCTTTATTTAGTGTAACAATTTCTTTTGGCGACCCTACACTGGCAAGGTCGTTGCGTAAGCGGTTGCATAACGACTCTGTCGCTCGTTTGCTGTTCCGCGCGAGAGCTACAACCTTCATCCATTGCCATGGCCGCAAAGCTGCCCACAGTGCAAACTTGCCGCTTTGGAATTCTCCTGCAGCATTTAGAAACTGTCCCATCGGCGGCATAACAAAATCAGCTTCGTCTGAAATGGCTTTCACGCAACGGAAGCCAATTTGCTCCTGCTGTGCGACTCGGGCCAGGCCAGCGGCCTCCATGTCTACAACCAGTCCATGAAAGCGATTTACTAGTTCCCTCTTGACTTTTGCCCCGGCAATTTCTCCGGCGCTGACCAGAACTCCACCGCTTACGTGGTTACCATCCGCTGTGCATCGATACTCAGCGCTGTCGGCCGCATCGACAACAATATTTGGAGTAAAAACACTTCCGACTTTCAAGCTCCGTATCAGCGCGCCTGCCAGCCCCACAGATATCAGAAGCGTAGGCCGATATTGCGCCACTACGGCCTGGGCCGCCAGTTCGGCATTCGCGCAGCCGATTCCAGATAACGCAGCAACTACTCCATCGCGTTCGAAGACAGAGAATTTCTTGTCAGTTGAAGAAACGGTAGTGCGTTGCCACCCTCGCACCAGTGGCGCAATCTCTCGTTCCATGGCAGCAATGATTGCGATCTTGCTCATGCGTTCACCGTCGCAACCTGCGCTGCTGTTTCCGCATATCCATGAGCCTGGAACCAATCGACGGCGCGTCGCAATGCGTTTTCAACTGGCAGAACCTTATAGCCCAACTCGCGCTCCGCCTTGGCCGAAGAAGCAAACATTTTCTTGCGGCCCATCTTTACCGCGTCGATCGTTGCTCGCGGCTCTTTGCCCAGGACCATACCGGTAAAGAACTGATCGAACACTGCAAATCCCATGGCAACAGCATGCGGGACTTTCATCGTCGGCGCTGACAGCCCCGTAAGCGCAGAAAGCTTGTCGAGAATCTGTTTTAGCGTCAGGTTCTCTCCGCCCAGAATGTAACGCTGCCCCGGACGGGCCTTTTCCATGGCCAGCAGATGTCCGCGCGCTACTTCCTTTACGTCGGCCAGATTCAGCCCGGTATCCACGTAAGCAGGAAATTTGCGCTTCAGAAAATCAACCACGATTCTTCCTGTTGGCGTTGGCTTGATGTCATATTCGCCGATCGGCGTCGTGGGATTCACCACCACTACATTCGCGCCGTTCTTGCCGGCTTCAAGAGCAATTTCTTCAGCCATGAACTTTGACCGTTTGTAATGTCCCACCATATCTTTGAGAGACACCGGCGAATCTTCGGCAGCAATATGGCCTTCGCGGGTAAAGCCCATTGTCGCCACAGAACTGGTGTAGATCACGCGACGCACCCCGCTTTCCTGCGCAGCCTGGGTGATTGCCCGCGTGCCTTGCACATTGGAGAGGTACATCTGCTCCGGATCGCGAACCCACAAGCGATAATCAGCGGCGACGTGAAACACAAATTCACAACCTGCCATGGCTTTCTTGAGCGACTCGGGATTCCGCAGATCGCCCATAGCCGTTTCCGCCCGCAGATCGGCAATATTGTCCAGTCGGCTGGTGGAACGAACGAGCAAACGCAACTCAGCGCCTTGCGCGGCCAAAGCTCGCGCTACATGGCTGCCGACAAATCCCGTTGCTCCTGTAATGAATGCTTTCATGTGTTTTTTGCCGCCGACAAGTGCTGGCGTATCCAGGATGCAAGACCCTCTTCTGCAATTTCTCCCGCTGCTGCCGCGAACATCACGCGTGTTGCCTCCGCATGATCAGCCTCCACAGAAAAGCCGTGACGAGAGAGAAACAATCCAATGGCAAGAAAGGCAGCCCGCTATTTCCGTCAATGAAAGGATAGTTGCGCAAGATACCGTAACCGTACGCCGCAGCCAAGCTGCTCTACTTCTGTCACACCTTCATACAAATACAAGTTGCGTGCACGACCTAATGCGGATTGCAACAACCTCCATCGCGTAAACCGCCACTGCCGCCATACTTAGTTAGGCTCTCCGCATGTAAAAGCATGACTGATAATTCGCTAAACCACTTCGGCTCGCTCACTTCGCCAATGACCTGAAGGTCTCATCGTATTTACGCATGAACTCTCTTCCAAGCCTGAGTTCTTCTTCCAGATCAGGATCGTGAGAGGTAAGAAAATAGCTATTCGGCGTCTCTACGGCAAGCAGTTCATCGCCTTCGCCTGCTCTCAGACGCTCAAGCATTTCTTTGGAAATCACAAGGCCTGTCGAATTTCCCAGCGAAGTCAGCTTCAGAACTGCCATTTCATCTCCAATTCACTCTGCCGTAATTCTTACCCATCACCGGATCCTCACGCGATTCACCTGATTCCCGTCTGTACCAATCTCGTCACGATCGCTGCGCTCGAGATTTCAGAAAAAACTACTCTAGCGCTTCCGCCTGTATCCCGATGTTTTTCTCTCCTGCCGCTTTTTTCTCCCAGTACTTGCGTACCCAGGCTTCAAAGCTCTTTCCAGCGGCAGTATCGCGGCCGCTGAAGGCAAGCGCGGCAATCTCTGAATAAGGAATGGAAACCTTTTGGTCGGCATCTTTGGGGAACAACCGCACGGCGGAATCTGCCAGGGTCTTTCCTGTACGACGGTCGAAGATGTAGCCTTCAACCTTACTACCGTCTTTGCGCGTAATGGTCACGTCGCCGCGATAATCGAAGGCCTTCTCCAGCGCCTGGCGGATCTCTTCTTCACCTGCCAACTCCGGCACCCAGCCTTCCAGCTTTTCATGCTTGAATCCCGGCGCGACTTCGAGCGAGTCAGCGACTTTAACGGCGTTGTTCTGAACCGACTCGGTCATGCGCTGGTCTCCTCCAGTTGGCTGGAAGATTCCTCAATTTGTACCAGCGGGTTGTAGCTATGCACCGGGCGCACATGCTCATTGAGCAGTTTCAACGCGTGTTCGTCTTTGTGGCGGGTAAAGATGGTCGCCTTTGCCGTGGCCAGCAGACCGCGCAATGAACTGAACGTTTCATTTACCGCTGAAGCCTCATAGCCACTGTGCACCATGCAGTTGGCGCACTTGGGATTACCGGATTCCGTTCCGTACTCGTGCCACGCCGTGCTCTCCATCAACTCCTGAAACGTGTCGGCATAGCCGTCCTGCAGCAAATAGCATGGCTTCTGCCAGCCAAAAATGTTGTACGTCGGCATGCCCCACGGAGTGCAGGCATATTGGCGATCGCCCATCAGAAACTCCAGGAAGAGCGGCGATTGATTGAACTGCCACGTCTTCTTGCGGTTTGACAGGATGGCGCGAAACAGCTTTCGCGTGCGGGCGCGGCCCAGAAAATGCTTTTGGTCCGGCGCTTTGTCATAGGAGTATCCAGGCGAAAGCATCATGCCCTCGACTCCAAGTTCCATCATCTGGTCAAAATGCTCACGGACACTGTTAGGATCAGCGCCGTCAAATAAAGTAGTGTTTGTAGTCACGCGAAAACCGCGTCGCAGCGCTTCTTTCATGCCTTCAATGGCCTGATCGTATCCGCCTTCGCGGCAGACTGAAAAATCATGGTGCTCACGTTCGCCATCCACATGAACAGAAAACGTCAGGTACTTGCTCGGCTTGAAAAGATCAAGTTTCTCTTTCAGCAGCAGGGCATTGGTGCAAAGATATATATATTTCTGACGTGCTACCAGGCCTTCCACGATCTTGCCGATCTGCGAATGCATCAGCGGCTCGCCGCCGGGAATCGAAACCATGGGTGCGCCGCACTCATCCACTGCTCGGAAGCACTGCTCTGGTGTAAGTTCTTTTTTCAGGATGTGCGCTGGATATTGGATCTTGCCGCAGCCCGCACACGCCAGGTTACAGCGAAACAGCGGCTCCAGCATCAGCACCAGCGGATAGCGCTTGCGTCTGGCCAGCTTTTGTTTGACGACGTAGCTCGCCACTGTCCACATCTGTGAAATTGGTACCGGCAAATCTTTGTCTCCCTTAATTAGCAATTAGCAGTTAGCCATCAGCAATTAGCTTCGTCTCGTAAGCTCAACAGTTTCGCTAACTTTCAATTATGACCCGCTCAAGTTCTCCGATCACCGGATCACCCGACCTTTCTACCCCCTCGCGTACCCCACGCTTCCCTCTTCATACAACGCTGAAAACTCACGTGAGTAAGTTGACAGCGCGATCAGCGGGAAGTAGTCGCGATACAAGTGATAGGCGAGGTAAAAAACTCGTGGAAAGCCTGTTCCTGTGTACTGGTCCTCGTCCCAGTGTCCATCAGGTCGTTGCGTTCCCAGCAGATAAAGAATGCCGCGCTGCACGGATTCGCTGCGCGTATCGCCCGCCGCCAGCAAACCCATAACAGCCCATGCTGTCTGTGAAGGCGTGCTTGGGCCGATGCCGCGCGTTGTGGGATCGTCATACGATCCGCAGCTTTCGCCCCAGCCTCCATCAGAGTTCTGCACCATGCGCAACCATTCGGCGCCTTGCTGCACATAAGGTTCGTGATGGTCCACGCCCATGGCCTGCAAACCGCGCAGTACCAGCATGGTTCCGTAAATGTAGTTCACGCCCCAGCGCCCGAACCATGAGCCATCCGGCTCCTGCTCGCTCAGGATGAACTTAATCGCTTTCTTCACGCGTTTGTCGTCGCCGGAAACTCCATACACCGCCAGCATCTCAAGCACACGGCCAGTAATATCCACCGTTGGCGGATCAAGCATGGCGTTGTGATCGGCGAATGGAATGTGCTGGAAAACCATGCGTGTGTTGTCTTTGTCAAAAGAAGCCCAGCCGCCACTTCTACACTGCATGGCAAAAATCCAGTCGATTGCGCGCTGGCTGACTTCATGCTGATAGCGTTCACGAGGATTTTCTACCTTATCCAACCCCAGCAGCACCATGGCTGAATCGTCCACGTCGGGATAGAACTCGTTATTGAATTCAAAGTACCAGCCGCCCGGCGCGACATTTGGAACCTTCACGGCCCAATCACCCTTGGTGCGGACTTCCTTACTCAAAATCCAGTCAGCCGCCTTCAGCATCCGTGGATCATTTTTTGAGACGCCGCTTTCGCCCAGCGCAAACAGCGCCAGCGCCGTGTCCCATACCGGAGACATGCACGGCTGCATGCGGAACGTAAGTTCGGAATGATCAGCAATGCCCGGTTCGTCAATGCCTAGCTTCTCAAACTCACTCAGCGCGCGGATCACCTGGGGATCGTCAGTCGAGTAGCCCAGGCAACGTAGTGCGACGACAGAATTCAGGATGCCGGGATAGATTGCGCCCAGTCCGTCTGATTTTTCAAAGCGCTCCAGCATCCAACGTTCGGCTTTCTTGAGCGCCAGATAGCGCAGCGGCCGGATATGAAACCGTTCGCAGAAATGAACCACGCGGTTCAGCACCAGGAAAAAGTTTCTCCACGAAATCGTCTTCGCGGCCCACTTCAGGTGCAGATGATTGCCATGGCGTCCGCCCACAAATAGCTCGTCAATTCCCATTTCTGCCGGAATTTTCTTGAATGGCTTCTTAGCATAGGCGATTGATAGCGGCACCAGAATGGCGCGCGACCACGACGAAATTTCATACAAGTTGAACCAGAACCAATTGGGGAAAAGAACGATCTCCGGCGGTACTGCCGGCACCGCTTCCCAGTCATACTGGCCCAGGAAACACAGATAAATTTTGGTAAAGGTATTGCACTCGGTAGCGCCGCCCATTTCCAGAATTCTGGTGCGTGCCCGTTCCAGTGCAGGATGCTCCAGCTTATAGCCCATGAGCTTCAGCGCAAAATAAGCTTTTACCGAGGCGCTGATGTTCGAAGGGCCGCCGGCAAAAATAGGCCAGCCGCCGTCGGCGTTCTGGTGGCGGAGAATCTCCGGTACCGCGCGCTGCATCCGGTTCGGATTGCCGGTGCCCAACAAAGTGTGAATGGCAATGTAGTCCGATTCAAGCGTGGTATCGGCTTCCAGTTCGCCGCACCAGTAGCCATCTTCATGCTGCTGCGTGAAGAGGTAGTCGCGCGCCTTCTCAATGCCAAAGGACACGCGTTCCAGCATGTCGTCGATTTTTCCAAAAAGCATGTGCGCCGCTTGCGCGCCAAACTTCTTGCTCATGCATTTACTCCGCGGCAGCGGGGGCTGCCGCAATCGCTTCCACAATTTCCGGCGGCAGGCCAAAGCGGACGTTTTCCGGCATGACCTCCACTTCGCGGATTGTGTTAAAACCTTTTTCCTTCAAGACATCAATGACCTGTTCAACCAGGATTTCCGGCGCGGATGCGCCTGCCGTGAGTGCAACGGTGTTTTTCCCGGTAAGCCATTCAGGCTGTATGTCGCTCGCCGTATCGATCAGATAAGAAGGCGTGCCCAGATTTGTGGATACCTCCACCAGCCGGTTGGAGTTTGAGCTGTTCTCAGACCCCACCACCAGCAGCAGGTCGGCTTGATGCGCCACATCTTTTACCGCTGTCTGGCGGTTCTGCGTGGCATAGCAGATATCCTGCGCATGCGGGCCTTCAATCAATGGGAACTTCTTCCGCAGCGCGTCAATCACGTCCTTAGTCTCATCCAGGCTGAGCGTGGTCTGAGTGATGTAAGCAATGCGGCTCGGATCGGGGACTTCTAGCGCGTCCACTTCACTGGCACTGCCCACAACTTGGGTCACTTCAGGAGCTTCGCCCAGAGTTCCGATTACCTCATCGTGATCGTGATGGCCGATCAGGATAATGCTGTAGCCGCCCTTGGCGTACTTTACCGCTTCCACGTGGACCTTGGTCACCAGCGGGCAGGTTGCGTCGATCACCCGCAGATCGCGCAGCTTGCTGGCTTCGCGTACACTCGGAGAAACACCGTGAGCGCTGTAAATTAGGCGCTGGCCGTCCGGAACCTCATAAACTTCATCCACAAAGATCGCGCCCTTGGCTTTCAGTTCTTCCACGACGTAGCGGTTGTGGACGATTTCCTTGCGCACATAGATGGGCGGACCAAAAGCGTCCAGCGCAATGCGGACGATATCGATGGCCCTCACCACACCGGCGCAAAAACCCCGGGGCTTTAGCAGCAACAAAGTCTTGGTTTCTGATGTCATTGTGATCTGTTGATTATACCCTTTTAGACACTTTTCCCTCGTCCTAAGTTACCTCAGGAAATTGCCTTAGGCCATGCCAACCCATTGAAATTGCTATATTTAGCAGTAATCAGGGAGTATCTGGGGGTGAACGGGGAGGGCTTTTCAGAGCTGCTAATGATGGCCAAAATTTCATTCTGCAGGCAATTTTGGCAATTCTACTTCGGCGCCCAACGGCTCACCGCCAGCGCAATGGGGAGCCCAACCAGTACCGTATGCAGGATCGGGCCGGTAATGATTGACGCGGGATCAGTTCTGGGCGGCCAGCGATGGATGGCCGACAGTGGCACCACCACGCAATTCATCATCATCCAGACAAACTCGCCGTAAAGCAATCCTGCGATCATCGGCCTTGCCGTCAGGAATCCAATCTGCCGGCTGGCCACGTAGTAAACCACTGCCCAGATAAACGCGATGAGAAAGTGCAGAAAGAGACCCAGCGCTGCGGTCTTTGCGCCGCCCTGGAACGACTTTGGTCCCAGAAGTCCTGACGCAACCGACTGAAATATCCGCTGCGGTGGCAGATGGTTCTGAATCCCCCATGCAATACACGCCTGCGTGATGTCCAGGACGCCGCACGCCAGTCCACCCCAGAAGATGGCAAGAAACGCGTTGGATGATGAAGTGGAAGTCATTCAGCAGCTCGCTCCAATAAAAGATCTTTCTGCCAAATGTATATAGACGTGGGCGCAGCAAAATTGTTTGCGAGCACACTATCACGCCCGCTTTTCTCCACGCTTCCGCATCTCCGTGGTGAATCCGCTCTTCTTGATCCGCGTTCATCCACATAAATCCGTAGTGAGATTTTGCTTTTCCGATCACGCGCGATTCCGGCGATTACGCGCGATCACGGCGATCTCCTACCCATTCGCTTTCAGCAACTGCTCCGCGTGCTGCCTTGACGTCTCAGTCAGCTTCTCGCCACTCAGCATCCGCGCAATCTCTTCCGTTTGCTCAGCTGTAGTCAGCGCGCGAACAAGAGTTTTCGTCCGCCCTGCTGCCTCGCGTTTTTCAATCAAATAGTGATGGTCCGCAAATGACGCGATCTGCGGCAGGTGCGTGATGCACAACACCTGGTTCGCTCGCGCCAGTGACTTCAACTTCTTGCCCACGGCCTCCGCCGCACGACCACCAATGCCCGTATCAATTTCGTCAAATACCAGCGTGCGCTGCGTTCCGCCTTTGCTCTTCTTCCCTGCTTCGATTGTTGCCTTGAGCGCCAGCATCACGCGTGAAAGTTCGCCGCCGGAAGCAATCTGCTCCACCGGCTTGAGCGGTTCGCCGGGATTGGGCGAGATCATGTACGTCACGCCATCAAAGCCGGCAACAGTCCAGTTGGCGGGTTCGTCCGACCCTGAAACTTCAATCCTGAATTGCGCTTTCATGGCCAGCTGATTGATTTCCGTCTCAACCAGTTTCTGCAACTCGCGCGCCGCGCTGTAACGTCGCTTGGACACCGTCTGCGCCGCCGCCAGATAAGTAGCCGCCGCTGCCGTAAGCTGTTTCTTCAGCTCGCGAACCAGGTCTTCGCGATTTTCCAGTTCGTTCAGCTTGCGGGCAACGTCTTCGCCATAGGCAATCACTTCGTCCACTGTCTTGCCGTATTTGCGCTTCAGCCGATCCAGCAGCGCCAAGCGGTCTTCCACCTCCGCCAGACGCTCCGGTGATGCGTCGATTCCGTCGGCATAATCGCGGGAGGTGGCGCTCACGTCTTCAATGGCTGCCTTGGCCGACTCAAGTGACGCCAGCGCCTCCAGAAACTTCTCATCAAAGCGCGCCAGTTCTTCTAGTTGTTTCCGTGCCGCAGAAATCTGCGTCAATGCCGATGCGTCATCTTCATATAGGACCTGATACGCTGCCGTGGCCGCACCAAAGAGCTTTTCTGAATTGGCCAGGACGCGCTTTTCCGTCTCCAGCTTCTGGTCTTCGTCCGGATGCAGCTTCGCGCCTTCAATCTCTTTTTTCTGAAAGCTCCACAGGTCGGCCATGCGCAGGCGATCCTGCTCGTCGCGATCCAATTGCGCCAGCCGCTCGCGTACCTCGGCCCAGGCAGCATACTTTTCTGCCAGATCGGTCAGATCGTGGGCCGCATATGTATCCAGCAGGCCCAGCCGTGCCCCTTCGTCGAAAGCAAGAATTGTTTCATTCTGTGCGTGGATTGACGCCAACGCGGGTGCAAGTGCACGCAGCAGGGCCACTGTGGCGGGCTGGTTATTGACGAAGACGCGCCCCTTACCGCCCGCAGCGACTTCTCGCTTCACGATTACCTGATTTCCTTCCGGCTCAATCCCGTTCTCTTCCAGCACGCGCCGGAGCCGCTTTTCATCGGCCTCAAACACGCCGCTCACCACGGCTTTCTCCGCGCCGTGGCGGATCATTTCGGTAGAAGCTTTGTCGCCTAACAATAAGGATAGAGCGTCGATCAGGATTGATTTGCCGGCGCCGGTCTCGCCCGTGAGCAGGTTCAGCCCCGGCGCAAACTCCACCGCCAAGCTGTCAATCACGGCATAATTTTCAACGCGCAACTCCAGCAGCACTGGCCAAAACCTCAGAAGGAAATTGAGCGAAGTCTAACAGAGATCGGCGCTAAATAGATATCAACCTCTAACCGACGCTTGCGGTATAGTATCCCGGTATTTCAATTGACCTTGCGTCTAGCTGAAAGGTGGTCCCATGGTCCAACTGCTGCTGCTCTGCATGCTGCTATTCCAGGCCGCTTCACCAACAGCGGCCAAGCCAATCATTGATAATGAACGCGTCAGCGTGCTGGACGTCTCAGGCTACTCCACACCAGCGCAGCCAACTGACGCTATTGTTGTTTCTCTCTCTGGCATCGCGGTATATGTGCCGAAAGGAGCTACTTCAAAGATCAGCGGACGCTCGTTTGTGATTGACTTAAAAGATCATCCGGTACCTCCGATAGAAAACAAGAGCGGCTACCCGGTGGCTTTTCCGCGGCCCGGCACAAAGAAAGTATTTGAAAATGATCGTGTGATCGTGTGGGATTCCACCTGGACTCTGGGCGTGGCCACGCCAATGCACTTCCACGATAAAGACGTGGTGGTGGTGTTCCTTGAAGATGGCGACCTGAAATCAACAACTCCGGACGGAAAAGAGGTCGTGAATAAATACACAACAGGCACAGTCAGGTTCAACCAGCGCGATCGTATACACACTGAAACGCTCATGAATGGAAAACAGCGCGCGATCATCACCGAATTAAAGTAATCGGCCTGGAACCTTTCATTACGCTTGTCCGCTTCGAGAAGTTTGGCTCAGGGACAAGCTTGCCATGAGACAGGAGAGTTCGCATTAGCCTGGGACTTGGGTTGAAGCTGGCGGGCTTGCATCCACGCGATCTCAGCTTGCGCGCAGGCGCGATTCTTTCCCTGGATTCGGCTCAGGTGATCAGCAGCGGCAATGTAGTCCTTGCGGTCTTCATACGCCAGCCCAAGAACAAAATCCTTGTCTTCCGGTTCGCTCAGGTTCGTAACATTTAAATCGGGTGGCAGAACTGGCGGCGTCAGGCGCACAAAGAACCATGGATCCAGAAGAAAATCCACGGGGACTACATTCCCTTTAGGCGTGTGATATTCCAGGTAGGGAAAAGCATCTGTGGATACCAACCGCTCAGGCACGTTGAGTTCGTGAGAAAGGCGCGCCAGTGCCCCGCGGTAGGACTTGTCG
This sequence comes from Candidatus Angelobacter sp., assembly GCA_036496525.1. GTDB lineage: Bacteria > Acidobacteriota > Terriglobia > Terriglobales > Acidobacteriaceae > Angelobacter. The sequence goes on from DASXKZ010000301.1 coordinate 14,694, forward strand.
TAAATGACCACTTCGCCCAGCATCGAGAACATGCTGTGGGCGCCAATAGCATTCAATTGTTGCCGGATGCCCGCCGTACGCTCCAATTCCCTTATCCTCTGGTAATCGATCTCCAAAGGCGAGGAAGAAGCAATCAGCAAACCTTGTTCCGGACCCAGAAAAAATGCCACATGCGGGAACACTTGGGCCGCAGTATTAAGGACAACAAAGAGGTCCCGGGACTTCATGTGATGCACCTGGACCCACTGCTGCAAGACACCCTGCTGAGTCAAGCGCGATTTGCATAGTTCGTAGAATTCTTTGTTGTAAATGTCACCTTCGCCGCTGATCCAGATGGACGTTATCTCAATGGAAATCAGGTCATAATGGTTCTGAGACAACAGCAGATGGTTGCGCCCATCCGTGACCGATAGATGAACGCGCGGGTTGCGGTCCATCACATCAGCATTTACATCGGTAAACCAGTTGCGCGCCGCATTCACGATGGAAGGCGCAAGTTCAGCCACATCGATGCGCTTGAACGGAAACTCAGCAAGGGTCTTGAGTGAATTGCCCGTACCCAGGCCAATCACCAGCGCGCGGTCATACGCACGTGTAAACAACGCGGGTATCATTACGAAGCGGACCTGGGCCCCCACCTCGCCGCTATTATTTCCCTGGAACTTGCCGTTGGTAAGGAGCGTGCGATTTGGGCCGTTTTGGACGACTGTAGTCAGTCCGCCTTGCACGTCTTCGTGACTGGAGAGTACTTTGTCGGCCATCCAACCCGCAGAAAAATAGACATAAGTCCCTCGAGTCAGATTACGGACATCCCACGATGACGGCATGAGCAACGCCGCAACCAGAATGGCTGCGAATGCGCCCCAGACCGCCAACTTACGCGATAACTGCTCTCTGTGAATCATGCAGGCCAAAAAACTCACGCCCAGAGCCGCATTGGCAACCGCTCCTATACGCAGCAAGCCATAAGAACCGAGCCATTGCAGCAAGACAAATCCGGCGAGAAGCGAACCTACAATCGATCCCAACGTATTCACCGCATAGATGCTACCTACACTTTCACCGGCTTGCGCGCGGACCCGGTTCAACAAGTTCAAGAGTGAAGGGAAAGCCACTCCCATCAGAATCGCCGGAACAATCAACAAGCCAAACGCGATGAAGAATCGGTAGGCTTCCGTGGCAACAAAATAAGAATTCTCGCTCGGAAGCTGAGGCACAGACCGCATGAACAGAAGCCCCAGAACCACGCATTCCGCAGTGATCTCTTTCCATCGGCGCCGCAAGCCTGTGGCTGCGGCATAGATCATCCGCAAGAACACCAGCGCCGCCAAAATCAAAACGTCCAACTGGAACACGCGGATGATGCTCACATTAAATATATCTGGCACCCGGTTCCACAAGGGCAGCGTCAGCAGGATTACCGCGCCAAGAAGCAACTGGGAGACGACAAAGGCCCAGGCCCACGTTCGATTGTTACGCGCCAAACGCGATACGGCATGAGCGCCTGCTGCCAACCCAAGCAAAAAAGTAGACAGCATCATTCCGAACGCATAAACCGCATTGCCCACCAAGAATGCCAGCGCGTGCGTCCATATAACTTCGTAGGCAAGGGTAATCATCCCGGTTAGAAAGGCAGCTACCAGCAGAAAAATACGTGCTCCCCTGGTTTCAATCAGAGCTGCGGCTGGGCCCTCACCTTCTGCATCGGCCGGAACGTCAAGCGTTTGGTCACCAACTTGTGAAAGTTGACCAGCGACTTCGCTTCCGCCGGAAGCGCCAACCGCCGTTCTCATCGTATGCAGTTCTGCAGAACCGCGCCTTACGAACCATGCGGTATAGAGAAAAATCGCGGCGTTCATTGAGAACGCTGTTCCGAGCGTTCCATACACACCCCATGTGGGCATCAGAACGTAAGTCGCCAGCAACGCACCCATGGCTGCGCCAAAAGTATTCACTGAATACAGCCAATCTAGGTCTGAACGATACTCAGGCCGGGTCGCAGCCACCATCCGCGCGAGCGCCGGCAGTGTTCCACCCATCAGCGCGGAGGGAATAACAATGACAAGCGTGGCGAGCAAGAAGCGCACGGTTGTCGCTCCGGCTGTCCCCAGGTTCAGCAAGCGATACAAAAAGACATAAGCATACGTCAGTCCAGCAAACAGGAGCGGGACCAGCAGCGCATAAACCCCAATTGCCAGTTCCAGAGTTCCATAAATGAGCAGCGACGGACGCCAGCGGTCCACTCGTTTGCCGATGATGTACGCTCCCAGAGCAAGTCCCCCGAGAAAAGCAGCGAGCACGGTGCTTGCTGCGTACGCTGTATTTCCAAAGGTATAGCTCAGCAGACGAGTAAATAAAGTCTCAAGGATAAGACTCGATGTCCCAGAAAGAAAAAACAATATGCCAAGGGTCCGAAACTGCGGAAGCTTAGCTGGTTCCGCGTGCGAAGACAATTCTTGTCCTGAAGGCAATCATGGCTCCCGTTCAATTTCACATGGTGGGGGATGGCCCTCACATTACCATAAAAACCTCACTGCCTTGCGCTAAATGCATGCGCACTGAAGCACAAGTGTGGAAAACAGGGCGATCGCCTATGTAACCGAAATTTGGTGTTCCAAAATCGCTAGGTGCAAAGAGACTCCATCTGAATCATTGTGGACACGCCCTCAATGGCGTCATTGAGTCAACCAGCCAACCGTACGCGTGCTCATATACTTGCGCCTCAAAATTCGCACAAG
>DASXKZ010000302.1:0-17802 GCA_036496525.1 Candidatus Angelobacter sp.
TCCAACAACCGTTCTAGGTTTTCCATCCACACGCACTGTTTTGCCGGCAATGTCAGGATCGGCATTAAAGGCCTGTCGCCAAAGTCCTTCAGAAAGAAGCACCACCTGCGGGCCGCCGGGTTGTCCTTCGTCCTCAGTGAACGTCCGGCCCAGACGCGGCTGAACGCCAAGCAGCTTAAAGGTGTTCGGCGTTACTCCGGGCGTGACTACGCTCACTGATCCTTCTTTGCCCTGGACCACGCCCACGTCCACTGAAAACAGGGAGACATTTTCCAATTTTTGCGCTTGATCGCGAACGTCGCGGTAGGTGACCCACGAAGTGGATTGAAAACTCTCTCCCTCCGCCGGGCCGATATAGACCATTCGATCAGCGTGCGGATAAGGCAGTGGATGCAAAAGGACGCTTTCGATCACCGTAAACATTGCGGTGTTCGCGCCAATTCCCAATGCCAATGTCAATACAGCAAGCAAAGCAAAGCCTGGGGCATTCCGCAGCTGGCGCGCAGCATAGCTAATTTCTTGAAGCAGCGTGGACATAATGTTGGCCACCATTTTTGCGTTCAAAATATCGGCCCATTAAGTTTAGTTCAGCCGCAGGCTAAGGTGTCTTGCATAAGTGGTAAAGATTTGCAATCTGTCAAAATTTTCAGAGGGAGAACTGCTGAATCAGAATTGCTGGGGGCAACCTGCTTCCAGCAGCAGCATCACATGCTCAGATAAAGCCTTGCGTGTGCCTGTACGCAGGGTTAGGGTACCCAGGAGTTTTCCATGTTGTTTCGTCGTGCTGCAGGATGTTCTTTTGTAGTCCTCCTTTGCCTGTTGATTTCTGCATGTGCCGGACTTGGCGGCGGTAGTAGTGCGCCTACTCCCACCCCTACTCCAGCAGGGAGCTTGAATTCGCTAAATCACATAATCCTTTTCATGCAGGAAAACCGGTCGTTCGATAGCTACTTTGGTCAATTGAATGCATATCGGGCCAAGCAGACCCCTCCTCTTCCCCAGGATGTCGATACCTGGACCTCTGGTGCGGACAAGACCCCGACGAATGTTTCCACTCCGGGCTACGACCCCAACACAGGACAGGCCGGACCACCGATCAAGGCGTTTCACATGCAAAGCGCCTGCTCAGAAAACCTGACGCCGTCATGGAATGAGACCCATCGCATATGGAACCTGTCCCACACGGGCTCGGGCGTTTTCACCATGGATGGCTTCGCCTTTATTGAAGGCAAATTCGCCCATGATGAATTTGTCGCCGGCCAGCCCAATTTCACGGATTTCACCGGCAAGCGCGCCATGGGCTTTTATGACGCTTCCGATCTCCCCTTCTACTACTTCATGGCGTCCAATTTCGCCACTTCTGACCGCTGGTTCTCTCCTGCTCCCACGCGCACGCATCCTAATCGCTTTTTCTGGCTGGCGGCCACATCCAAGGGCTTTGTGACGGCTCCACCCACGCAAATCGTGGCAAAAACGATTTTCGAGTTGATGGATGAGAACAAGGTCTCCTGGAAAATCTATACGGTTGACGGGCACACGTATTTTTCCTACTTCAGCTATTTCAACGCTCACCACGCCAACGTGGTTCCCATTGCTCAATACTTTACTGACGTGAAGAATGGGACCCTGCCCCAGGTCGCCTACATAGAGACGGGAATCGAAATCAACCAGGTGAGCAGCAGCGGTGTTGACGAGCATCCCAAGAGCAATATCCAGATCGGAGCGGAGTTTGCGGCCAGGCTCATCAACGCGCTGATGAATAGTCCGTCATGGAAAGACTCTGTATTTATTGAGACCTTTGATGAAGGCGGTGGGCTCTATGATCACGTTGGGCCCATTTCCGTTCCCAGTCCGGACGGCATTCAGCCGATCATGCCGGCCACGAATCAGCCGGGCGATTTCACTCTCACCGGTTTTCGCGTTCCGCTGATCGTGATCTCCCCATTCAGCAAGAAGAATTTTGTGTCGCACACCCCCATGGACTCCACGGCCGCGCTCAAATTCGTTGAAACGCGCTTCCATATGCCCGCTCTTACTCAGCGGGACTTTTCCATGCCTGACATGAGCGAATTTTTTGATTTCACCACGGACACAGGCCCTTGGGCGACTCCACCCACTCCTCCAACGCAACCAGTCAACATGCCTTGCACGCAGGGAATTCCAGCAGGATAACGACCGAGGACTTCTGGAAACTAATTCGCTTGGAGCTTACTTCCATGCGACGAGAGACAAACCGGTACCGTAAGAGCGCATCCGCAAAGATGCGCTCTCTTTTTGATTGGCCAAGATGCGTCTATAGTTGAGAGCTGGAACCTATAGAGTGATGGCGAACTGCAAATGGTTTATTACTGCCCTGCTTGGGGTCTTTGTCTTCTCCAACGCTGCAGCCGCTTTTGCGCAACGCGCGCAATTGCCCAAAGGCCACGTGCGCGAGTATTACATCGCCGCCGAACAGGTGGAGTGGGATTACGCTCCCAGCGGACTTGAACTGATGCACGGGGCGGAGCTTCCGTATCCGTGGGGACTCCATCGGCGCTGGGCCAAGATCCGGTACGTCGAATACACTGAAGGCACGTTTTCTAAACGCAAGCCGCAGCCTCAATGGCTGGGAATCCTGGGACCAATCATTCGCGCGGAAGTGGGCGACACTGTGGTGGTGCATTTTCGCAACCTGACCAGCGGCTACCACAGTATCCACGTGCATGGCCTTCGCTATGACAAGCCGAATGAAGGCGCTGTCTACGCTAACAATCTGCCGGGAATTGCCGTGCCGCCGAACGGCAATTTCACCTATCACTGGTTTGCCGATGCCGGAAGCGGCCCGCCTCCGGGAGAGAGTTCGCGCCTGTGGCTGTATCACGGGCACGTCAACGAGCCGGAAGAAACCAATTCCGGATTGATTGGCCCCGTGATTGTGACGGCACGCGGCCGCGCAAAAGCGGATGGCTCTCCCGCTGACATTGACCGCGAATTTGTTGTTCTCTTCATGGTTTTCGATCAACTCAAAGGCGATGAGACGCGGCCAGCCAACAGCGAAGAAGGCCTCTACCACGCGATGAATGGGTACATTTTTTCCAATCTGCCCGAGCTGGTGATGAATGAAGGCGAGCGGGTGCGCTGGTATCTGGCAGCCATGGGCAATGAGCGTGATATTCACTCAGCGCACTGGCATGGCAAGACCGTCACCCGGCATGGGCGATCAGAGGATGTGATTCCGCTTGTGCCGGCTGAAACTGAAACCGTAACCATGCTGGCCGACAATCCCGGCACCTGGATGTTCCAATGCCACGTGGATGACCATCTGGAAGCGGGTATGATGGCGACGTACAGAATTCAACCGGCCCATCCGCGTAGCTGTCCTGTGCAATTTGGCCAGGAAAATTTCTGGGCTGCAGATCCGAGCTTTCGCATGGAACTGAAGAATCTTACTGCGAAGCCCATCAAGCAGGTTTCGCTCGAAAGCGACATCGTCGTTGGCTTGAATCGCCTGAACAAGGTCCAGGAAGATTGGAGCATTCCACTTCCTTTGGTCCCACAGCAAGTGGCAGACATCCAGATGACAAAGCAAATGCCGCACACGGAAAGCATTCTGGGCTGGGTGGTATATCCGCAGTCGGTGGTCTTTGCTGACGGGAGCCAATGGACACCGCAAGAACGCGGCGAGTGCATGCGCATCTATTGGCGCGATAAGAATCACCAGGACCTGAGGATATTGCCACCGCTTGAGATGCCGATGCAATAACGCCACGCTTGCGATCAAGCGGGGCATTTACGCTCTACAGTCTGAAGTGTTCGAGAATCGTAAGCGGTGTTGAGGGAAGCGGCATCACAAAACACAGCGGGTGTTTCGCGCCGAGCCGACTCGCGTGACGAGGCGCGAGTATCAGGAGCAAGAAAATCTAAAAGCGCTCAAAAAACCGTAAGCGGTTTGGAGAGAAGCGACATCAGTTTGACGCATCCAATCTAACGTTTCATAATAAAGAGTTTGCTTTCATTCTTCCACGGAGCATAGTAGTCCATGGCCAGCGTTGCGCCTCATGTAGCACGCGGAGTGTCTCCTATCCGCGCCGGGCAGGGTCATTCATTCCTTCTTCGACGCCTGCATTCCTTAAGCGGGATCATTCCCGTGGGCGCGTTTCTGCTGGAACACTTTATCTCCAACGCATTTGCCACGAACGGCCCCGATGCGTATGGCGCGCAGGTAAAGTTTCTTACCGGATTGCCCTTTGTTCTGGTCCTTGAGATTGTCGGCATTTACATCCCACTGCTATATCACGCGTTGTACGGATTCTATATCTGGTTTCGCGGCGAATCTAACGTAAGCGACTATCCCTGGGCGGGAAATTTTATGTATGCCGCTCAACGCTGGACCGGGGCAATCGCTTTTGCCTACATCATCTGGCATACATACACCATGCGCTTCACCGGCACGCACCTGCTCTCGCATCCTGATGCGGCCTTTAGCAAGGTGCAGACCGAGCTTCAGCACTGGTGGGCCGGGGTGTTTTATCTGGTGGGCATCATTGCCGCTTCATGGCACTTTGCTTATGGGATATATCTTTTCTGCGCCAAATGGGGCATCACCGTAAGTGAAAGATCGCGCAAATGGCTTGGGCGGGCGTGCACTGTGCTGGCGCTCACTTTGATTCTGGTTGGATGGCTCACCATGGCGGCGTTCTTCCGGCCAAAGTGGAGAGACCACTGGAAGACTGTGCCAACGACGGAACAGAGTCTGGAGAAACCGGGCATTAAGAATTAACCACAAAGGACACGAAGGAACACAAAGAATTTAGAGAATTGGAAGCTCGATAGGTTTTGAGCGATCTTTACGCTTTGATCTTCGGCATTGCAAAAATGGTTCGAGAAGGCACTTTTTCGTCCTCCTTCGTGTCCTTTGTGGTTAGAAGAGGCTCATGGCAACGACACCTAAAATTATCGTAGTCGGCGGCGGACTCGCTGGACTGGCGGCCACAATCAAAATCGCCGAAGCCGGCGGTCACGTGGATTTGTTTTCTATCGTTCCGGTCAAGCGATCGCATTCGGTATGCGCCCAAGGCGGCATCAACGCCGCCAAAAATCTCAAAGGCGAAGGCGATACCACCTGGCAACATTTTGATGACACGATCTACGGCGGTGACTTCATTGCCAACCAGCCGCCGGTCAAGGCCATGTGTGAGGCTGCGCCGGGGATCATTGATCTGCTGGACCGCATGGGCGTGACGTTTAACCGCACTCCAGAAGGGCTGCTCGATTTCCGCCGCTTTGGCGGAACGCTTTACCATCGCACGGCATTTGCCGGCGCCACCACCGGCCAGCAGCTTCTCTATGCACTGGACGAGCAGGTACGCCGTTATGAATCCGAAGGCCGGGTTACCAAGTACGAGCATTGGGAGTTCCTGAGCGCAGTGCTCGATAACAGCCGCGTCTGCCGCGGCATTTGCGCCATGGACCTGCGCAGCATGGAAGTGCGCACGTTCCCTGCTGATGCCGTCATCATGGCCACCGGCGGTATCGGCGCAATTTTTGGCAAATCCACGAATTCCGTTGTGTGCACCGGATCGGCGCAATCTGCTCTCTATCAGCAAGGCTGCTATTACGCGAATGGCGAATTCATCCAGGTGCATCCCACATCGATTCCCGGCGAAGACAAGCTGCGGTTGATGTCGGAGTCAGCCCGTGGTGAAGGCGGCCGCGTCTGGGTGCCCAGGACCAAGGGCGACAAGCGCGACTGGAAGAGCATTCCCGCAACAGAGCGTTTTTACTTCCTGGAAGAGTGGTATCCAAAATACGGCAATCTCGTCCCCCGCGATGTGGCTACCCGCGCCATTCACAAAGTAGTTTACGAATACGATCTCGGCATTGACGGCCAGCCGATGGTCTATCTCGACCTGACGCACATTGATCGCGAAACGCTGAACCGCAAGCTGGAAGGCATTCTGGAAATTTACGAAAAGTTCGTAGGCGACGATCCTCGCGATGTCCCCATGAAGATTTTCCCGGGTATGCATTACACCATGGGCGGCCTTTGGGTGGACTTCAATCAGGCTACGAACATCAAAGGCATTTTCGCCGCCGGCGAATGCGAATACGGTTACCACGGGGCTAATCGGCTGGGAGCGAACTCGCTTGTTTCCTGTATCTACGGCGGCTTTGTAGCCGGTCCACAGGCTATGCTTTACGCAAAGAACAATACCAAGTCCTCTGACGGCGTAAGCAGCACCGTGTTTGACTCTGAGCGCAAGCGCCAGGAAGAAGCCAATGCGGGATTAATCAACAACAGCGGCACGGAGAACCCGTTCCGCCTGTGGCGCGAACTGGGCGAGCTGATGACGCGCAACTGTACCGTGATCCGCTACAACAAGAATCTGCAGCAGACTGATGCCAAGCTGGTTGAGCTATTGGAACGTTTTAACCACATCAACCTGAGCGATAAGAGCCAATGGGCAAATACGTCATTCGTCTTTACGCGGCAGCTTTATAACATGCTGCAACTTTCGCGGGTAATCGCGCAGGGAGCGGCTTTGCGAAATGAATCGCGCGGCGCACATTACAAGCCAGACTTCCCCGACCGCGACGACAAAAATTTCCTGAAGACCACCAAGGCTTATTTCGCGCCGGACGCCGACGAGCCCCGTTTCGAATTTGAGCCCGTGGATATTTCTCTGCTGCCGCCAAGACCGCGCAGATACGACATGGCCAAATAGGTTTTAATCACAAAGGACACAAAGAAACACGAAGTTTAAAAGCCGCCATAGGATATGCAATCTTCTCTAAGCTCGTTAAAAACTAAAATCCTTTGTGGTCCTTCGTGTCCTTTGTGGTTCAAGGTTTTGTGATGGACCAGCCACAAAACACCACATCGCCGCGCTTTTATCGGAACGCCGCGATCCTGTTCTTTGTGATCGGAGGCATCCTGTTTTGGGCGGCGATAACGCGGCATGACTGGATGTACTGGGCGTTTGCGGCCATCACCATATTGAACGCGCTCATGAGCATCCTGAAGTTTCGCCAGGTAAGGGAGACCAAAAGCTAATGGCCAAGACTGTAATTCTCAAGATCAAGCGCCAGGAGAATCCGAAATCCAGCCCGCACTGGGAGGAATTTGAACTCACCTGGAAGCCGGGGATGAACGTGATTTCAGCCATGATGGAGATAGCCGCCAATCCTGTAATGCGCGATGGCAAGACCACAACGCCGATTGCTTATGACTCCAATTGCCTGGAAGAAGTTTGCGGCTCTTGCGCCATGCTGATCAACGGCAAAGCCCGGATGGCTTGTTCAGCTCTGGTGGACAAGTTAGAGCAGCCAATTCGCGTAGAGCCTTTCAGCAAATTTCCTGTCGTCCGGGATCTGGCGGTCGATCGCAGCGTGATTTTTGAGAACCTGAAAGCCGTGAAAGCCTGGGTACCAGTGGACGGCACCTATGATCTTGGCTCTGGCCCGAGGATTTATCCCCCCGAGCAGGAGGAGGCTTATCCGATTTCGCGCTGCATCTCCTGCTGTTGTTGTATGGAAGCATGCCCGCAGTTCAATGAGAGCACCGGCTTTGTAGGCGCGGCGACCATTGCACAGGTCCGGCTCTTCAACCAGCATCCCACGGGCAAGGCGCTAAAGCATGAGCGGCTTCAGGCATTGATGGGTGATGGCGGCATCCAGGAGTGCGGATTCGCCCAGAACTGCGTTGAAGTCTGCCCCAAAGACATTCCGCTCACCAAGGCCATCGCAGACACTGGTCGCGAAGTAATGAAGCAGGCAATCAAGGACTTCTTCCGTGGCTGAGTAATGTCAGCGCACCGTGCCGGATGAGGCCGCAATCTCCTTGATCAGGTCCTGCGTATTCTGGGCCACATCGCCGCCCGATGGAAACTTGTTCATTTCGTAGTCGGCCAATAGCTGAATGTCGTGGGCAAACTCATTGTAGTCCGCCAGCGTTGGATTCAGGCGTAACTGGGCCTGGAGCAGCAGGTTGGAACTCTGTACGAAGAGAGCGCGGTAATAATCCGCGCGCTGGTTAATCGGAACCAATTTGGGAATTCCAACGACTGCGGTTACCACAATGGAGAGGATCCCGGCCGCAATACTCTTCTTTAGCAATCCTGCGAGCGCAGACAGCGCTGCCAGGATAATCCCTGCCAGCACCAGCGTGGTTGCCAGCGCTGAATTACTCTTCATTTTGCTTTCATAATCTCCACTCTTGGTCTGCAGAGCAGCCTGTATTTTGTTCCAGTCTTGGGGCGCGATGGCCGCGGATTGGACTTCCTTTGCCTTCTTGTCTGCAACTTCAGCGTCTTTTTGTGCGTCTGCCACCTGCTGCTGGGCCGCTGCAGCCTTCGCCTGATCGTCGGGGGCATTGCTATTGCTGGCCGCAATCTTCAATTGCTGGGCAGTTTCTGCCGCCAACAGAAGCCGTTTGCGGGCGTTGAATGCCTGGTCTTGTGCGGCCTTGCTTTCGGCGGTGGGGTGTATCTCTTGTATCTGAGCAAACTTAGCAACCTGGAAGGCCCTGCAAATAGGAGCCGAGAGCGCTATAAGCAATAAGACCTTGAGCTTGTGTGACATTAGGGCCACCGCCTTTCAAGAAGAGATTTAACTTAGCCTTGACAAGTAGTGCGATTCAACGCAAGAACGTTACAACCCAACGCCTGCAGAACCTTGACGGGCAAGGCACTGGAGCATGAGCGTTTCAGGCATTGATGAGTGATTATTTCCTCAGGGGCTAGCTCTTGGGCGTTGGAGCAGCTTTTTTCAATTCCTGGCCAATTGCCTGGGCCCGCTCCTGCGTGATCTCCACAAAGGATTTACTTAGTTGTCCATAGAACCTCTTTAACGGAAGTGCAGCCAGTTCCCTGGCATACTGTTGAAGATCCATGCGGGTCACTCCGTGATAAGTCACGCTCATGGAGAGCGCAATATTGTTCTGCATCTGCGCCTTGAGCTCATTGCGGCGTGCCCGAAGCTGGTCAACCACCTCTGGCGGCGCCCCGAGCCCTGTCATCATCCCCGACAAATATGCCAGAGTAAAATCCGTCACCAAATCGCTCGCCCCTGAAGCGGCATCGAGAGCGCTCAGCGCGTCCATGCGATCGTCGGTGGGCGGGTTCAGCTCAGCCATCCTGATATATCTCTTGATTCTCTCCTGGCCTTCAGGGGTGCTCGTAGCCGCGTCCAGGGCAAGCATTCGAGCAACAAAAGGAGTTTGCAAGCGCTGCACCGTCTGGGTCATCTGCGCCAGATCGCAATGCGCAACCATGCGGCTTTGCAGCTCCTGGCGCAACCGGCCTGCGCTGAATTCTTTTTTTACAATGGGGATATAGATTGCCGCGAATTGTTCCAGAGACTGTTTGTCTCGCACCTGTTGCATGAATTGGTCGGAGGCCATAATCGATGCCATTTGATCAAGCGACTGATTGAATCCACTTAACTCAAGCGCCTGATGTGTCAGGTCGGCGCAGTCGCCGGTTTGGGCAGATGCCAGCCCGTATGCAAGAACAAGAAGCAGCAGCAAGAAACTTTGTTTCATCAGTAAAAGGGGGCCTTTGTTTGTAAGAGATGACTGCACAGAGTATTGCAAGCGTTTCTACGGGGCAATATAACTTTAGTTCCGCAGGATAATCGACGTGGTGCAGTTTAGCGCGATTAAAGGCAGCCACCTAGAGCCGATGAACCCTTGGTGAGCGATCACAAGAATGGCATTCCTGTGTGATCACGTTGCGTCATAATTTCTGCAATCTGTTGCGCCCCGATCAGGTCAGTTTAGAATGCGATCCCATAGCTTTCGTCTCAAAGAGAGACGCAATCTAGGTCTGTTTCGAGGCGACGATTTCCAAGCCGAAAAAAATTTAGGCGAACAGAGCTGGAAACTAGCAATTTTTGTCAGACACCTAACCTGTTGATTACGAAAGTCTCTGCCCGCAAGTGGCCCAGGGTTCCGTAAATTTATGAAAATTCAGGTAAATAGCTGGGTACAGATGCGGCAGCTCTGGTTTAAAATTTGCCATCTAATGCCGATGTTGTATGTCTCTGACATCCGCACCGGAACAGGACCCGATGAGCGCTAAGAAGATCTTAATCACTTCGTCGATTTTCCTGATGGCAGTTGCCGCCACTGTGCCGGCTTCTGCCGCCAGCCGCTATACCGCTACCCGTCACCACCGCGCACATATTCGCCGCGTGGCCTGGAACCCCGTGCTGAAGGGCTCCATGGATTCCATGGTCCGCCAGAACGAAGAAATTGATCGCCTGCAGCTTCCGCGGATTGCAGACAATGACCAGCTACTGGAACTGGAACGTACGCAGGAACTGGTGCCGATCCAGGAAACTCACGCTCTGCACGTGAGTCCGTCACTACAGGCTGACAAGAAATATTGCCGTCCCTGGTGCAATCAGTTTCTCCAGGACATGAGCGAAGCCTATTACAAAGAATTCCGCACGCCGCTGCAGGTGAATTCCGCGGTGCGCACCATGGAGCAGCAGCAAAAGCTTCGCCGCCACAATGGCAATGCAGCACCGGAAATTGGCGAACATGCTTCTTCTCACCTGGCCGGCATCACCGTTGACCTCGCCAAGCGCGGACTGACGCGCGCCCAGCATGCCTGGATTGAAGAATACCTTAAGAACCTGCGTGATCAGGGACTGGTGGAAGCCGCTGAAGAGCGCCGCCAGGCCTGCTTCCACGTGATGGTTTCAGATCGTTACACGGAATGGCGTGAGGCGAACCAACTGGCTGATAAAATTGCCAGAGAATGAGCCTAAAACATTCGTCGCTTTGCCTTCTCCTGCTTTCAAGCTTCGCGCTCGCACAACAACATTCAGTTCCTCATAAGAAAACTGCCAAGGCCGCGTCAGCAACGCGGCCCAAGGCTGATCCTGCCCTCGCGATCCACCAGTCTGCATTAATCGTGGATACGCACGCAGATACGCCACAGCGCTTCCTTGACTCAAATTTTGACCTCAGCCAGAACACGCCTGTAAGCGAAGGCCATATCGATCTGGACAAGATCAAGCAGGGCAACCTGGGAGCGGAGTTCTTCTCTATCTGGGTTGAGCCGGAGTTCAAAGGCCATTATTCGCAGCGCGCCATGGACCTGATTGACAGCGTTTACCAGCAGGCAGCGCGGCATCCGGACAAAATGACCATGGCTTTCACCGCCGACGATATTGCGCGCGCCCATGAGCAGCACAAGTTCGCCGCCTTAATGGGCATTGAAGGTGGCCATGCCATTGAGAATGACGTGAGGCTGCTGCGCGATTTTTATCGCATGGGCGTCCGCTACATGACGCTGACATGGTCGAATACCAATGAGTGGGCCGACTCTTCTGGCGACATCCAAAATCCCAACGTCAAGCACCACAACGGCATGACTGATTTTGGCAAGGATGTTGTGCGTGAGATGAACCGGCTGGGCATGATCGTGGACATTTCCCACGTTTCCGATGCTACGTTTTACCAGGCTCTGCTTGTGAGCCAGGCGCCGGTGATCGCCTCGCATTCTTCGTCCCGCGAGCTTACCAATCAGCCCCGGAACATGACCGATGACATGCTCCGCGCCATGACCAACAATGGCGGGGTGGTGATGGTAAACTTCTATTCTGCGTTCATCGATGAGAATTACCGCAAGGCGTCTTCCGACCCGGAAAAAATCAAGCAGCGTGACGCCGAGGTTGAGGCTTACAAGAAGGCCCATCCTCACGCTGATGGCAGCCCGGTGACCTACGATGAAACTGCGGCCATTGAGAAGAAGTGGGCAGCACAGTTTCCGCGTCCGCCGCTGAAGTCCCTAATCGACCACATTGACCACGTCGCCAAAGTCGCAGGAATTGACCATGTAGGGCTGGGATCAGACTTTGACGGCGTTACTTCCCTGCCAGAAGGCATTGATTCCGTGGCCGATTTGCCCAAAATCACCCAGGCTTTATATCAACGCGGGTACACGCGCGAACAGATCCTGAAGATTCTGGGCGGAAACTTTATGCGTGTGATGCGCGAGGTTGAAGCTACGGCCAAGCGGCTCCAGAATGAAACCCAGTCGTCAGATGCGCTGAGTTTTCACGACATTGAGCTGATGGCGGCCAACCGCGTGAGCGCCGCACAATTGATCGAGAACATCAAGCAGCACGGTGTTAACTTTGAATTGACTCCGGAATGCCGGGCCCGGCTCAGTGCTGAGAAGGTAGAGGATTCGGCGCTGGATGCAACGGCAAAGGCGAGAAGAAGTAAGATTTCAGCCCGACTTCCTGGGGATAAGGGAAACTTGTCCCGGTTTCAACACTGAAAGTTCTGATAAGACATCTTTAGCCAATGGCCTTAAGTCGGCGAGCCTGTTTGTGCGCGCCGCCAGAACAAGGACGGTAATGCTGAAAGCTGAGAAGTTCTGCTGAAAATAAAGATTGCGGTCAACTGTAATGAAGACTTGGTAGGTCTTCGCGGCTAAGGCCAGGAGTTCGCCATTTTTCTTGCCTGCCCACCCAGCTTCCTGAACCGTCGCAACATCGTGGCCGACCAATTCCCTACGAAAGCGCTGATCAACGCACTCATCAAGCAGGATTCTCACTGTCAGTGGACACTCGCGACGACAAGATCCTTAGCTTCATCCAAAAATGCGAGCAACTGTTCTCTGGTAACGGATGGAAAACCTTCCAAAAACGCTTCGATAGACTCGCCCGCTTTAATGTATTCAATGAAGGTTTGCACAGGGACACGCGTACCCGCGAATACTGGGGTACCGCCAAGTATTTCGGGAGAGATAGTGATGATTCGCGTGGCCATGAAATCTATCGTATGCAAAAACGAATCCGGTTACAACTATTTAGCTATAACCGGATCGCCAGACGTGTTCAGAGATCTACTGCTTTGCCCCGGCCTTCCTGATGTAGATGTTCCCATTAAAATTCTTGAACTGAATTTCCTGGCCGCCGCCGTTAATAGTTCCGCGGACATTTTTGTCGATCTGCACTTTGTATTTTCCGCCTTTGCCGCGATTGTCTTCCACCGTCTGCTGGGGAGCGGTGGGCTGAACTTTAACGTCAAAGTCACTGTAAACTTCGCCATTATCGGTACGCAGGCTCACATTGGCCTTGAGGTCGGCCGGGAACGTAACGTCAATATCGCCATTGAGCGAGCTGAAAGCCATGGGCTTCTGCGGGTCAATGCGATTGAACGTCGCAACAACGTGGCCGTTCAGCGCATGCGCTACCACGCTTCCGCCAATATTCTTTAGATCGACTTCGCCATTGACGTTGTTAATATCAAGCTCGCCGTCAACTCCGCTGACAACGATGTTGCCGTCATTCACGGTATGCAAAGAAATCGATGTATGGACTGGGACAGTGATGGTAAGGTCAATCGTGCGCTGGTAAGAGTCCGTGCTCACCCGCACGTTGTTATTCTCTGCCTCGATGTTGAGACCCGTAGAGGTCATGGGAATGCGCTTCATGCCTTCAGCCCGGCCGCCGATATGAGCTTCATCGCCGCGTGCGCGCGCTTCCACCACCACTTCTTTTACGTCCGCGCCTTTTACTGTAATGCTGCCGCTCACCAGATGGGCGCGAAGCGTAACCGGACGCGATGGATCAGTAAGCGGAACACTGACTTTATTATCATTCTGCGCCCACATTGGCTGAGCCAATGCGAACAAGGCTACTGCTGTGATCAAAGCTATGTATTTATAAGACTTAAAGTAATAGTTCATGTGTAGTTTTTCCTTGTTATTGGCGTTCAAGAATGCGTATGTCGCCATTTAAATTTTCTGCCTTGATTTCTGGCCCGCCGGAGCCGACGCGGCCTCCGGTAAATCTGTCTGACCGAAACACAAACTTGGCGCCATGCCGCTCTGTACTCACCGGCTGCGCGGGAAGCGACGTCATTTCAAAGTCGCTATAGACTGCGCCATTCATCGTCTTGAAGCGGAAATCGCCTGCGAGCCCACGAACAAAATAGAGCTCCACGTTGCCGTTGATGGTGCCGAAGTCAGACTTCTCGCGCGGATTCTCGCGGAATGAGACCTTTACAGGGCCGTTTACCGTTTTTGCCACTCCGGAACCGGCGACATTCTTCATATCAATGCCGCCATTCACATTGTGGACAGAGAAATCGCCGGTTACGTCCTGTACGGTAACGTGACCTGAGTTGACGGTCTTGAGCTTGACTTCAATGTTTCGCGGCACCTGGAGCTGGAAATCCATCTTCACCCTGTAGCCCCGATCGCCATGCCAATTGCTGCATCCGTTTCCGTTCTCACAGTTGCAGCGGAAAGGGCCGTTCACGTAGAGCTTTAAGAAATCCGGCTGATCGGTAATATCCAGCGTGACTTCTTTCTTGGCCGCGTCCATGCGGTCCTTTGACTCGGCAGAGATTGTCTTATTCACCACCAGTTGAATCTGATCGCTCTGGCCGCCTGTCACTTCAATCGAGCCAAAGATGTTGTCGATGTCCAGGATTTTGTGCTCCGCGGTGAGGTTAAAAGTCTTGCGAATCGTCTCTTTCTCCTGCAGGCGCATGCTTGAATCAGAGTCATCATCATCACCTGCCGCTCGAACTGGGCCGGCGAAGGTGCACAAGAACAGCAAGCCAACCGAATACATCAGAATGAATGTAAGAAATTTTTGCTTCATCACAACTTCCTCCGATTCTTTTCCGCCAAGCGATCTCTCGCTATGCTCGGGATAAAGCTAGTTCAACTGCTGGATTCCCCAATCCACGCGTTTCTTTACCGTGGGATTAACGTTCGGGTCCTGCTGAAATTTTTTGAATTGCGGCACCGCGCTCTTGTCATGCAGGTCAACCAGCAGATCGATTAACGCCACCTGTACCATGGGCGACTGCGTGGTCTGCAGCACATCCACCAGTTCGCGGCGCACCTCAGGCCGATCTCCGTAGCGGCTCAGCGCATCCAGGGCCGCCAGGCGCACGTCTACGTTATTGTCAAAACGCACGGTGTGCATCAATGCGCCCATCACTTTTGGGTCTGGCTCTGCCAGGCGGGTAGTCCAGCTCACGCCTTCCAATCGCTGGCTGGCGGACTGCTGCTGCAACATTGAAAGCGCCACCGTTTGCCGTGTCGCGGCGAGTTCGCCTTGCAGATCTGCCAGCTGTTTCTGAACTTCAGTATTTGCACCACCGTCAGCACGTTTGCCGATGAAATATCCGCAGGCCAGGAAGAGACAGGCCCAAACGATCCCCGCTGCCGGAAGTTGTCTCCAGTTGCCCAGCCCCCACAACATCGGGGCAGGTGTCTTGGTCTTCTCCACCGCCAAGCTACTTCTCTCCCAGCGGCCTTCCTGATAACTCTCAAGCATCGCTTTAAAGCGTGATTCCAGCGCTGGACTGGGCTGCTCTTCCGGCAACAATGAAAGCTTCTGCCACAAAGCAGCTTCTTGGCCGCACGCGGCGCACTCCGCCAAGTGCTTTTCAACCACTGCTGCACGGTCGGCATTAAGCCTGCCTTGCAGATAGTCCGGTAAAAGTTCGCCAGTTTCTTCGCAGTTCATTGCACACTCCCGGGCGCAGGCCATCTTCCCTGCCGTCCCTTGCCGCGTAAAGCTTTGCCGCTTTCAAGCTGCTGGAATATTTCTTTCAAGTCCTGCAGCGCGCGATGGACTCTGGTCTTCACCGTCGCTACCTCGCAGCCCATTAGCTGAGCAATCTCTTCATACTTCAGGTCCTGAAATCGGCTCAGAACCAGAACTTCGCGCTTATCTTCCGATATCTGCATGAGCGCGCTGTGCAGCAGCAATGCTTCCTGGCTCTGCTGGGCTGTGTCCACCGGCGCTACAACGGGCGACATCTCGGGTTCAAACTCTGTTTCCGGACGGCACTTGCGCAGCAGGTCAATGCGCGCATTACGTGCAATCTGGTACATCCATGCCCTGAAAGCAGTCTCCGGCCTGTAGCTGTGGCGATACTTGAGGATCCGGAAGAAGACTTCTTGCACCAGGTCTTCACTCGCAGTTCGGTCGCCGGTCAGCTTCAAGTAAAAATTGAATAAAGGCACATGATAGCGCTCAAATAACACGCCCAGCATCTCACCCACGCCGCTGCGCACCTGGGCCATCAGCTCTTCGTCGGACATCGAATTGGCCATCGGAGGCGGCAGGCGGTTATTTGTCCTTTCAAGGATGATTACTGAGGGCTGGGGGAAAGGTTCCGCGAAAAAAAGGCTCGACGGCCCCAACGGCATTTAGCGGCACGCCGTAGACTTTACTTCTAACTGCTCTCCATTTCTAATATTCGGTTACGTCCTTACAAGGAGAGACGAATGGTGACTCGTGCAGCGTTGATTCTACTGTGTTTGGGCCTTGCCGCTGGAGCTCAGAGCAAGCCGAAGACCCCGGCTACAGGAACTCCCCAGACTGGAGCAAAGACGGCAAGCAAGGCCGCTCCGGCCAAAGGTTCCCCCACAGCTATCATCCATACCTCCACCGGTGACTTGAAGTGCACGCTTTTCCCTGACAAGGCGCCTAAAGCGGTAGCAAATTTTGTGGGACTGGCCAAAGGCACCAAGCCGTGGAAAGACCCAGCAACCGGCAAAACCATGCACAAGCCCCTCTATGATGGCGTGATCTTCCACCGAACGATCCCTGAATTCATGATTCAGGGCGGCGATCCTTCCGGCAGCGGCAGCGGCGACGTAGGCTTTGAGTTTGAGGACGAATTGCATCCCGACCTGCTCTTTGACAAACCGGGACGGCTAGCCATGGCGAACCGCGGGCCGAATACCAACAGCTCGCAGTTCTTTATTACGGAGAAGGAAGTTCCCTTCCTCAATCCTTGCCTGGACCCCAACGGATGCATGGGCGGACGCCGCGCACCGAACAGCGGCTATACCATCTTTGGTCAATGCGATGATGACAGCGTGGAGTTGGTGAAGAAAATCGCCCGCATGCCTTGCGGCGGCGGTATGACTTGTAATGGCAACAATAGCCGTCCTGCGGCCCCGGTAAAGATCAGCCACATTGAGATTGTGCCCGCCGGAGGAAAGCCGGCAGCCAAGAAATCAACGGGCGCAAAAGCACCTGCAGCGCCGAAGAAGTAAATGAAGATCAAAGACCACGCAAGACATTTTGAAAGGAATAATCTATGGCACGCCAGCCAGGCACATACGCGATTTTTGATACCACTGAAGGCAAAATTGTTTGCCGCCTATTTGAAAAAGAGGCGCCTATAACGACGAAGAACTTTACCGATCTTGCTGAAGGCAAACGCAGTTGGAAAGACAGTGTGAGCGGAAAAGGCGGCGATGGCCCGCTCTACAGCGGCACAATTTTTCACCGCGTAATTCCGGATTTTATGATCCAAGGCGGCGATCCCAGCGGCACCGGCATGGGCGGCCCGGGCTATAAATTCGGAGACGAAACGAAAGGCTCGCCTTACAAATTTGATAAAGCCGGTAAGCTGGCCATGGCCAATGCAGGTCCCGGAACCAACGGCAGCCAGTTTTTCATCACCGTCGCCGCCACGCCGTGGCTTACGGGCAATCACACGATCTTTGGCGAAGTGGTAGAAGGCCAGGACATCGCGGACAAAATTTCCAAGGTAAAAAAAGGCGCGCAGGACAAGCCGGCAACACCGGTAGTTCTGCAGTCAGTCACGATTGAGCGCGTAGCTTGAGAATCGCCGTTTGAGTCTGCCTTGTGGATAAACGTGTCTTATCGCCTGTAGTCTTGATTTCTGGTGGTGATCGGCAGTTTCCTAACCGGCATCTAGGCAACGTCAACTGACCGCGACAGCCGCTTTTGTCTGAATTGCCTGTTCGTAAACCCAATGTCGGCGAGAGAAGTCTCTCTCGCCTAACTGGCGACACGCTT
>DASXKZ010000303.1:0-46907 GCA_036496525.1 Candidatus Angelobacter sp.
GCTCCAGTCCCGATCCTATTCTGGGGATCGGACCTGGAGCTGTCAGATATCCAGTCACTAAACGTGAAGGATGTCTGGAGACAGTTCGTGAAGGATGTCCCGGCACTTTACACCTTTAGGTCTGCGGTAAATGGTGCTAAATATTTCGGCCTCAGCCGCCGAGGTACCTTTGTTGGAAACCCATTTGGATAAAAGAAAATCACCTTCAAATCGACGCCAGGAATCGCGACTAGACCGGCTGCTCTAACACCCCAATGGTCCACATCCGTTGAAAATGCTTTAGTCTAGTTGCCATCGCCCAGATGAACTCAGCCCAAACTCAACCTGCCGGACCTAGCCGCATCCTCCGCTGGACCGTAAAGCGCACAATTTTCCTCGTCCTGCTCCTCGTCCTTTTATTATTTGCCCGATTCGCCGGGAGCCTGCTAGTGCGCGACCATCCAGAAAAATCTGATGTCATCGTGGTCCTCGCCGGTGACAGCCAGGACGAGCGTTATCGCCGCGGCATGGAGCTGCTGCGCGCCGGTTATGCACGCCACTTGCTGCTCGATGCCTCTTCTGACTCCCGCTATTTCGGCCACACGCCCGCTGAATATGCTGAAGCCTTCCTTAAGCAGGATGCAAAGGAGATGGCATCGCAGGTCAGCGTCTGCGCCTTTGAGCTGGATTCCACTCTTACTGAGACCGGCTACGTGGGCAAATGCCTTGAACTATTCCATCCCGCCAATGTTTTGCTCGTCACCAGTGACTGGCATACCAAGCGGGCGCAATCAATCTTCCGCCACAAGTTGCCGCAGTATCATTGGTCAGTTGCTGCCGCCAAAGATCCTCGACTCTTCGGCACACGCTGGTGGCGTCGTCGTGAATGGGCCAAGATCACATTCAATGAATGGCTGAAAGTGATCTGGTGGAATGCGGTGGATCGTTGGAGATGAGCAGGAGAAACACTCGTCGACATGTGGATTGATATTAGATCTTTCTAATCGCCGCAATCAGCAACACACCTGCGGCGCGAACCATTTTGGGACACAAAACCCAGATTAGTATCAGATCGAATTATTTCCACCGACAATAGCGTTATACTCATTACTTCCCACGTTTGTGAAAGAGGATGGGATGCAAGCTCTCTACTCGTTTGAAATCCACGGTGTGTTCCTCTCTGTGTACGATGGTTGTTCTTCACTGGCAACCAGCCGGGTTGCTGAAGAATTACTGAATGACGTCTACGGTCTCCAAAACATAGAGTTTCGGCCCGGAGACATCGTGGTCGATGTGGGTGCGCACATTGGCCTTGTGAGCTTGTATCTTGCCAAGCGTTGGCCATTCCTCCAAATATTTGCATTTGAGCCGCACCCAATCAACCACGCAAACTTCGCCCGGAATCTGCGGCTCAACAATGTGTCGAATGTCAGTCTTTTCCAGCAGGCGGTCACGGCAGATGGCCGCTCCATTATGTTGCGCCTCGTGGATTCCAACACGGGCGGTGCTAGTGCGGTGTTTGACATGGCTGGCGCTTACACCGTGGGTCCTGTCGAATCGGTAACGTTGCAGGAGATTTTCGATAAGACCATTGCGCCAACTCAACGTTGCCGTCTGCTCAAGATTGACTGTGAAGGCACGGAGTACGAGATTGTTCCGTCTCCGGTGCTGGATCGGGTGGACTTTCTCGCAGCAGAGTTCCATGAAGGCGTGCTCTATGGACGCACTGAGTATCCCAGCATAAACATTGGACAAGCGCATGCTCTTGGCGAGTTGTGCAGTAGATTCTTTTCGCCTGAAAGGATGCGTATCGTGTGCTGCCAAAAACAGGATTAATGCGATCTTTTCATGTGAAGCCTAAGTTTCTGCGTAATGTCGGCTGTATGCACTAAAGGAGATAACATGGCTAAACCATTACCGGGCATTGAGCATGTAGTCGTGTTGATGCTGGAGAATCGCTCGTTCGACAACGTGCTGGGCGGGCTTCATCCCCAATTAACAAAGCAGGGACTCTACCGGGGATTGCTGGGGACGGAGACGAACCCCCTCGATCCAAGGAAGTCGGGCGGGAGCTCGGTACCCGTGTTTCAGGGATCGGCGGCGCAATCCACCTGGATCATGCCTTACCCTGATCCCGGCGAGTTCTACAGCGACATGGTGCAGCAAATCTTTGGCTCCTACAGTGTGCCGTCGGGTCCCAGCAGTTGCTCGCCCGCGATGTCCGGATTTGCCTGGAATTATTCCGTCCAGCCCTGGTCGATATCCGGCCCAGGTTGGCCTTCGGTGCCACCCGTGCCCGCGAACATTATGCAGTATTATTCCCAGCAAACCATGCCAGTGACCTACTTCCTCGCTAGCAAGTTTGCCGCGTGCGACTCATGGTTTGCTGCTGCTCCGGTGCAGACCATCGCCAATCGGGTGCTGACGCATTGCGGCACGCCCAGCAAGGTGCTAGGGGGCGCGAACCTGTCGCGCGTTAATAATGAGCCCGATTACGTAGAGGATTTGGAAATCAAATGGGTGAGCGACCCGACCATCTTTGCGCTTCTGGATACCAAGTACGCGTCTCCTCCTGGTGGTCCGTTGAATTGGACCGTTTACTACGGCGATGCGCCGATATCGCTGATATGCACCTATGTCTACAATCACAATGACGGTTACCATGTCACTCCATACATTGGAGACTTCGCCTATGACGTCAAAAACAACAAGCTAGCGAAGTATGCATTTATCGAGCCTACTTACAGCAACAAGTTCTTCGGCACGGCCAACTCCAATCATCCCGGTGGCGCGACGCTGGCCGGGGATCCAAACGGCGAGTCGGGGCCGCCGCCCATCGATGTCCGGGACGGCGAGAGACTCTTGTGTGACGTCTACTCGGCATTACTGGCCAACCCGGATCTCTTCAAAAAGACCTTGTTGATCGTGACGTATGACGAGCACGGCGGCCTGTTCGATCACCTGGGTCCGCCCTGCGCTACATCACCCTTCAACCCGCCCGTACAAAACTTCAATTATGATCGTTACGGTGTGCGCGTACCGACACTCTTGATCAATCCGTACATCACGCCGGGCACTGTGTATCCTCCGCGGCAGCCGTACGTACCGGTCTCCAAACCTTACTTCGATCACACCAGTATCCTGCGCACATTGATTAAGCAGTTCGAACTCGGCGACAACTTCCTGTCCAAACGGGTTGAGTCGGCGGCAGAGATCACCGGCATCATTTCGGCGACCTATACGCAACCTCAGCCCTGCCCGGCGGTTCCGGCGGCAGCACCGTCGCCGCCAGCGGTGAAAGTCTCTGCGAGGCCGGCGCACTCACTTGCGGGCGTGCTGCATCCGCTGTATCGAATCATGGAGCAGTCCAAGCGCGGGCCACGTTCATGAGGATCCAAACTGATGACGGTGCCTTCCGCATCTGATCCAGATCTGCAGCAGGCGCTTGCATTGCACGGCGCCGGCGAATTCGCGCGCGCTGCGGCCTCGTACGCCGCAGTCCCTGAGGAGCATCCGCACGCAGCCAGTATCTTGTATTTCCATGCGGGTGCTTGCCTCCACCTGGAGGGATTGGCCGCCGCGCGCCACCTGGTTACCCGCGCCGCCACGCTGGAGGGTTGGTCCCTGGACGAAGATACCGAGGCTGGAGGGTACCTCGTCCTGGCCGACAGCCTGCGCACAGCGTGGCGCATGGGTGAGGCCCTGCCTTGTTACGAGATTGCCTTGCAACTCAGCCCTGGCCTCGTCAGCGCCCATGTTGGCTTGGGCCTGACATATGCAGCATGCAACCGGCCATTCGAAGCAGCGATGTGTTTCCAGAGTGCGCTACGCCTGGATGCCCACTGTGTCGCGGCCCTCGTCAATCTTGGCACTATGTGGCGCCGCGTTGGCCAGCGCGAGGCTGCACTGCCGTGCTACCGTCTTGCGGTGAAGCTGGCTCCCAACCTGATGGAAGCGCATTTCTTCCTCGGAACTTTGCTTTGCGAGTTGCGCGAGCTGGATGAGGCCGTGGCCATGCACCGGCGAGCACTGGCCTTGGCGCCCAACCACCCCAGTATCCTTACCGACCTCGGCAGTGCTCTCGCGCTGCAAGGTCAGACTGGCGAAGGCCACGCCCTTTTGCAGCAGGCCGTTACCCTGGCGCCGGGCTGGCCCGTGGCACGCGTGAATCTCGGCATTGCGCTCTCCCGCGCCCGCCATTTTGAAGACGCGCTGCTGGAATTCAAGACGGCACAGGATGTTGACCCTAAATTCGTGTACGCTCAGTTTTGCGAGAGCAACGTTTACTTGATGCAGGGCGACTATGAACGCGGCTATGCTCTTTACGACGCTCATCGCGCCGTGTTTCCGCATCGGTACCTCGAGCGGTGCTGGGATGGCAGCCCTCTCAACGGACGCACGATTCTGCTGTATGCACAGCACGGCCTTGGCGACACATTACAGTTTGTTCGCTACGTATCCCGAGTTGCAGGCATGGGCGGTCGCGTAATTCTGCAGATCCAGCCTCAGCTTCTTCCCCTATTTAGAAGTGAACCTGCTGCTGCTGCCGTCCTGTCAATCAACGAAGATCCTGGCCCTTTTGATGTTCAGGCCACTCTTTTAGAACTTCCCGCTATCTTGGGCGATAGCGTCGAGACCATACCCGCCGACGTACCATATCTTCGTGCAGACCCGGAGCTGGTGAACTACTGGCGCACATATCTCAACCACGATCGGGCATTCAAGATTGGTATTGCATGGCATGGCAATCCAAACCAAAAGGATGGATTGATTCGGCGATGTGCACTCCGTGATATGGCCCCAGTCTGGGGCCTTGCTGGCGTCTCTGTCTACAGTCTTCAAGTAGGCGCCGGACGCGAGGAACTCAGCGCCGGTGACCCGGTGCCGGTAGTCGATCTTGGTGACATCGACCGGGACGGCGCATTCATGGACACCGCAGCGATCATGGAAGCACTCGATCTCGTCATTACGATCGATACCTCGATCGCTCATCTTGCGGGAGGTCTTGGGCGTCCCGTATGGATGGTAGTGCCTTATTGGGCAGACTGGCGGTGGATGATTGACCGAACCGATAGCCCTTGGTATCCGACAATGCGGATCTTCCGCCAGCCACAACCTGGGGAATGGGAGCCGGTCTTTGCCGAGTTGGCGTCCGCGCTCTCCAAGCGGTCTGCCTCCCGGTAACCGCGATCAATCGGTTGTCTCCAGCAGAATCTCAAACGTGCAGTAGGTGTCCATCTCCGGTTGTTCCGTGGGCGAGCCGGCGAACATGGTACGATGATCCAAAATTAATCTTTGAGTGAGGGTTCAGTGATGCGAAAAATTCTCCTGCCAGTAGCTGTGTCTATGTGGATGCTGAGTGTGGTCGCCTGGGCGCAGGTGCACGGCAAGCAGGCGATTACGCTTCCGGCTCCCCCGGCGGTCGCCAAGCAGCCTGTGGTCGATGTGTATAGCCAAACCGGCGGGACGGATGTAAAGGTGACGGATGACTATCGATGGCTGGAGGACGCGCAAAGTCCGGAGACGCGGGCGTATATTGCGGCTGAGAACGCATACACGCAGCAGTATCTGGATCAGGTGAAGCTTATGCCGCAGGTGCGGACAGAGATGGCGGCGCTTTTGAAGGTAGATCAGATGTCGGTACCCATGCGGCGCGGCGACCGGCTGTTTTTCACGCGGCGGCTGGCGGAGGAGAATCAGAGTTCCATCTATATGCGCGTGGGGATCCACGGCAAGGACGAACGGCTGATCGATGGGACGAAGATGTCGGCGGATGGAAATACGTCTGTGAATCTTTTGGGCGCCAGCGAGGATGGCGCGGTTTTGATTTATGGCGTGCGCGTGGGCGGAGCGGATGAGGCGGTAATTCATTTCTTCGATGTGTCGCAGCGCAAGGACTGGGCGGATGTTCTGCCGTTGGCGCGGTATTCCGGCATCCGGATGAGTCTTGATAAAAAGGTTGTCTACTACTCCCGGTACTACCCGCATGACGGCTCGCGCGTCTTCTCTCACGTTTTCGGCGGCGGTGAGAACGACACCATGCTTCTGGGCAAGAGCTATCGTGATGAGAAACTGGGCGAGATCGACTACATCGGCGTGCAAATGACGGAGAACGGACACTATCTGCTGATGAGCATCAGCCGCGGTGTGCCCGCAAAGCGCGTGGATTTGCTTTTGAAGGACCTTCGAGTGAAGGACTCGCCGATCGTTCCCTTGGTTTATGGCTATGACAGCCGATTTCGTGCGCTCGCGGTGGGCGACACTTTCTACGTCGACACGGATATGGACGCTCCAAACCACCGCATTCTAAAGGCCGAGATGGGGGCGAAGCCGGAGGCATGGAAGACGGTGATTCCCGAGGGCAAGGATCCGCTTGAACAGGTGAGCATCGTCGGCAACAAATTTTTTGTGCTGCGCTTGAAGGATGTGAACAGCGAATTGACCATCTTTACGCTGGATGGCAAGCAGACTGGGAAGATCGACTTTCCAGGGATTGGAGCCGGGTCAGGTCTCAGTGGCAGGCCAGAGGACAAGGAGGGGTTCTACACCTTCGAGTCGTTCATTCAGCCGCCCACGATCTTTCACTACGACATTGGTTCAGGAAAGAGCGAGATTTTCTACCAGTTGAAGGAACCATTCGATTCCAGCCGCTATGAATTGAAACAGGTTTTCTTTTCATCTAAGGACGGCACGCGCGTTCCGATGTTTATCGCAGGCAAGAAGGGATTGAAACGGGACGGCAGCGAGCGGCTGTTGATGACAGGGTATGGTGGATTTGCCGTGAGCATGATGTCGGATTGGAATCCAGAATATGCGTGGTGGATGGAGCAGGGTGGATGGTTTGCGATGCCGAACCTGCGGGGCGGCAATGAGTATGGTGAAACGTGGCACAAAGCCGGGATGTTTGAGAAGAAGCAAAATGTTTTCGACGACTGGTACGCTGCGGCCGAGTATCTGATTAAGGAGAAGTACACGTCCGCGGAGCACTTTGCCATCCGCGGGCGGTCGAACGGCGGCCTGCTGATGGGTGCGGCCATGACACAACGGCCGAACCTGTTTGGCGCGATCTGGTGCGGATATCCGTTGCTGGATATGTTGCGGTATCAGAAGTTCCTGGTAGGGCGCACCTGGACGACGGAGTATGGGTCGGCGGAGAATGCTTCGGACTTTGCGTACATCTACAAATATTCGCCCTATCAGCATGTTGAAGCGGGAAAGAAATATCCCGCAATCATGTTCTTCACGGGGGATGCGGATACGCGGGTAGATCCAATGAACGCTCGCAAGATGACCCCGCTCATGCAGGGCGCAAGCGCGAGTGGACGGCCCGTGCTGCTGCATTACTCGCTGAAGGGCGGCCATAGCTCAGGGGTAAGTCGTACGCAGCTGGTCGAGGACTATGCGGATGAGATGGGATTCCTTTGGACTGAGACAGAGTAGGGTATCCGGGCTTGCTGGTTTCGAAGAGAACCATTTGGGTCCTGAGAAGCGCCCAAGCGACAAATCCATGCTGCCGGATCCCCCTTGGGGCAAGCCTGGCGAGCCGCCCCCCTGAAGAGAGCTTTAAGAATTGCCAGCCTTCAAAGCCCCTCCCCAGTGGGAAACCCATGTTCCATGTGTGAAAACATTTTCCTATTTTCCCTGCTTCCCACCTCTCCTTCCTAATCTTAGTCGCTAGGACTGCACGTCCAAATTCCACACTAATTACATTGTTTTCAGATAGATAGAAAAAATGATCCTAAAAATGACCCCTGTCCTTCCGGCCATGACCTTCCGGCAGCTTTGGCTCTGAACATGCACATATTAGCTCCAGATTAAGAATTCAAAAACGCGCGTTTGGCGGATGGAGCAAGAATGAAACACACGGTAGAGCACAATTTTGACGTCCCACCCCAGTCCGTTATTTTCGGCACGTCGGAGGCCATGAAAAAGGTCCAGCGCGACCTTGCCATGATCGCGTCGGCGGATGTGCCTGTGTTGATTGAAGGGCCCAGTGGCAGCGGCAAAGAGATCATTGCCAAGCTCATTCACCAGGGCTCGCCGGTGGCCAAAGGCCCATATGTAAAGGTGAACTGCCCGGCCATTCCGGACGCACTGCTGGAAAGCGAACTTTTTGGTTATGAAAAAGGCGCATTTACAGGAGCAGTTTCCGCCAAGCGCGGCTTGATTGAGCTGGCCGATGGCGGCACCCTCTTTCTCGATGAAATCGGCGAACTCAGCCTGGGTCTTCAATCCAAGCTCTTGCAGGTATTGCAGGACGGCAAATTCAGCCGCATTGGTTCGGAAGAAGATACGCGGTCTGAAGCGCGGGTCATCTGTGCCACCAACCGTGATTTGAAGCGGGAAATTGCCGCCGGTACTTTCCGTGAAGATCTTTTTTACCGCGTAAACGTGGTGAACATCACGCTGCCTTCATTGCGTGAGCGCAACGCAGACATTCCTGAGCTGGTGGACTACTTCCTGGCCCATTTCAACATGATGTATAACCGCCGCGCGCTTCCACTGTCGGCTTCGCTCATGCGCCTTCTGCAGGCGTATCACTGGCCGGGAAACATTCGCCAGCTTGAAAACCTGATTAAGCGCTATGTGATTCTGGGGACGGAAACCTGCATCAGCACTGATCTGGCTGAGCCCGCGCCCAACAACTTCGATTTTGAAATTCCCATGGAAGGCCCGGTGCCTCTCAAAAAGATCACCAGCCAGGCCGTGCACCGTCTTGAGAAGGAAATCATTCTCAAGGTGCTGCAGGCCCATCATTGGAACCGTCGCCGCGCCGCTGAATCGCTCAAGATCAGCTATCGCGCGCTGCTTTACAAGATTCGCGATGCCGGCCTGTCGCCCAATCGCACTGCCAACGTAAAAAGCATGGCCGCGGAAAGCAGCGCCCCTGTCTCACATAGTGACCTGGAGCCTGAAGCTGCCGTGCCAAATATTGAGAACGTAGTGCCGATTGCCAAGGTGAGCAATGCTTAAAATCGGCGGACAAAGAGTTCCCACCAAGACGCTGGTGCTGTTGACGAGCGAAAGCCTGCTGATCGTTTTAGGCCTCGCCCTCGCCACAGCCATGCGTTTTGCCTCGTCTCGATGGGAATACGCCGGCGGCAATCCTGTTGTTCGTTTCCTTATCGTCGTTCTGATGTGCGAATTTGCCCTCTATTACAACGATCTTTATGACGTTGAAGTCATGAAGTCGCGCTCCCGTTTGTTGATCGGTCTTTTGCAGGCCCTTGGCGTAGCGTGCATCGGTCTGGCGATGATCTATTACATCGCTCCTGGCGTTAGCCTGGGCCGCGGCATCGCCGCATTCGCTATCCCAACAATCATGACATTGATCTTTGGATGGCGCGTCCTGCTTGATTCCAAGGGTTTCTTCTTTCTCCGCAGTCCTGAGCGTGTGCTGATTGTCGGCACGGGTTCCACGGGCATTGCTCTTACGCGTGAAATATGTTCGCGTCCTGATCTCAACCTCAAGGTCCTGGGCTTTCTGGATGAAAAGGGAGAAAACATCGGCATGTCGCTGGTGAATCCTGGGATTATCGGCGGCCTGAGCGAATTGGAAGCCATGGTGCGCGAAAAAAATATCGATCGCGTGGTCCTCTCGCTCAAAGAGCAGCGCGGGCGTATGCCGTATCGGGAACTGCTGCGGCTCAAGTTTGCCGGAGTCACTGTTGAAGACGCGCACACTGTTTTTGAAAACATCAGCGGCCGCATCGCGCTGGAAAAGCTTTCTCCCAGCTGGCTCATCTTCAATGACGGCTTTCGCAAGAGCAGATTTTTGCGCACGGCCAAGCGCAGCATGGATATTGCCGCCGCGCTGGTTGCGATCACGCTCACTCTGCCCATCATGGCGCTGGTCGCCATCGCAATTCTCATTGAAAGCGGCGCTCCTGTGCTGTTCCGGCAAAAACGCGTGGGTCTGAACGGCGCGCAGTTTGAAATCTATAAGTTTCGCTCCATGCGGCAGGACGCGGAAAAAGGCGGTCCAAGTTGGGCAGCCGATGGCGACAATCGCATCACTCGGGTCGGCGCTTTCATTCGCAAGTATCGGCTCGACGAGCTGCCGCAATTTTTCAATATTCTCCAGGGCGACATGAGTCTGGTTGGCCCGCGTCCTGAGCAACCGTACTTCTGCGAGATGCTGGAGAGCAACCTGGATTTCTTTTCCCAGCGGCATACCGTCCGCCCGGGAATTACCGGTTGGGCCCAGATCAAGTATCAATACGGTTCAACTGTGGAAGACGCCAAGAGGAAGCTGGAACTCGACCTCTTTTATATCAAGCACCTTTCCATCTCCCTGGACATGGTCATCGTTTTTGAGACGGTCAAAGTAATTTTTCTGGGTAAAGGTGCCAAGTAGTGAATTGTAATTTTCCCCCGTCGGCTGCTAAAGCGGATTTTGACGGAAGAGCCGGAGCTTATATGTTTTCGTTTAAAAAACAAATCGTCCTTAGCGCACTGATTTTCTCGATTGCCTGTGCCTGCAGCCTGATGGCGCAGACGCCAGCTGCTAATCTTAACTCCCCTGATTCGGCCACTTCTGACGCTACTAAACCCGCCGATGTCCCAAAGGCCGCTGATACTGCCAAGCCCGCGGATAATGTTAAGCCCGCTGTAGACGTCCCTCTCGGGTACATCGTTGGCGACTCCGACGTAATTCGCGTGAATGTCTGGAAAGAGCCGGAAGTTTCACAAACCGTTGTTGTCAGGACTGACGGAAACATTTCACTGCCGTTGATCAATGAAGTGAAAGTGAGCGGCATGACCCCGCTCCAGATTCAGGATCTGGTCGGCGAAAAACTGAAAGGCTTCCTCAATAATCCGCAAGTCACAGTCACGGTGATTGAGATTCGCAGCAAGCGGGCCTTCATTACCGGCGAGGTGTCTCGGCCTGGCACCTATTCGCTCAACGCGCAGACGACTGTCCTGCAACTGATTGCTCAGGCCGGCGGCTTCACGCCTTTTGCCAAAACGGACAGCATAGTGGTCCTGCGCACTGAAGATGGTCGCCAGTCGCGCCTCAAGTTTAAGTACAAGGAAGTTATCCAAGGGAAAAAGACGGAGCAAAACATTGCTCTTCATCCAGGAGATACGGTGGTGGTCCCATGAAAACACAAAACATTTCAAAACTAATTTTGCTTGCTCTTAGTGTGGCCCTGTTACTGGCTGTACCGAGTGCATTTGCACAGAACGCACCAGCAGATCAGAAAGCAGATCAGAACGTCCCTGCAACTGAGCCGGTGCCTGACCAGCCTTGGTATGCCAATACCGATGGCGCCTACAGCGTCTCTCTTGGCACGGGGCAGTTGATCAGCTTGTATCCGCCTGCTCGCAATGATCAGACGATTCCCAACGGCGAATACGTTGAAGGTCAGCAGTCTGTCGCTTTGAAGAGCAAGGATTACAAGTATCAGATGTTCTACGGAGTTTCCGCCTACAGCGTTTACACCAACAGTATTGGCGGTGTTGGAACCGGATCAGATGTCGTGTCGACATCTATCAATCCGTATGTAGCGCTCTTTGTACCGACCAAGACCGGCCGCTACCTGCTGCAATACTCCACGGTGGTCAATCCTAATGACACTCAGAGTGGTGGCCCACAGGCCTATCACTCCCTTACGGCGAGCGCGATGGGCTCTCTGAGTCCACGCTGGTATTGGACCGCTTCTACCAGCGGCAGCTATGGATCGGAATCTGCGCGTTTGCAGGGCCCGTTAAGTTTCCTGGTAGTGCAGAGCACGCCGATTGCTGATACCACTTCCGCGGCGGTATTGCAGCGGGCCGCGAATGTTGCCTTTGCTGAAAGCACTATCGGCCTGGGCTGGCTGAAAAGCCGTCGTGACAGGATCAGCTTCAGTGTTTCCCATATTTATAGCGGCATAGAGGGCGATTCCAGCGCTACCCCTCCGACCTCTGGCTCTCACGCCAATTCCATCGGAGAAAAGCTCGAATATTCGCGCACGCTTACTCCCCGCATTGACCTCCGCAGCTACGGCCAGGCGGATGAAATTTTGAATGGTCCTACCTGCAATACCTTTGGTGGCGGACTTGGTATCGCCGCGCGCATGACCCATTCGGTTACGTTTAACGTTCAGGGCGGCCCGCAATGGACCACCGCCAGTTGCGGCTCTCCGGTGTCAGCCAACTTCAGCGCCAACATAGTCAAGAATTTTGGTAATCGCGACAGAATCTATGCCAGCGTGAGCCGCCAGTTCACTACCATCGCCGGTTTGGATAGCCACTGGGAAGATGACGCCACAGTGGGCTTCACCAAGGGTCTCGGCCGTTTCACACTCACCACGGACGCAGGCTACCTTCGCGGCGACGCCATCACCACAGTAGTGCCTGCTTACCACGGATACTATGTTGCACCCCGCGTTCGTTACAAGGTCACGAACAGCATGGGATTGAGTGCGGGTTATCGTTCGTTCCACGGCTCCGGCGGAAATCTGGTGACTGGAAATCTGAGCTATGCCGTGGTCGGAGTTGAATGGTATCCCGCTCCGCTGCATTTCCGGTAAGGCCATTAGTCAGGGATGAATGAGTCAGGGGAGAGAACAATGAATCAGGCAGTCAATAACGAGAACACCAACCAGCTGAAGGCCTTGTGGCATACGGTTCGGCACTATCGCGGATGGATTTTTCTGGGCACAGTAATTCTTTCGCTTGTGGGATTTGCGATGGTGCTTCTCATGCCGGATCGCTATAAGGCCGCCACCACGATTCTTGTCGATCCTCAGAAAGTGTCGGAGAAATACGTTAGCCCCACCGTAAACTCCGATCCCGGCCAACGCCTGACGACTATCACGCAGCAGGTGCTCAGCACCACGCGCCTGCAGCAGATTATCGATGACATGCACCTCTATCCTGAGCTAAAGGGGAAAATGTCCCGCGAGGAAGTCATTGAACTGATGCGCAAGGACATCACCATTACCGTGAAACAGGGCTCATCTTCCGGATTGAGCGCGTTCACCATTGAATATGAAGGCCGCCAGCGCCAGCAGGTGGCGCAGGTAGCCAACCAGCTTGCCGCCAGCTTCATTGAATGGAACGTCAAGAGTCGTGAACAGCAGTCGCAGGACACCACGGAATTTCTTGATGCTCAGCTCAAAGAAGCGAAACAAAACCTTGAACAGCAGGAAGCCCGCTTGAGCGCTTTCAAGATGCGCCACCTGGGTGAGATGCCGGAACAGCAGTCGGCAAATATGCAGGCGCTCACGCAACTACAGGCTCAATTCCAGGCCAATGCTGACGCTCTGAATCGACTTGAAGTGGAGCGCACGCTGCTCTCACGCGGTCTGGAAAGTCCGAATACTGGAGAAGCTAAGGCTGCTCCTGTCCTTACGGAGCGTGCCAAGCTTGAAGACGAGCGTCGTCGGCTCCGCGCCCATCTCCAGGACCTGCAAAACCGTTACACCAGTGCCCACCCAGAAGTAGTGGATACGGCCTCACAGTTGCAGCGCGTGGAGGACAGATTAAAAGCTCTTCCGCCAGATCCGCCTGTGGTAGCGGTTGCACAGGACAATACCGCGGTCACGGTGCGGCTACAGTTGATTGATCGCGAATCAAAACGCCTCACGGAAGAACAGCAACGCCTTAGCGGACAGATGGGGTCTTATCGCTCCAAGGTGGATGCGGTTCCGGTGCGCGAGCAGGAAATGGCTGAACTGAACCGCAATTACAGCGTTTCTAAAGACCACTACCAGTCGCTGCTCGATAAGACTTTTTCCGCCGGCATGGCTGCCGATCTTGAAAAGAAACAGCAAGCTGAGCACTTTACCATTCTTGATCTGGCGCAGGTGCCGGAAAAGCCATTTAAACCCAAGCGCGGTCTCATGTTTATAGGAGCATTCCTCGGTGCTCTCGCCATGTCGCTGGGCCTGGCGTATCTGGCAGACATGATGAATAGCACGCTCAAGATTGAGCGTGAACTCAAAGCGATGCTGCCGGCCAACGTACCGCTTCTGGCGGTTGTGCCTCAACTCCAATCCGCGGCTGACCGGCGTAGTTCGATCCGGTTTGCCGTCATCGCCGTAGTGATTTCGTTGATCGGTTGCGCTCTTGAAGCAGGATTGTTTCTCAAGCTGCATTCGATTTTGTAAATAGACGCGGCGTTAGACAGAACGACATGTGGCAATCATATGGCACGGGAAAACGATTCGCCCGGAACGGCAGGGAAACTTCGCGGTTGGAACTCCTATGAGCTCACTCAAGGCACTCTATCGCCATTCGTCCCATTATCTTGGTGGGCGAGTGGTTGTCATGCTCCTGGGATTCATTTCCTTCCCGGTCTTCACGCGCGTCTTTTCCGTTGCTGAATATGGCGTCATCAACCTGATTACGAACACCGTCCTGCTGTTGACCGTGCTATCTAAATTCGGTTTTCAACACTCCGTTCAGCGTTATTACCCTGAAGGCGAATCTTCCACCGGGCCGGATGATCTGCGACGCTACTACGCAACGCTGTTTTACAGCACCGCGATTCTTGCCTTCGTCTTGACTCTGATGTTTGTTGCCGCACTGCTCCTTGGCGTGGGACGCTTCATGGGAATCACCGCAGGCGGCACTCTTCTGCTGGCGTGCAGCCTGGTGATGGTCCGCTCCCTGCGCTCCATGCAGATGAACCTGATGCAGATGGAGAACAAGACCCGGCTTTTCAATGGCATGGACATCCTGCAAAAAGCGCTGACCATCGGCGTGATTTGCGCGCTATTGTTTTTCTGGCAGAAGACGGTTTTTGCCTTCTTCCTTGGACTCGTAATCGTTGAGGGCATCATCCTTCTGCAATACGTGCCGGTTCTTGGCCGGCGGCAGTTGCTTTCTCCCAGCATGTTTGACGTAGGTTTCCTTCGCACCGCTGTGGCTTTCTCAATGCCATTGATGGCCGCGGAAATCTCATGGTTCGTGCTCGATTCCGGCGACCGCTTCTTTATCCAGCATTATCTTGGCGCGCAGGCGCTCGGCTTTTATGCCGCCGCTTACGGTATCGCCATTTATCTTCAGGACGTTATGATGGCGCCTTTGCAAATGGCGCTTTTTCCCATCTGCATGCGCGTTTGGAATACTGAAGGCAAGAAGGCATTGCAGGATTTTCTTTCCCGCAGTCTCGATCAGTTCATTTTCGTTGCCGTCGCGGTTGTGTGCGTGGCTATCGTGACTTCGCGCGATGTCATCGTCCTGCTTGCTTCCCGCAAGTTTCAGCAAGCGCACTCGCTCTTGCCGTATTTGGTGATAGGGCTGGTTCTCTCTGCCGTGACCATCTATTTTCGCCCTGGACTGATGATCCACAAGCGCGCCGCCAAGATCGCTGCCGCCACTTTTTATGCCGGCTTTCTCAACGTAGCGTTGAATGTAATCCTGCTTCCGCGAATTGGCCTGGTCGGCGCCGCGATTGCCACTACCGTGAGCTATGCCGGCATCGTGGTGTTTCTTGCTTACCAGTCTTTGCGCGTGTTGCCATACAAACTTGAGCTCATTTCCTTTGCTCGATATGCCACAACCGGCGCTGCCGTTGCCTGGCTGGTGACTCAGTTGCCTGTAGAAACGCCTTTGCTTAGTGCAGCGGTGAAGGGAAGTCTGATCCTGGTGTTATACGCCGGAATTCTTTTCGCTATTGATCTGCGCGTGCGTGAACTGCTCACCGGCATTTGGACGGCATTAGCTGGCTGGCTGCATTCTTCCAGCGAACCGGCCCTCAAACCGATTCCCGCTATGACGGAGAGGACCTAAGCCATGCATTTTGGACTGGAACAATACGTCCCTCTGGCCCTCTATATTGGCGCAGTCGCCGCCTTCTTGCTGTCGCTTTTCTGGAAGCCGCAAGCAGGTCTTTATTTTCTTATCCCGCTGCTTCCCCTGCAGACCATTCGCTATCGTATTCTCGACTTTCCTCTCGGTAACAAGCTTATCGACATGCTCTTGCTTGGCGTCGTGCTGGGCGCGGTCTTTAAAGGCGGCTTCCGCTTCGCCAAAACGTCGATGAACAAACTTCTCATCATCTTCGGCGTCTTCTGCTATGTCCAACTCTGGCGCGGCGCATTCTTCTTGAATACAGAAATGCCGCTTTCCATCAGCGACCCGCGTTTCTCCAACTGGAAGAATTACATGGTCATGTTCATCATCTTCGCCGTCACGGTGAGCGTGATCAAGGATGTAAAGCAGATCAAAATTATCGTCGTGCTCATGTGCCTTTCCGTGCTGGCCGTGAACAAAGGTTATTACGGCAATATGAGTGATCGCGATACGTCACACTTCTCCTATGACGTGCGTGATGGCGGAGCTTTAGGCTACGCCGGCGTGAATGGCGTGGCCACATTCGAAGCCGAGTTCATGTTATTTGTGCTGGGGCTGAGCGCATTACAGAAACGCAAATCTCTCAAGTTCGCTCTTTGGGGATTGTTTGCTTTCAGCGCATATTGCCTTCTGTTTTCTTACTCGCGCGAAGCCTACGTGGGAATTCTCGTCGGTCTGCTCTTTCTAGGATTAGTCCGGCAGCGATGGGTGCTCATCGCGCTCGCTGTTTTTCTGTTCAGTTGGCAAAGCCTTGTTCCCACGTCCGTACAGGAACGCGTGCTCATGACCTATGACAAGAATGAGCAGCAGCTTGATACCTCGGCGCAGGACCGCGTCGTCCTCTGGGATGACGCCATGAACCTGTTTCGCCAGAATCCCGTGCTGGGCGCAGGCTTTGATACCTATCAATGGCAGCATCGAGTCGGTATTTACACTGACACGCATAACTACTTCCTGAAAGTTCTGGTGGAAACCGGCGTCCTGGGGTTGATGCTCTTCCTTTTTATTCTGGCCAAAATGACGCGGCTGGGAGTGAAGCTCTATAGGACTGCTCAGGACCCGTTTCTTCAATCGATTGGTCTAGGGTTCGCTCTCTTGATGGCGTGTGTCTTTGTTGTGAATTTTTTTGGTGATCGCTGGCTGTATGTGGAAGTAAATGGCTTCCTCTGGGTCATGCTGGCATGTGTTGTACGCGGGCAGATGATCGAAAGCGAGGGCAAGGAAGAGCCTGTTGAGGTCGCCGCGGAAGTTCCGCCGGAGCCGTTGCCCTGGGAGCGTGAAGAAGAGCCGGCGTTGGTGTAAGGAAAAATACTATGTGTGGAATCTTTGGACAAATCGGCAGTTCACCGGCAGACGAAAAATGCGGGCTGGAACTCCATCATCGCGGTCCTGATGACGCCGGGCTTAAATATTTCACGTTGTCCAATGGCTCCGCCTGGATAAGCTTGCAGCACCGCAGGTTGTCCATTATCGACCTTTCTGCTGCCGGGCATCAGCCCATGTGCAATGAAGATGAGTCTATCTGGATCACTTTCAACGGCGAAATCTATAACTTCCAGGAATTGCGCTCGCAATTGATTGCCGCGGGTCACACTTTCCGTTCCCATACCGACACTGAAGTCATCATTCACGGCTATGAGGAGTGGGGCACTGAAGTGGTGAAGAAGTTGCGCGGCATGTTTGCCTTCGCCATCTGGGACAATCGCCACCGTCGCATGCTGCTGGCCACGGACCATCTGGGTAAGAAGCCGCTCTTCTATTCGCACGATGTCCGCAAATTTGTTTTCGCCTCAGAGATCAAAGCCATTCTTCAGGCCGGCGTGCCTGCGGAACTCGATCCTGTGGCCATGCACGACTATCTTACGTATCTGTACTTCCCATATCCTTCCACCGCGTTCAAGCATGTGCGCAAAATGCCGCCCGGTTCGGTCATGGAAATCGTGGTTGACTCTGATGGCGAGGCGCACAGGCGTGAATGGAAATATTGGGATGCCGCCGAGACCGCTGCCACACCGTTGCAAATGTCGGAAGCGGAGATGATTGATCGCGCGCGCGAATTGATGGAAGAGTCCGTAAAGCTTCGCATGATCAGTGATGTGCCCTTGGGACTGTTCCTGAGCGGCGGGCTTGATTCCAGCGCGATTACTGCCTTTGCCGCAAAGAACAGCCCGGAACAGGTGAAGACTTTCACCATCGGGTTCCAGAACAGCAAGTTTTATGACGAGCAGCCTGTAGCCAAACTCGTTGCCGAAAGATTCAATACTGAGCATCACATTCTGCAGGCAGATGAAGCCTGTGCAGCCTACATGACGGATGTCGTTCGGCACTTCGACGAGCCGTTCGGCAATCCCACGGCAATTCTTGAATACATCATCACCAAACAGATGCGGAAGCACGTCACCGTCGCGATCTCTGGTGATGGAGGCGACGAACTTTTCGGTGGCTATGTGCGCTATGCCGGCGCTGCGTTGGCCCGCCGCTACCGCCAACTGCCCCGGTTCGTCACCAAAGGCCTGGTCTCGCGTCTCTCTGGATTGATGAGTGATGCAACCGACGGACGCCACGGCTTTCGCCGCGTCCGCGAGTTTGCGCAATCGGCCTGGCAGGCTGAAGAAGATATGTACATTGACTGGGTGGGATATTTTTCTGAGAGCGAGAAGCAGGAGTTGTACACGCCTGACTTCTCCGCGTCCGTAGGCGGGCGCAACTCTGGAGATTTTCTGCGCCAGTTCTTCCGCCGTGGCGCAAAGCTGGATCCAATGAGCCGTCTTGGCTATGTCGATTCTGCGTCGTTCCTCTGCTGCAATTGCCTGGAATATGCCGATCGCATGTCCATGGCCAACTCACTTGAGGTGCGAGCACCATTTACCGACTATCGGCTGCTGGAGTTTGCCATGCAGGTGCCGCAGCGCCTGAAAGTCCGTAACATGACCACTAAGTGGATCACCCGGCAGGCCATGCGTGACATCCTGCCCCGCGAAGTGCTCACCAAGAAAAAGATGGGATTCAATCCGCCGTTGCCGCAGTGGATCAATGGCGAACTCAAGCCCGTGATCAGGGAATTTCTTTCGCCCGCGACGATTGAGAAGAGAGGATTGTTCCGTCCTGAGGCGGTGCAGAAGCTCTTGCGCGATCACACGGAGAATCGTCGTGACAATGCCCTGAAAATCTGGGCGCTTTTGATGATTGAAGTCTGGCAGCGCATGTACTTCGATAAGCAGTCGGCGGA
This sequence comes from Candidatus Angelobacter sp., assembly GCA_036496525.1. Classification (GTDB taxonomy): domain Bacteria; phylum Acidobacteriota; class Terriglobia; order Terriglobales; family Acidobacteriaceae; genus Angelobacter. The sequence goes on from DASXKZ010000303.1 coordinate 18,998, forward strand.
GTCAGTGCTGGAGTCGGCCATGAGTGAGACCAAGCGCAAGCCGGTGGTCCAGGTCGGGCATTTAGAGAAGACGAAAGCGGACGTGATCTGTATTCAGTAGAGAATCATGGTAGCCATGGTAATAGGCCAATTCGGAGCAGGCGTAATCAGCGGAGCCAGAATAGTATTTTGGCTGGCCGCCATTTTGTTGTTTTATGTCTATGCCGGATATCCGTTGCTCCTGGCCTTGATTGGTCTGTTTGTGCGCCGTCCACGAGTAGAGCCCGGCTATACTCCGCGAATCTCGGTGCTGATTGCCGCTTATAACGAAGAAGTAGCCATCGAACGCAAGATCCAGCAAACCCTGGAGCTGGAATACCCTCATGAAAAGCTTGAAGTGTTGGTTCTTTCAGATTGCTCTACTGATCGCACCGATGAAATTGTTAAAGCGTTTCCTGATAGCCGTGTTCGCCTGGTAAGAATGCCTGATCGTCGTGGGAAGACTTTTGCGCAAAACATCGGCGTGAAAGAGGCCACGGGCGAGGTCATCATTTTTTCTGACGCCACGGCAATCTATCACCCTAAAGCTTTACTTTACCTGGCATGCAATTATCAGGATGCTTCGGTCGGGGCCGTCAGCGGGCGCTATCAATATTTTGATCCAGGCGAGCAATCTCCCACCGGTCTGGGCAGCGTGGCTTTCTGGAACTATGAGAACCTGATCAAGAAAATGCAATCGAGCATCAGCACGATTACCGGCTGCTGCGGCTGCATTTATTCCGTCCGTAAAGCGGCATACACCGAATTGCCGGCCGATATCATCAGCGATCTGGTCCAGCCCTTGCAGGCCATCCGCAAGGGCTATCGGGTGGTGTTTGAGGATCGCGCCCTGGCTTACGAGGAGACAACCCAATCCACAAGCGAAGAGTTTTCCATGCGCGTCCGCGTTGTGACCCGGGCCATGCGCGGCCTGCTGAGCGTTTCTGACCTGCTCAAGCCTTGGAAATTTGCCTGGCCGGCGTTCCAGCTCTGGTCACACAAAATCATGCGCTGGATGGTGCCCCTATTCCTGATCGTCCTATTAGCAGCCAACGTGGCCCTGATTGACTCGCCTTTTTACAAATTCACGCTGGCGGCGCAATTGTTCTTTTATGCTGCTGCGCTGCTGAACATGCTTCTGCCGCTGCACCGCCAATGGAAGCCCCTGGGCATTCCGCTTTTTTTCTGCACACTCAATGCAGCGGCTCTGGTCAGCATGTTGGAAATCTGTCGCGGACGCAAATATGTGACCTGGCAAACTGTGAGGGCCCGTAGATGAAAATTGAATTCCTAACCCAGGAAGATTCGCTGTACGTGCTGCCATTCTTTGAGGAATTTCTGCGGCACTATGCGGGCGAGTTTGAGATCACGCGGATCTCCTGCTGCCGGGCCATGGGCAAACGCTCCAGGGTACAACTCTTACAGGAACTCAAGTGGCTTTACGGGGTCACAGGGTTGGGCAAACTCCTGCTGCAAGCCGCGAAGGCCAAAGTATTTTCATTGTTGCCGCGCAGCCGGTCATCGCAACGGTTTTATTCCATCGCCCAGCTGGCCCATGCCTATGGCATTTCTTATGAGCATGTCGAGAATCCGAATAAGCCGGAATTTACTGATGCATTACAGCAGCGGTCGACCGATCTCCTGATCTCCGTTGCCTGCCCTTACATCTTGAAAGAAAAGCTTCTGGGAATTCCGCCTCGCGGCTGCATCAACATTCATCATGCCCCTTTACCCCGATATAAGGGTATGATGCCTACGTTTTGGCAGCTTTATCATGGGGAGCAGCAGCTGGGCGTGACAATTCACTACATGGCCGCGAAGGTGGATGAAGGCGATGCGCTCTTGCAGGAATCCTTGCCCGTAACTCCAGGCGAGTCACTGCATACGCTGATCCGCAGGAGCAAGCGCCATGGCGCGCACTGCATGGCCAAGGTTGTACACAGTCTGCGGACGAATTCAGCAGTGGCAACACAGATGGACCATGCGCAGGGAAGCTACTTTACTTTCCCGCGTCGTGAAGAGGCGCGCGAATTCCGGCGCCGGGGGTTGCGCGCTATTTAGACGCAAGGACACACATGGCAAGCCCGTTTAGCAGATCGATATTAAGGGCCCGCGGAAAAGCATTCTGGGCAGGCTTGCTCCGCGCTTCGGGCATGTTGTCACTGGCGCGGAAGTGGGTTAAACAGCACGGCGCCATTGTTCTCACATTCCATCGCGTTTTAACCGATTCTGAATTACAACAAACCGCTTCGCTGGGCGGAATGATTGTTCGCCAGCGAACCTTTGCTGACTTCTTAAAATACGCATCGCAGCACTGCGAATTTGCCAACCTTGAACAGGAGCCGCAGTGGAAGCCCGCTGGAAAGCTCAAGCTGGCTATGACCTTTGACGATGGATGGTCTGACAACGCAGAGTGGGCTTACCCAATTGCTGCTCAGTATCATGTTCCCCTGGTCATTTTCATTGTGCCGGAAAAAACTGGTACCGCGCTCCCATTCTGGCCCGAGCGGACCGCGGCCGCTCTTGATCGCGTCCCTGCGGCGAATCGTGGTCGACGCACCGATTTCATCCAAAGATCCATTGAAGAACTGAAAGCCCTGCGGGCACAGGAACGCGAAAGCCGTATCAATCAAATGCTGGGCCCTGGCGGCGCTGTTGAATCATCCACCACGGTAGACAAGACGATGACCTGGGAGCAGATTGCGGAACTTCATGCCGGCGGCGTGACGTTTGGTTCACACACCAGCACGCATGAGATTCTTACCACGATTCCTGCAACCCAGGCGGAGCAGGAAATTGTTTCCTCCCGCGAAGCCATTCAACAAAAGCTTGGCGGTTCCTGCCATTTATTTTCGTATCCCAACGGGGACTGTTCGCAACCAGTTCGTGACTTAGTGGCGCAGGCAGGATACGAGTTTGCTTTCTTGAATCAGGAACCCGGTGTCTGGACCCGTGATTGCGATCCTTTTCTTATTCCCCGGGTCAACGTATGTGAATACCATCTGGTCAATTCAAAAGGCAATTTTTCTCCGTTGATCTTTCAGTATGCTGTGGTCTGGAGTGCTGCTAAAGGTCTGCTGTTACAGATGTTGTCAAAGCGTATGAAAAAATCTCAAAACAGTCAGGCTCCTGCTAACGCCTGGAAGCCGGCCGAGAAGACCCCTGTAGAAAAATCATCCTGAGAAATGCCCTACGCAGAAAAGAAGCAAAGCTACTTCTATCGCTTCTTAGTTCTCTCCGCCAGCAGATCGCGATAAACACCTACCAGTCTCTGGATCATCACATCCGCGCTGAACCTTGTTTGCACGGAGATGCGTCCGTTCTCTCCTATCGCGGCGGCGCGCTCAGGGTCGCTCAGCAGCGTAAGCAGTTTTTCGGCTGCGGCAGCATGGTCCTCAACCGATACCAGAAAACCGTTTTCGCCGTCGGCAATCGCTTCTGGATTTCCTCCCACCCGCGTTACTACGGAAGGAACGCCGCATGCCATCGCTTCCAGCAGAGCATTGCTGAAGCCTTCACTACGGGAAAGCAGGCAGAATGCGTCACTCATCTTGAGCAACGGAACAGGGTCTCCCACAAAACCCAGCAGCTTGACGTTTCTTTCCAGGTTCAGTGAGTGAATCATTCCCTGGATTTCCTCCGAATAGACGCGGTCATAAAGGCTGCCGGCAATCACAAAGACCGCATCAGGCAGCTCTCGACAGACACGTTGTGCTGTCCGTATCAGCACGTCTATGCCTTTTACCTTCCGGATGTTGGCCAGGCATGTGATGATGTGCGAAGCGCTCGCCCAATCGGCGTCTGCAAAGGGATTGGCGTCTGAACTTTCTGCGGCAAGGTGCTTGAGATCAACTCCGTTATAAACAACTGAAATTTTATTCGGATTTATCCGGTCAGCGTCCACACAAAATCTCTTCACTTCTTCTGACACGGCAAGCACGCGATCGGACAGCCGGTTTACCACGCGATAGGCCAGAGCATGCCTGGCTTTCCGCAGTATTCCCATGTCGCGCCGGGAAGATAGCAGCAAAGCGCCGCTCAGCTTGGCCACCAGTCCGCCCCACAAGTTCGAAGTCTCAAAATAGGTTTGAACAATATCGACTTTTTCTGCCCGGATCAGCTTTCGCAGCGCGATGACCGCTTTCCATGCATCCAGATGAAAAAAACGTTTCCAGGGAAATACATAAACGGGAACAGAGATGCCCTGGCGAATTTCCGGCTTGATACGAAACGTGGCAATCGAGCAGCGAACCAGTTCCGGTGGCATTAACTGGACCACTTTCAGCAGGTTGGTTTCTCCACCGCCCAAGGCCATTAAATGATCAATCAGGAATAGTACGTGCGGCGGCCGTTCCTTGGCGTCACCACCGGCAAGCTCGTGAGACGAGGATTCAGAGCCCAATGAGGTTGGGGATTGTGGTGGATCCAGAGCCCGAGTTGAAAATTGTTCCATACCTTCCATGCGAAAACCAACAGACGAATACCGAGGCACAAGGCTTAAGAGTTAAAGAGTGCAATTTACCAGCCACGAAGCTCTAGCGGGCTGCAAAACCCTGCATTGTCCCACGATTAGGATTTTCTTGCTTTTCAGTGACATAAGCGCTGAACTGTCCGTTTGGGCCGCTTTTATCGTTCAGCTGTAACCATCAATTGTGACATTCTGCTGCAAGCTTTTGCACATTAACCCACACTTTGCCCCATATGTGCTTGATTTTGTGTGAACTCCTTTGGCATTGGCCGTGCACATATCCAGTTATCCAAGAAAGCCAACAGTGCGCGATGACGTTGCCCTTCCGGGGCGCGCACTGTGATTTTTGGAACGTTAATTTGAAACGACGGGACGGATCGAACCATGGTGAAAAAGTTTACCTACTCTATTATCGGAATTTTATTTTTTGTGGTCTCAGGCAGTTTGCTTTCCGAAGCCCTGCAAATTCATGATGTAATTTCTGAGCGCATCCAGCGCTTTGACTCATTTCCGGAGTCCGGATGGCTGATCGTTCTGGGATCACTTCTGATTTCCGGCGCAACCATTCTGCGCCGCCGGCGTGCTGCCGCTCGAACGCGATAAACCTTTTACGCAAGTGTAGTCGGTGCCCGCTGGTTCCCTTTGAAAAATAAGCCCTCCGCAAGGAGGGCTTTCTGATTTTCAATGCCCTTTCGTTTTAAGTTAAGCGCCGGCCTTTGCCGTGTACCGGTAATATCCATTCTCCGGCGTTTCTTCGGCAGCATTAAATACCACACCCGTAATTTTTCGCGGGTCCACCTGGGCCAGCACTTTGGCCAATGACTCACGCGGTGTCTTGCGGGCACGCGCTATCACCATCACGCTCTCGCAAGATGCGGCGATCAATTCAAAGTCGGCAAGGTTCAATGCCGGAGGCGAATCAACCAGAACAAGCCGGAAGGATTCTTGCGCCCAGCCCATAAACTCTTTCCAGCGCTGGCTGGAAAACAGCTCAGAAGGCGAAGCAGTGGTCTCGCCCGCCGGCAAAATGTGGAGTCCGGGAATATCAGTGCGGAGTATGGCAGACTGATAAGAACAATCGTTTTCCAGGATCTCAGCCAGTCCCGGTGATTCAGGATCGCCTGCCAGGACTGAGAGTCCGCGCGTGCGCAGGTCAGCATCTACCACCAGCACAGGCCAGTTTTCGATCTTGGCATAACAGATGGCCAGATTGAAGGTCGTCAGCGTCTTGCCTTCGCTCTGTGCTGAACTGGTCACCACAAGCGACCGCGCGCCGTTCCGCGTCTGCTGTTTCACCAGGCGGGTACGCAGCGTGCGGTAAGCTTCCACCGCTGCCTGCATCGCCGGGTTGTATTGCGAGACCAGAAAGGACCTCTCTTCAGTGCGCGGCAGCTTTATGCTGCGGCAATTTTCCAGTCTCACAGCAGCAACCTGGGAAGCAACTGCATTCGATTCCTGCAGTGGTTGCAGGAGATGCTGCAGATCAATTTCGCCGGAATGCGAAGCTGCGGTCCCGTTGCTTTCCATGTGCTCCTTCAGCGAGCCGACCAGCTCCTGAATGTCTATATTGGCCGTCGCTGGAGCGGACTCCGCTTTCCGTACGGTGCGAGTTTCATTAAAAAATTTGCTCATGCCGTCTTTGGTCCTGTCTGAACTATTTCAAATTTTGTTGCTCTCTCAATTTCAAGAAGCCGTTTGGGCCAAACCCTGCTTTGCATTTCTTTCCGGCGCTACTGGCGCAGGCTGCTCCAAGCCCATTTCCTCGGCCGCTTCATGCACCGCGTCGGCGTCAATTTTTTTAAGCTGATGCCGAAACCCAACGCCGAGAGTATGGTCGCAAATCGAGTTAATGAGGCGGGGAACGCCGTTCGTAAGGCGGAAAATTTCTTCCAGCGCCGATGTGTTAAAAGGATTCTCTCCACGCAATCCGGCAACATACAAGCGTTCCGCAATGTATGCCCTGCTTTCAGTCAACGTAAGTGCGCGAAGCTTGGTGACCACCGAAACCCGCTGCTTCAACGCCGCCAATTCAGGTTTCGCCAACAGTGGAAGAAGCTCCGGCTGGCCGCAAAGAATGATCTGGAGCACGTTAACCGGATAGTTATCCAGGTTCATCAGCAGTCGCACTTCCTCAATAAGCTCCGGCGGCATCAGGTGCGCTTCATCAATGATGACTACGACGGCTGTATTGCTCTTGTGCGAGGCCAGCAGCAGCTCATGCAATGCCCGCAGCCGGGCTGGTTTTGTCGGGGCCTGCGCGTGAATTTCCAACTCATCGAACAGCGCCTCAAATAGTTCGTCGGCGGTCAATGTTGGATTCACCACAAAGGCGGAGCGCAGAGGACGTTCCCTTGTCGCTTCATGGGAAAGGATGTACTGCAGGCAGTAAAGTAACGTTGTTTTGCCGGTGCCAATTGGCCCGATGGCGATTTGCAAGCCCTTGCGGCCCACCACTCCTTCCACCATGGCACGGAGCGTATTGCGGTGCGGCTCCGCAAGGTGAAGGAACCGGGGATCCGGGGTCAGCCGGAATGGAGCGTGTGTTAAGCCGTAAAAGTTTGAATACATTGCATATTCCCTAATGCGGACTCAGCCAACACCAGCTTGGAAGTCCTGCATACTTATTGGCAAGTCTGCTGCCAAAGAGCGTCAAAGGATACCTTTTATTTTCAATAGTTTAGGTGTAGTTGGCTTGCTTTTGGCGAAGTTACTTTCATTCTTTATGCAAGATATTGCACATTTTGCAGCGGAATTTCCTTCTGGCGGGTGAGTGCTGCTATCGACTGCCGGCAGCAGTGGAGGGAATGGCCGCGGAGCAGGCAGCGGGCTTCGCTTTCGACACCCAGGAAGCCAATCCTTCAACGCCTGCGCGAACCTGCTCGCAACTCCTGTTGGTAGCAGCTTCATCGGCAAGATAGGGATCGGCAATAGCAAGTGTTTCCGGCGTCCCAAACAGCCCGAGCAAGGTTGTGCGGTCCGCCATTTCTGGAAGTTCCTGTTGCACACGATTGAGGTTTTCCATATCCATGGCAATCACCAGGTCAGCATTGGCCAACTGGTTACGCTGAACACGCGTGGAACGATGGTTGGAGAGATCAATTCCGTATGAGCTTGCGATTAGCAGGATCTTTTGCGGCGAGCTTCGACCCATCTGGTCATGGAACCCTGCCGAATCAATCAGGACACCGCTCAGTCTTTGTTCAGCAAGCGCGGCGGCCAGTGGACTGCGGCAGATGTTGCCATAACACAAAAAAACAATCTTGCCTGGCCCACCGGCGGCGTCCAGTCGGTGCAATAACCTGCGATGTCGTTGCAACAAGCGGCGCTTGATTTGCCAATCCTTGAGCTTGCGGTACACCGGGCGCACTTGGCCGGTTACAGCTAGAGCCAGCGCTCGCAGTGTGATCGCCAGATCCCGCCAGTCAAAATGGTCCCAGCTTTCACGTCCGCTCAAAGGGCGCAGAAGCTCCAGAAAAGAGAAAAGGCGAGACCGCGTATGCAACAACGGATCCTGCCGGTCTGCCCTGAAATTGCATTTAAGCCAGTCCACATCAGTGCGCAGATCGCGAGTGTAGTAAGGGACTTTGTATTTTGGTTGCGGGGCCGGTTCGTCACCTCGCGCGATTTGCAGCAAGCCTAGAGGAAAATCCACGCCGGAATCAATGGAAAGCGCCAGTGATCCCCATAGACGCGGATTGATCTCCATGAGCCAATATTGGCCGTTGATGTTCATCTTAAATTCAACCATGGCCACGCCGTGCCAGTTTAGGGTGGTCAAGAGCTTTTCCGCGTCATGCAGCATCGCCAGTGGCGGATCAATAGAACGGCGGTAAGAGCTTGCGCCGCCTGTAAGTGGATACTCATGCGCGCGTTCATGCGCGAAGTGCCAGATTTTCTTGCCGCGGTTGAAAAGAAATTCCACGCCCACACCGGTGCCGGAAACATATTCCTGCTGCTGGACGGGCGTAACTGGAAGCCAGCGCCGCAATTGTTCCTGCCGTTCTGATTCGTTTTTCACAACGGCCACGGCGAGCGTCCGCAACGCGCCATCGACCATTATTTTGCTGCGTGTTGGCTTGAGCACGACCGGAAAGGTCTGTGCGTGCCCCATTTGCGCCAGAGTTGAAAGCAAGATCCCGGCAGGCGTTGGAACGCCCAGTTGATGCGCCAATTGCCATGTTTTTTCCTTGTCAAGAGCAACATCAAGTGATTCATCGCCAGGAATGACTGCCTTGTGGCGAAGAGGATCGTTTTCATCCAACTGGCGGAGCCCTAGAAGCGATGCTTCAGTAGCCGGCACAATCAACGCGTAATTGCGCAGCTTATCCTGCTCCCGCATCCATGTTTCAAAAGCCGCTTGCCCCTGCGAGGGCTGCTGCAACTTGCGCGAGACATAGCGTGAATGCATTGCCAGGCAGTCTTGGACTTCCACCGCGAGGTCAACCTGCACTCCGGCCCGACCCAGGCTTTGCAGGGTTTCCAGTGCCGCGCGGCTATGTCCATCAAGAACCAGTACCGTCATTTCACTCATGCTTCTGGCCTGTGCAGCCGCCAGGCTGTCAGCGCTGCACTTTCAGCGCTGGGAATGCGGGGCAATCGGTGGAGATCAAGCCCTTGGCTGCCATCTAGCACACCGCTTTCGGTGGTTACAGCCGCGCGATACGTCTTCTGGACCAACTGATACGCTCGCTTATCATAAGCGCCATTGGGATAGCAGAAGAAATCTACTTTCCGCTGCAGCCGCTGTTCCAGACATCGGCGGCTTTCTAATATTTCCGATTCCATTTCCTCGCCACTCAATGTGGTCAAAATGGGATGGCTCAATGTATGCGATCCCACGGTGATGAGATTGCAATCAAGAGAACGCAGGTCATCCCAATCCATTATGTCGAAAGCTTCGCGTTGGGCTTCTGTCGGCTTGAAGGTCGCAGTGGCTTGCCGGATAGCTGCTTCGGCCATGCGGCGTTGTTGGAGCCGCAGGGTTTTCATCCACTCGATAATTGCGTCAACAGACGTCCCGGGCGCTAGAAGCTTCATGCGGAGCTCAGCTAAGTCGGGGGCCGCCAGCGTCTGCATGCGACACCGCATTTCGTGGTTCCAAAGCCACGCGCCGGATTCCACCAGCCCCGGACAAACGAACATCGTCGCCGGTACTTGCAGTTGGCGCAAGATAGGATAGACCACCGTCAAGTTGTTGCGCAGGCCATCATCGAAGGTTAGAACGATTTCATGTGCCGGCGGAAACCCGCCATTCATAAGGCGATCCACCATCGTTTCAAATGGCACAACTTTGAAATGGCGGACCAGATAGTGCAGCTGCTCCGCCAATGCCTGTGCGCCTTGAAGCCCAATGCCGTGATACATCAGGATTCGCCCGCAGGCTTGATGCCGCGCGATGACCGACGAAAGCCCGCTGCGGAACGAGATGGCGTGCCCAAGAGATTTCAATTCCGTGCTAAGAGACAAAAAATTAGCTCCATTCGCGGCCTGAAGCCATGCACACGATTGCAGAGATTAACCTGAGGTGAGAGCAGTTAGCTTGCCGTTTGGGCTCGTTCGAACTGAATCAAACCGCCACGAGCCCAGGCATCGTTGTGCGCTTGTTTCCACTAAGTTAGCCGCGATTGCGATTTTTACGGCCGGGAAGGCCGCGATCGAAACGACAATCAGATTGCTCACGGTATGCAATGTTTTTCACATCTGCTGAATTCGTTCTGTAAAGCCCACCGTAACCTATTGCTTTCACAGAGGCTTGGCCACGACTCCAACGGCATCTGTGTTGCACTATCCGAGGCTAAGGCAAGTAGCGCCTGAAAGTGCCCAGGAATGAGGATTGGGTTGAAGAAGCAGGACCAAAACCCGAGACAAATGACCCATGTTCTAAGCGTGGACGTGGAGGACTACTTTCAAGTAGAAGCCTTTGCAGGTTCAGTGCAGCGTGCAAGCTGGGATAGTTGGCCTTCTCGCGTTGTGGCCAACACGCAGCGGGTGCTGGATCTTTTTGCCCAATATAACGCCAAGGCAACATTTTTCTTTGTCGGGTGGGTGGCCGCCAGATTTCCGCACCTGGTACGCGAAGTGCAATCACACGGACACGAACTGGCCTGCCATAGCTACTGGCATCGGACGGTATACAGCCTTACGCCGGATGAGTTCCGCAAGGACACGCGGCAGGGAAAACGCGCGATTGAAGATGCAACCGGGACGCCGATCGCCGGTTATCGCGCGCCGAGCTGGTCGATTACAAAATCCTGCCTCTGGGCGCTCGACATTCTGGCCGAGGAAGGGTTTACATACGATTCCAGCATCTATCCCATTCGCCATGACCTTTACGGAGTGCCGGGAGCAAAAAGATTTCCGTACACGCATGATTGCAATAATGGACTAAAGCTCCAGGAATATCCGCCTGCAACGCTCCGCTTTCTTGGCGCAAATTTTCCTGCCGCCGGCGGAGGATATCTGCGGATTTTCCCTTCGGCATTTACGGAACTTGCGTTTCGCACATTTGAAAAAAAGTACGGCGAGCGCGTCGTCGTCTATCTGCATCCATGGGAACTCGATCCGGAGCAACCGCGCATTAATGGGCCTGCGAAGTCGCGCCTGAGGCACTATACGAACCTGAAACACATGCATGCCAAGCTGAATACGGTTTTGAGTCGGCACAAATTTCAGCCCTTTAAAGACGTGATGGTTGCTGAAGCCCAGGAAAATGAGCATTATTCGCCCATGACGGCGATTCATAAACAGGTAAATGAACCGATTCCCGCAGGGGTGCAAATCGCAAAGGGCAGAAGATGACGCAGATTTCTGCCAATCGCAACATGGTGCTTGCCTACCATGAGGTAATGCCTGAATCGAACTACGCTTATTGCGTGGCGTCCGAATCATTTGCAGAACAACTGCGCTTGCTTGATTCGCTGAGAAAGACGAAGTCGCTCGATGCCCAAATTACTTTTGATGATGGCGAGCAATCGCAATTTCATAACGCGCTGCCATTACTGGCCCAACACGGATTCAGGGCCACATACTTTGTCACGCCCGGACTGATTGGCACAGCGGCAAAATTCCTCGGCTGGAATGACTTGAAGGCGTTGCAGGCTGCGGGGCATTCCATTCAGTCGCATGGCTGGTCGCACAAGTTTCTTACCTTTTGCTCTGAAGCGGAGCTTACCCACGAGCTGCGCGCCTCAAAGCAATCCCTGGAAGATAATCTCGGCACCGGCGTTGAAGAAATATCGGTTCCAGGCGGACGATGGAACCGGCGAGTGCTTCAAGCTTGCGCCGCTGCCGGATACCGGCGCGTTTACGTTTCCGATCCTTGGGTCGAAACAGAAATCGGCGGCCTGAAGGTAATTGGCCGCTTCATGGTGCGCCGCACGACGACGATCGCTGAATTGGAAAAGATTGTGGCCAAGGATCCTGTAACTCTGCGCAAATTGCGGCTGCGCTCCCAGCTGAAAGAAGGGGTTGTAAGTATGCTGGGCGATAGCCTGTACCACCGGCTCTGGTGCCGATTGACTGGATATAACGATTTTGAAGCGGCGCGGCAACAGGGTATGCATTCTTGAGAGAAGAGAAATGAACGGCGTGAAGGTCTTACAACTCATCAGCAGCGGCGGTTATTACGGCGCGGAAAACATGCTGCTAAACCTCTGCGCCAGCCAGCAGAACGCCGGGTGCCAGAACAGCCTGATGATTTTTTACAACGTGCATGCGCCCAACGTTGAATTTTATGAACGCGCGCGGCGACGCGGCCTGAGCGTACGCATGGTGCATTGCCAGGGCAGGGCAGACTGGCGGGCCGTCCGCCAGATTGAAGAGTGTATGCAGGAAGATGGCATTCAACTGCTGCATACCCATGGATACAAGGCCGATCTTTACGGTTACGTTGCTGCACGCCGCTCCGGCAAACCTATTGTCGCCACCTGCCACAACTGGGTTGGCGGCACCGCTGCTTTGGGAATCTACAATCATCTTGATCGCATGGCGCTCAAGAGGTTTCCCGGCCTGGCGGCCGTTTCAGATTCAGTAGCGCAGCGCCTACTTGCTTCCGGCGTCTCCGCCAGGAAAATCAGGACGATTGCAAACGGCATTGATGTACAAACATTCGAGCGTGCGCGTCCTTCACCGGCGCTCAACTTTGATGGAAGCAAAGTGGTTGGAATGGTCGCCAGGCTCGATCTTCAAAAAGGGTTTGAGTATCTGCTGCGGGCGGCTCGTGAACTTTGCGGGGCCTTTCCGGAGTTGAAAGTTGTAATCGTTGGTGAGGGACCTGACCGCAACGAGATTGAAAACATGATTCGGCGGCTCGGATTGCAAACCAACGTGATTTTGACGGGGCAGCATTCCGATATGCCGTCCATTTATGCCGCTCTGGATGTCTTTGTTTTGCCGTCACTCAATGAAGGATTGCCGATGACAATCCTTGAAGCCATGGCCGCTTCCAGGCCGGTGATTGCAACTAGAGTTGGCGCGATACCCAAGGTGATTCAAGACGGAGAAACCGGCTTGCTCGTGGACCCCGCTGACTCGGATGGATTGCGCAATGCGCTCGCGCGCCTGCTCAATGATTCTGATCTCTGCTGCCGTATCGGCTCTGCCGGGCATGACTGGGTAAGCCGCAATTACACGTCTGAAGCGATGGCGCTGAAATATCGCCAGATGTACGATGAGGTCCTGGGGACGGAGGCGATTGCTACTCTCCCTGCACCTGCGCGGGATAACAGAAATTCTCATGCGAGGCGCGCGTGAGCCCGATCGAACAGGCCGTGCCGTCGACTAGCATCACGGAACCCGTGCCGACCCCTGTTGTAAGCGTTTCCATCATCATTCCAGCGCTGAATGAGGAAAAAATGATTGGCCGCTGCCTGGAGTCATTGACACGGCTGGCCTTTGCGCGTGATCGATTTGAAGTCCTGATAGTGGACAACGGATCGCGGGATAAAACTCTGGCTGTAGTGGAATCATTTAAAGATCGCCTGAACTTGAAGGTCCTGCAACAGGCAGGTGTTCGCATTTCTGCGCTGCGCAATCTGGGAGCACAGGCCGCTACGGGCGATATTCTGGCCTTTCTGGATGCAGATTGCCTCGCGCCAACAGACTGGCTCGATCGCATTTTTGCATTAGCGCCTGCCGATGGCGCAGGCGTTCTGGGTGCGCATTATCTGCTTCCGGAAGATTCGTCGTGGGTGGGAAGAACGTGGCACCGCTATCAGGAGGCCCCCAAGTCGGGCGAAGTATCACACGTTCCCGCCGGGGACTTGGTTATGCGTCGCGAAGATTTCCTGAAACTAGGTGGCTTTGACGAGACCATTCAGACCAATGAAGATTATGAGCTTTGTGAGCGTGCCAGAAAAGCCGGCATGCACGTGCGGGCTTTTCCGCAGATCGGCGTCATTCATCTGGGAACGGCACAGAGCTTGCGTGTGTTTTTTCGCAAGCAGGCATGGCATGGGACGCACGTAATCAAGGTTTTTCTGCGTGATCCGCTGAAGTCGCATAACCGCAAGGCAGTGTTATTTGCGGCCCACACTTTGCTCAGCCTCTTGGCTGTGGCGGCCGGCTTGGTATGGACCATTGGGTGGCAGGGACCATGGTTATTGCCTATGGCAGCGGTTGCAGCATTGTGCCTGCCGCCTTTAGCTTTGGCGGTCAAGCACGTGCTCAGTAGCCGGAAATACTCTGATTTCTTTCCTCTGTTCGCGCTTTACCTGACTTACGGAATTGCCCGCGCCAAAGCGCTGCTAAGTATTCGCAACTTCAGATAGCTCCCAACCGATTAGTGGACGGCGGCCCGGACGTTCGTCGGCGGATTTGGCCTGGTTGCCGTGCCGGAGAAAAATTCGTAAGCACCAAGATCGAAAGCCGTTCCCTGCGCGCGCAGCACTCCATCTTTGTCGGTATCGATGGTTGGTCCAGGATTCGGTTCAAAAGGGTTGCTAGGCACAATTGTGAGGCCTGTGTTAATGGCCGGACTGACTGAAAGCAGGTGATAATCACCAATCGCACGATTGGAAAACGCCGGATCAGTATTGATGTTATTCGTGGTTTGTGCAGGTCCTGAACCAACACCAAACCAGAGGTTCTTGTCTCCAGTGATCTGGGATGTGCTGCCGTCAATATAGATTTCGCCCGCGAGCTGATAAGCGACATTGTTGCGCAGGTGCATGATCAGTGTTGCCGGGCCGCCGCCCACGCCAAACGCTCCGCGTGAGCCGCTGGCATTGGCTGAGTTGTTGGCAGCACAATCCGATAGAGTGTTGTTGAATATCTCCACGGAACCGGTTCCGGCCACTCCATTGTTGGTGATGCCGGCAACGTAGATGCAGGAGAATGCCGCGCCTAGTTGCAGGGGATCCATGCGGCCAACGTTGTAAATTACGTTGTTGTAGGCCTCCACCGGGCCTTTCGACGGGTCCACAGTGGCGAAGTTAATCCCATTACAGTTGTCGCCGTGAATCAGGTTGTCATGCACATGGAGATCGAATTGATCAAAGCCGGTAGTGTCTGCTGCGCCGCAGCTCGGAGTGCATAGCGGAGACGAATGGAACTGCAGCGCGCGGCAGGTAAAGTTATCGTGGATATGGTTCCAGCCAACGTCCACATGGTTGGAATCAGTGCTGAAATAGACAGCGTGATAAAACTTTGAGGAAGTGGGATTGATTCCGGCGTTGTGAACTTCATTCCCATAAAACTTTGCCTGGTTGCCTTCACTCATTTCAAAGCAGCCCACCTGGTCGTCAGCGCCGGGGCATTGCATTTCATTGCCGATGATCCGCCAGCCCGTGCCGCCGATGTCCATTGCCTGTGTTCCGCCAATAATGTGTAGCTGCGAAATCACCCAAAAATCTTCGTTCGCGCCGATGTTCGGCGTGCGAATTCCGTAGTGCAGACCGCCTGCTACTCCAACCGTCACGGTAGCACCGGGATAGGCAATCAGCGCTTTCGGCGCCGCGGCGGTACCGGAGTTGCTCGCGCCATTGTTATCCATGCTCAGGTAAGCCGTGAAGTTGTCCTGCGACGTTTGCGATACCCCGTCTTCTATATAGGCTGTATCGCCCGCAGCAATCGCGTTCTTGGCATGTGGAATTGTCTTCCAGGGTGACGCAAAGCTGCCTGTGTTCGCATCATTGCCTGTGGTCGCCACGAAAAACACATTGCCGGCGCGCACTGTGAACGGTAAACCGTTGCTGGCTCCAGCTCCAGGCACATTCACGACAATGCTTCCGGTCTTGGCAGCGAATCCCAGCTGAAAAATGATCTTGCCGTCAGACCAGAGAGGATAGCTGGCGGCTGCGCCTCCACCGATAGTCACGGTCGCGGTGCCTTGTGTGGCTCCAAAGCCCTTGCCCCAGATCGTGACCCATACGCCATTGTTACTCTGGCCGCCGGTGTTCGGGCCGCTCTCCAGGTCGGAAAAAAAGATGCGCGGCGGCGCAATTTGCGCGGACATGCATGCCGCCGACAAAAACAAGGACAGGACTGACACGATTTTTAGAAATCTAAGCATTGCAACTCCAACTGCATATCTTGTTGATGAGAAAAAATGGTTGCGGGCTGTTTAGGGCACGGGAATTGTCACAGCGACCTGCGTGGAAGCCGCACTCTCCGTACCGCTGGTATCCACCGCGGTAACCACGTAAAAGTACTGCTTGCCGGAAACGGGGGTGGTATCGGTAAAAAGCAGTAGCGACGCTGCAAGCGCAGGGGAAATCTTGGTATAAGGACCTCCGCTCACCGTGCTGCGATAGACGTTGTACCCTTGCAGAGCGGCGGAACTGCTTGCGTCCCACGCAATATCGACTGAATGAGAAACCGGCGACAGCCCCGTACCCACAAGGGGAACGGAGAGAACGGTTGATCCATTGCTCATTAAAACCAGGCTGCCATTCACTGTTCCCGCCGCTGCTGGATTGAACACAACCGGAACATTCACGCTTTGCGCCGGATTCAGGTTGATCGGCGTCGTGATACCTACCGAGAATCCAGCGCCGGCGATGGTGTCCTGCGTGATTGCCACAGCAACATTTCCGGTGTTGGTAATTTTTGTGGTCTGCGTGGTCGGGGTGTTCAGTACCTGCGAGCCGAATCCAAGGCTGCTGGGGGTTGCAGAAAGGGTGGCTGAAGACGGTCCCGGCGTGGGAGTGGGTGAAGGTGAAGGCGAAGGCGAAGGACCGCCGGCGGACTGTGCGCCGCCGCCTCCACACCCGATTGCGCCCACCATACAGGCGAGTAAAAAAGAAAGAAAACCTACATGAACTACCTGATTTGCTTTGCTCCGCACCAGCAACTCCTAAATTCCTGAAGAAAGATTCCAGCGCTTTCCAGCAGCGCTTTTGAAACTTCCATCACTTCATCACTTCAATGGTTTGCGTCTCAAGAAATAAGTGTCTGCCGGGCAATCGTTCGACCATGCACTACCTGATGTGCAGTTCACTGCCTTCCAGCGATAGTTACCGCGCGCAGGCTGCTCCTTATCTCTCAATGAATTGCTTGGCCAGAAAAACCACGGTTCCCGGAAGGAAAAAACTGAAAGGCTCAACGAGGGTACTGCTCAGTTGTCTGAAAAGAATTGCAAGAATGTGGCCACAGCTCTGAAGCTCAAAAAGGCTGGAATTTAGCGGTTATCTAGAAGAGAGGTGCGAAGAGAGGAGGAATCAAAAGTGTAAATTGTTCCTGTAGAGACCAGAGAAGATGTAATTTCTTGATCGGTGGTTTAGCTGAAGTAATTTGTTGCGCAGTGTGCAACAAGTTGCACACTACCCACGGGAATAAGAATGAGAAAGTTTATTGTTCTTTGCCTTCTAATGATTCTCGGTTTGGCAACAGCCATGGCGAGTGGAGCTGCCGAACGCAAAATAACGGTCGAGCAAGCCAGATCGCTCGTTATGGCGTCCCTTACTGCACAGCAGCGTCGGCTGCCCAAGGTGGAAGCGGAGCATTTTGACGACCCAGATAATCCGAGCCCAAAGTTCTGGATCTTCACGGTGACTTGGGAGGGGTTACCTCAAGGAAGTGTGGTAGTGGGTATCTATGCGGTTGATCCTTACACGGGAGACGTTTTTATCGCCACGTCTGAATGTGATGAAGTGAAGAATAAAAGGCTTGAGCATCTTCAAGCGCAAGTTCGCACCAAGCTCCGTCTCTCGCAGTCGGAATATCAAAGACTGAAAACAAAAGGCCCGCTGTGCCAAGAGTAACTATCGTGAGCCTGGACAGCCCGTTCGGCTCGTTCCGTTAGATACCGCAACGAGAAAAATGTTTCATATACCCCTCAGCAATTGTGAAGCGGTCAGTCCAAATGCCTTCGCCAGTTTCTTGATCGTCCCTAATTTCGGCTCATGCTTGCCGTTTTCCAGGTTGGAGAGAAACACGCGGCCAAGCCCCGTTTCAACCGACAATTCCACCAGCATCCAACCGCGTTGCTTCCGTAATTTACGCACTCGTTCCCCAAACTGCCGTTTAAGGTTATTTGCCATCTGCTAAGCATGAATGTATTATTCAGGCTACGTGTAGCGTCCACGCTACATAATGGAATTTGCAGATATGGAAGCTTCACGTAGCGAGAAGACGGACGATCTGGAATTACACGAAATGAAAGCCGACGTTTATGAAACGTGGGCAGTCATGAATCGCGCTTTTGAGCAAATCATCACCGCCCTCAACAAACTGGAAAAGACAGGCGTATTGAAATGGGATTACGTCCACAACCAAAGCGTTATCGCAAACGACCTGTGGACCAGAATCAACACTCAAATCATGGCCGATGTGGGCAGGCGGGAAGAAGATGACCGCAGCCATTATGGGAAAATGAGGGTCACGCTGGAGAGGCGTCGAAAAAGTTAATCCGGCATGACTCTTAAGACCAGGTAACGCTACACGGTGCGAGTCATCTCAAGACGAAATACGCTTTGCCCGAAATATGAGAGAGCCTTGGGAATCGAGGTTAGCCCAGCGTAACGAAGCAGCTTCCCGTTTGCCCAGGTAATGTCAGGCTTACCTAAACCGCAGTCGCTCAGGAGCGTTGCCCAGAACTCCGGCTGCTGGTGCTTGAACCACTCAATGTTGGGCGTTAACGGGCTGCGCATCCCCAGGTCACCGAAAACATTGTGTCTGGCCGCGTCCATAATAATGAGCTTGCCGCCCGGCCTCATCATGGCGGCAATGTTGCGGAAGATGTTCTGGTATTCAAGGACTGCGGCAGGCGAATCGAGCAGAGCAACACAGCTCTTTTCATCCAGATGGTTAATGGAGGCCACTGATAGCACCACATCAAAGTAGTTCTTGGGACCAGCGAAATTTTGAACGGTGTGCGGAAGAATTGTTGCTTGCGGCAAATCAAGTTTCTCTGCCATCAGCTTAAAGGCCTTGTGGCATTCGCTGGAGTCGTAACATCCTTCAGCCATCGGTTCCAGGCCCACAGTTTCAGCGCCATGAAGCGCCGCCCACAGGCACAGCATTCCTTTGCCGCAGCCGATCTCAAGCATTGTCTTGTTGCGGAAATCTGTGTCGCGAAAGAGCTGCCTTGCGAAACGCGCGAAATCAAAGCCGTGGTTCCATAGCCCCATTTCCTGGCCAAGCTTTCTGAGACGCTCGGCAGGAGAAGCGGTAGCCGGGTCGGTTGGAACACTTTGATAGACGGTTGACATTGGGTTTTACTCCGATTGAGAGTTTTGCATCGGTTCAGTCGCGCCAGATTTTGCATGACCGTGCAACCAAGTCACCAGCGCTGCAGGGAGGTTGCGCTTTAGCCATGCTTTCAGGCCACGTTTTTTCTTTTGTACTTGAAGATAAAGACGGCCAAGCTTTGAAGGCCCGGAAATGAATATGTTGAGATAATTTTCCTGGTGCGCTCCGAACTTCGATTTATAGGGATCGGCTCCTCCAAGAAAGTCATAGCGCTTTGCGCCGGTGCGAATTATCTCTTCCAGCAGATGTGCTTTTAAAGCATATCCAATCTTTTCTGATGCGTATTTGGGATGAAAGCCTTCCTGGAGAAGGGAAACCGTGTCGTTATAGCGAAAGCAGAATTGCGCCCCAACTGTTTCGCCGTTCAATTCCAGTTGCCAGAATTCAAGCCAGCTGCGCTGCAGGAATGACGTTGCCATTCGGTGGTAGAAATCGCGTCGCTCATTGCCGGCGAATGCTCCGGTCTCACCGCGGCCGGTCCACCGCATCTGATGCAGGTCAAACAGCGCTTGCAACTGGGCTTTGAGATCGTCCGTATTTTCGCAGCGCGAGAACTTAACGGTGAAACGGGACTGCAGGCGCTTGGGATAACGCGTAAGCAATGGCCGAAACGACGAATTCAGAGAACTCACGTACTGCGCCCACGTCGGCGGCAGATGAATAATGAAATTCGGTGTGAGCGTGGAATCAATGCTCATGCCTGATTCTTGAATTCCATGGAAAATGCAGTCCGCTACCCGCGAATTCTGCGGCAGGGTCTCCAGAGCGCAGATCTGCCATTCTTTCTGTCCGGAAAGCCACGAGATAAATGCCTGTACACACTCACTTGCATATCCGGGCGCGGTGATGAAATCCAGGCCGTCTGAGTCTCCTGACCCCGCTCCTACCATCCGCAGGGTTGTTAAGGACAAACCCAGGAAACGTGTGCGGTCGGCATACAAGGGAAGGATTCCGACGATGGCGCCGGTTGAGTCCGCAAACACGAGTCCCAAAAAGCCCCTGTTTCGGCCATAAGCCTGCCACCATGCAGCCAGCCATTCTGGCGTTTGAAAGATTGAAGATGCCGGATTTGCCCGCAGCAAGCTGTTCCAGCGTTCACGAAATTGTTCCAACTCCTCCCACGTAGAGCATGTGTGCACGGACAAAGCAGTGCTTGCCGCTGCCGTAGCTGTCGGAAAGAGTTCAGTTTGAATAGCAGACATAGCTCGTTAGGAGCTGTAAATATGCAACTCAACGGCCACCTTGGGAGAGATGGTCGATGCGTAAATTGCTCTAAATTAAGGGACTTGCTGAAGAGAATCCATATGCCAATGGGGCAGTCCTGCCAAAGAATATGAAATGATTTGCATATTTGTGATAAAGAAACCGCAGGTTCTATGTAAATCTTTTGTAAACGGGCTTACTTTCCTCTTGCAAATGATTTGCATACTGCTATAGTACATTGTACTCAAGTACAGTAATTGTATTGGCCAAGTGGACGATTGCCAATGGATTTTCGGCAGGCCCCTAGGACAGGCTTTTCTGCAATTTAGAAAAGCCACCTTCGTGCTGAAAATTGATGGCATTTCGACGGAACCGGACACCTGGAAGGGGTTAGAAATATTGATCGACTTATCTCTTTTAGCTGCATTGAAGTTTTGTGCAGTGCTGGTGAAAGAGATCTTCCAGTCGGGCGCTTGAAACTGCACGGCATGTCCTGACGTAGCGGTTGCAACTGCCTTCGCTTCCATTCCACTTCAAAAGTTTTGTTGTTTGTGCATTGGGTGCCCCTAGCCTTTTTTAATGAAGGCAGTGCGCAAAGAATTGATTGCAAGTCACTGCATATAGTGACAGGTGTCACAGGCGAATCCAGAGCTGGATACTATGGTCATTTTTGTGTGGTGAGTAGCAGAAACATGCGCCGTTGGCGGCACGTTACCGCCAATGGATATATGAGGAGCGATGGAAAAAGAGCAGGTTAGTATGAATACCGAATGTCCGGCATGTCACAGCCTGATCGGCTCCACATTGCACTCACCTCATTGCTCCGGCAATGAAATTGTGGAAGTGATTCCTCCTGAGAGGCGCAAACGGCAGCTTCGGTGTGGACATGAAGAGGTTGATCCATCTGCATTTCCGCTGGTTTCCGCGGCACATGAATTTAAGACCCCGCTTGTGGTCATGCTTGGGTATACAGACCTTTTGTTGAACGGCCATCTGGGCGCGGTCAACCAGAAGCAGAAGCAGGTGCTGGGAGAAATACAGGAAGGCGCCCAGCGTTTGCAAAAGCTGATTCAGGACCTTTTATTGCTTCAGGAACTCAAGGCCGGCCAGGGCGTTGCCCAGAACCAGGAATCAACAAGCGTAGATGAAAGTGTCAGCGAGATTTTTAACTACTGGGCCCCCACGGCCACGCAAAAGCGCGTCAGGTACCAGTTCAATCCATCGGAAGGCAATGAAAGGGTGCGCATTGAGCAGCTCAAGCTGCAGCATGTTGTTTCCAGCCTGATTGAAAACGCGCTGAAACATACGCCCGCGCAGGGGTTGGTGACGGTGAGCGTGACACCCTGTTTTTGGGAAAGGCGGAAGGCCCAGAGCGAATTTTTGTTCAACATAGAACGGAAAGAGAATCGCAAGATAGAAAATGCCGTTCGCATAGACGTAAGTGATACCGGACGCGGCATCGCAGCCGAGCATCACGACGATATTTTTGGGGATTTTGTGCAGTTGCCGGGCGGATCCGCTCGCGGCACCGGGTTAGGACTGGCCATAGCCCGGCGTCTTGTGGAAGCGCACGGTGGGGTCATTTGGGTTGAAAGCGAAGTCGGCAAAGGGAGCAAGTTTTCAGTGTTGTTGTCCCAGGCCAAACAGGAGACTAAGTGATTAGCGCGCCAAACATACTACTCGTCGATGATGAGCCGAGTGTTCTTCGTTATACCAAGACTCTGCTCGAAATTGAGAACTACAATGTTGAGACTGCAACCAGTGGTGAAGAAGCATTGCAGCGCATGAACCGTGGGCCTGCTCCGAATTTGATCGTCCTTGATATGGTGATGCCGGGAATGGACGGCCTGCAAACGCTGGAGAACTTCAAGAAATTTCATCCTGAGCAAAAAGTTGTGATGATCTCCTGCGTGAATGACACCAACCGTGTGGTGCAGGCGATTAAGCTGGGAGCATCCGACTACGTGACGAAACCGTTCTTGTCGCAGCAGTTTCAGGGAGCGATCCGCAAAGCCCTGAGTCCTGCCGTATTGAATGCGATGAAACCGGCTGATGTTCCGGTTAAAGGCTCAGAAATGGTTGATGAGTTGGAAGACGATTTCTTCTTCCTGGCCGCAAGCCCTGCCATGAAACAGATTCGCGCGCAGGCCGCGTTGATAGCTAAAGTAAACGTGCCCGTCCTTCTCCTGGGTGAGAGCGGCGTAGGCAAAGAAATTCTGGCGCGCCTGATCCATAAGATGTCAATCCGCGCCCACCGTCCCATGGCAAAGGTGAACTGCGCGGCCCTGCCGGCGGACCTGCTGGAAAGCGAGCTATTTGGTTATGAAGCAGGAGCTTTTACCGGCGCCAACAAGTCGAAGCCAGGCAAGTTTGAAATGGCGCACAAGGGAACTATCCTGCTGGATGAAATCGGAGAGATGAGTGCTCCGTTGCAAGCTAAGCTGCTGCATGTTCTTCAGGACGGCACATTCTCACGCCTGGGTGGCCGCGCCAATGTTACAGTCGATGCGCGAGTTTTAGCGGCTACCAATATCGACGTGAAGAAAGCCATTGCAGAGCGCAGGCTACGCGAAGATCTTTACTATCGTCTGAACGCTTTTACCGTCACAGTACCGCCATTGCGTGAGCGGCGTGAAGAAATTCCCATTTTGCTGCGCTATTACATGAACAACCTGGCCCGCCACTTCGGGAAAAATGCTTTACCTATCTCAGAAAAACTGGTGCAGGAATGCATGCGCTATGCATGGCCGGGCAATCTGCGCGAACTGGGAAACCTGGTAAAACGCTATCTGGTGCTGGAAGATGAAAACCAGGTATTGGATGAGTTGCAGATGAAAGGCAAGGACGGAAGCGCTGAAGATGGCGCTTCAGCATCCGGGCATGGCGGACTGAAGGCCCTGGTGCGCAGCTTGAAAGATGATGCGGAAGCCAGGGAGATTCAGCGCGCCCTGGATGATTCAAATTGGAACCGCAAAGTGGCTGCGATGGATTTGAACATCAGCTATAAGGCGTTGTTGTATAAGATTAAGCAGCATGGCTTATCTCCGGCGGGAAGCCGCGAGTTCGGCCTGCGCGCAAAAGCCAATTAAGGACAACCTGGTCAATACAGGCGAACTGCTACGGCTGATGTTGAGGTCCATTTATCCATGGCGAAGTATCTTGTTACGGGCATTGCGGGATTTATCGGCTCTTCAATCGGGCATGAGTTGGTTCGCCGTGGAGAAACGGTTCGAGGTCTGGATGATTTTTCCACGGGCAAATGGGAGAACATTGCGGACATTGAAAATAACATCGACTTCCGCCAAGTCAGCCTGCTGGACAAGGAGGGACTGGCTTCAGCATGTGATGGAGTTGACTATGTAATCCATCAGGCAGCTCTGCCTTCGGTACCCAAATCGGTGGTTGAGCCTGAGTTAACACACGCGGTCAACGTAAATGGCACACTGAATCTTCTGCTTGCCGCTCGTGATGCCGCTGTAAAGCGTGTGGTGTACGCGGCTTCTTCTTCAGCGTACGGCGAAAGCGAGGTCTTGCCCAAAAGGGAAGACATGGTTCCAAAGCCTATCTCGCCTTACGCGGTGCAGAAACTTACCGGCGAATATTATCTGCAGACATTCTCAAAAGTGTACGGGCTTGAGACGGTGAGCCTGCGCTACTTCAATATCTTTGGCCCACGCCAGGACGCGAACTCGCAATATTCCGGCGTGCTGGCCAAGTTCATTACCCAGATGCAACTGGGGGAGTCGCCCACAATCTTTGGCGATGGCGAGCAGAGCCGCGATTTCACTTTTGTCGCCAATGCCGTGCAGGCCAATCTGAAAGCTTGCGTCGCGCCGGCGAACGAAGTGTCAGGACGCGTTTTTAACATCGCCACCGGCACAAGATTTTCACTGAACCAAATCTTTGAAATGCTGGGCAGAATCATCGGCTTTAGTGGACCAGCCAAATATGCGGCGCCACGCACGGGCGACGTGAGACATTCGCTCGCCGACATCTCACTCGCACAAAAACATCTTGGTTATTCCGCAGACGTAGGTTTTGAAGAAGGGCTCAGGCGCACGGTTGAGTGGTACGAACAACAACGCGCCTCAGCAGCAAACCAAGCCGTTCTTAGCGAACGGAGCTAGCTACACCAAAATTTCTCTTGAAGTTGATTATTCGCCAGTGGAGCCGCTACGCGATGCGATCGGCCTGCGTGCCGCCCATTCCGGCGCATCGCCATCGTTTGTTCCAACGTAACGCAGGAAGTGCGGTTTGCCGCGCCTTTGCCAGTAATGTGACTGGTAAGAGGACACTTTCACTCCAGAGCGCAGGGCACTCAGGAAAGTCGTTTCATCGGGGTCGACAACGACGCCCACATGACCACGCCATACGATCAGGTCGCCCGGTTTTGGATGAGCGACGCGCTTGAATCCGTCCATTCCTTCATACAGCGTCTTGGACGGCGCATATCCGTAATACAGGCCGGCTTGCTCATAGAGATACTGCACAAAATGTGAGCAATCAAGCTCGGTTTCATGTATCTGCTGGCCAATCATCAGTAAAAGACTTTTGGAATCAGGTTGATTCCGGGAAAGATCAGGGCTGTCGATGCTGGTGGAGAATTTGGTGAACGAGGGCCTGATTTCATCTTGCGCCATTACCAGTTTGGCCGTCCCGCACAGAATGAACGAGACAAACAGAATTAGGGCCGTTGGTGTGGGAGATCGACGCATAGGCGTACCGGCTTAGCGGTACCTATATTTCGATGCGAGCTTTGTGCAATCCAGAGCTGGATTTCTTGTGAGAGTTGATTTTTAGCGGATGCAGATACATGCCATGGAGATGGCTGCGATTCACTTAAGCTGGCTGATTGCCCGATAGGATTTATCGAATTCTGATTTCAAATATTCATTCGGAGAGGCAATGCCGGATATCACTTGTCTTGCCCACTCAAAATACTGCTGCTTTCTTTCCCGGCTCCAGCCCACGGGCGGGCTGGCGATGATGGCACGCAGATTTGAAATCTTATCGGCCAGTTTGAGTGTTTGCGCGCGCGGAGATTTCTCGGGAGTATGCTCCACTTGTAGCTGCTTTCTGGTTTCTTTTGGCAGCGATTTATCGTCGGTAACCTCGGCCACTAGATCGGCAACGTCTTTTCCAAAGCGCTGCTCCAGTTCCTGCAGCGTGACGCCGGTATCTTCTACTGTGTCATGCAAAAAAGCCGCCATTACCAGCTCGACATCAAGGTGAGGACTGCTGGCTGCAATTAGCTCAGCGACTTCCATCAGATGATTGAAGTAGGGCTCCCCATTCTCGCCTTTGCGCCTTTGCTGGGCATGCTTTTCTGCGGCGAAGCGAGCGGCAGCTAAGATGCGCCGAACAGAGTCGCCACACTCGTGACTTTCCTTACCTGCGGCCATGATGGTCCTGTTTCATTGCACTCTTCTTGTTTTCATCGTTGTGCGACAACAATCTTTGCTGTTGTAATCGCCTGGCCTACGTGCCTCTGTGTGTGGTCCGCCACGTGGATCAGCAATCCTCCTACTGAGGCAGGGAGCTGCTTTTTACCCACATGGCGCGCTTCCTGCATCTGCTGCTCAGAGAAGGCGCGGATACGTTTACCGCTTTTCGCGATGGCTACCATCAATTCTGCCATTAATTCATTTCTGCTGCCTCGTGGCTCCATCTCAGCCTTCATTGCAGAAATCTGCTCAGCGGAGAGCTGGTTGCCTTCCGCATAGGTGAGCAATCTATCAATGCTGCGCGCTATGTGGCGAAGGTGAAAAGCCACCGGCGCAATTCCGTCCGGACGAGCGTGCAGTTCTTCATCGCTTAGGCCATCGCACCAGCGTTCCAGGTCCTCACGCGCCAGTTCCAGCGCATGCAGCACGGCCCTTTGCACGGCCGGCACATCATTCAGAGTGCCGCGCAGCCAGGGCTCAGGTAAATCGCTCTTTTGCATCCAGTCAGTTCTCCCGTCCATTAATACGGTACAACAAAGTGGAGCGGGATAGCGGATTTGTCGGTTGAAATTGACTTCAACGGATTCGGTCGCTAGGCTTTGCCTTGATCTGAAATAGAGACGATCTAAACAGAGACGACCTGAAATAGAGATGAGCGGGCAGGAAGCACAATCCGGGGTAGCTGCAGTCGTGCTTGCTGCAGGAATGTCGCGCCGCATGGGAACGCCCAAGCAATTGCTGCGCATTGACGGCGAGACAATTCTGGAACGAACGCTGAGGAACGTGCGTGCCTCCGATGTGAGCGAGATCATTCTGGTGTTAGGCCACGAAGCCGATGAAGTGCAGAAGACGATTGCAATGCAGGGTTTGAAGGTTGTAATTAATCCGAATTATCAGCAAGGCATGGGCACGTCATTGCGTAGTGGACTTGCGGCGGTGAGTGCAGATGCAACCGCAGCGCTGATCGTGCTGGCGGACCAACCATGGATCAGTTCGGAAACGTTCAATCGTTTGATCAAAACCCGCCAAGAGCATAGGCCGCAGATCATTATCCCTATGTATCGGGGGTTTCGCGGCAATCCGGTGCTGCTGGACCGATCTGTCTTTGACGATGTACAGGCGCTGCAGGGCGATGTTGGCTGCCGAGGAATTTTCGGCGATCACACAGAAGACATCTTTAAGTTGTCGGTCGATGATCTGGGAATTTTGCTCGATATCGATAGCCAGGATGATTTGGAAAGCCTGAACGCGGCTGGACAGCCCAGAGAATCCCGTACTGCGGCGTTGGAAAGCAGGGAAGACATTGTTCCAGGACTTCCGGAATTCGTGCTGGTCGGACGCGATGCGGTGGTACAGGCGCTGGCCAGGTTTGGACGAGTCTTGAATTTCGTTGTTACGGTCGTTGATCCATTCTTAAGACTCTCTGAACTGCCGGGAACTGACCGTATACTGCACGCGCTGGATTTCTCATTGTTGCCCGCTTCGAATGAACGTTATTGCGTGGTGGCCAGCCGGGGTCAGTTTGATGAAGAAGCCGTGCAGCAAGCGGTGCTCTCCGGTTTTTCTTATATAGCGCTGGTGGCTAATAAGAAGCGGGCGCAGGAAGTGATTCGAAGCCTTAGCGCGCAATCGATCCCGGCAGCAAAGCTGGCTGCTGTGCGTGCTCCGGCCGGCCTTGCGATTGGAGCCCAGAGTCCAGAAGAGATTGCGTTGAGCATCATGGCGGAAATTGTTGCGGTACGCCGCCAACAGGAGAAAGCGTAAGGATGAAAGATTGCCGGTCACGAGACCAACTTTTGGTCATTTGCTGCGTAGTATTCCTGGCCATCGCGTGCTCGATCCAGAAACCGAAGGCAGAGCCGGATGACTGGGCGATGCAGAATGCAGGTATCGGCGAGATTGAAATCGCCGCAGGCTCTTCCCGCCAGCTTCAGGTCACGTATCCAGTCCCGGATGGCCCATCATTCCCCCTGAAAGCCAGCGTTACCTGGTCCATTGAACGGGCAGTGAAAGGCATTTCCATTGACAAGACCGGAAAGCTAACCGTGGACGCCGATGTCCCGCATGGGACGACCGCGACCATTCTTGC
>DASXKZ010000304.1:0-65590 GCA_036496525.1 Candidatus Angelobacter sp.
ATCAAAAACGTGCGCCGTATTTCCCAGTCCGGCCAGCATCACCAGCGGGCGGCCCGTGCCTCCCCAGTCCAGCACTTCCAGCTTTACGTTGTTCTCCACAGTAATGAACTGCACTTTGTGCGGCGACGGGTCGCGCGGCCACGCCGTCGTTTTGGTGGCGCGTTGTAAATCCAGCGTCAACGGCAGCCCTTGTACCCACACTCCCTTGATCGATTTCCCATCGGCGCTCAGCTTGCCTTCATAGGTAGCGCGAATCAGTTCGAGTGCCAGCTTGAGGGTTGAATCCTGAAACGTCACCGAGCTGACCGCAATACCGTCTGGCCCCTGGTCGATGGAGTAGAGCATGGCTTTCCAGGTATTTTTCTCTGCTTTCGCTGGGACGTTTTTCTCCGTCGCATTCTTTTGAGCGTCTTTCGGCTCCGGGGCGTTCTTTTCAATGTGCAGGATAATCCGCAGGTCCTTGCCGGCGGAAAGAGTTCCCTGCCAGTCGCCGCTAATGTCCTGCGCGCGCAGCGTGGCCGGAACGACGGCCGTCAACATGACGGCAAGCAAAATCAGGGCCGAGCAAAACCTGTGCGAGAAAATTTTTAGAACCATTGGGCTTCTCCTGTGGGGGTAGCGCGGAAAGTTTAACAGACGGGTCTTTTCGATCAGTGTCATCCGTGTTGTTTCCATGTAAGGTGTACCCACCACCAGATCGCCATCAATTAAGCTAACCGATTTTCTGCAAGTCCGGCTAAACTACGCGTTCAGAGTTGTGCGAGAGGATTCATGGAAACTCTGTGGCAAGATTTCCGCTACGCATTCCGCCTGCTGCGCAAGTCACCGGGCTTTGCCGTCGCCGCCGTGCTTACGCTGGCGCTGGGCATGAGCGCCAATACCGTGATGTTCAGCGTGCTCAACACGGTGCTGCTACGGCCATTGCCGTATCCGCAAGCTAACCGGCTGGTACAGATCTGGGAGACCGACGCGCGCCGGGGCGACATGCACAACACGGTTTCACCCTATAACTTTCTTGACTGGCGCAGCCAGAGCCAGGGCTTTGAGCAGATGGCCACCTATGAATACTCGAGCGTGGTCCTGACCGGACAGAAAGCGCCGGCCCGCCTGAGCACGCTTTTTGTTACGGCTAGTTTCTTTGATGTGATGAAAGTTTCTCCGCTCAAGGGCCGCACGTTTCTTCCCGATGAAGATCAGCCGGGCAAGCCTCGTGTGGCCGTGCTGGGATATGGAGCGTGGCAGCGGCATTTTGGCGGCGATCCTGGGATTGTCGGCAAGTCAGTGCTCCTGGATGACCAGGCTTATTCGATTGTGGGCGTAATGCCTGCCAGCTTTGGCCTGCCTCGCGATCGCACAGACGCATGGTGCCTGCCGGGCTTTGACTTGAAGGGCACGAGCCGCCCCAGCCACTATCTGCAATCGATAGGTCGGCTGAAGCCGGGCGTGAGCTTGCAGCAGGCGCAGACGGAGATGGACACCATCGCCGAGCGGCTGGCCGCAACGTATCATCAACCCGGCTTCGGCGTACGGCTGGTGTCACTGCAAAATGAAATTGTAGGCAATGCGCGACGGAGCTTGCTGGTGCTTTGGGTGGCGGTGCTGGCTGTGCTGTTGATTGCCTGCGCCAACGTGGCTGGTCTCTTGCTGGCTCGCGCCGTCGGACGGCAAAAAGAAGTTGCTATCCGCAGCGCACTGGGCGGCACCCGCGCAAGGCTGATGCAGCAGTTCCTGGCGGAGAGCGTTTTGCTGGCAACGCTGGGCGGAATTCTTGGCCTGGCTCTCTCATATTCCGCTGGACGCCTTGTTGTGGCCGCAAGCCAGGGCGCGGTACCTCGGCTGCGCGATCTACAAATGGATAGCCGGGTGCTCGCCTTTACCGCCATTGCTTGCGTGCTCACAGGAATCGCGTTTGGACTGGCCCCGGCGCTAAGCGCATTGCGAATCGATCTGAATTCTTCTCTGAAAGAAAGTGGCACAGTATCACAAATTACTGATCGGCTGCACCTGCGTAGCCTGTTTGTGGTAGCGGAAGTCGCTCTGGCCATGGTCCTGCTGGTCGGCGGCAGCCTGCTGGCCAAAACGCTGTGGCGATTGCAGCACGTTGACACCGGCTTTCGTGCGGAAAATATTCTTACCTTCCGCTTTGCCGTGCCTGCGGGAAAGTTTACCTCCGCTCAGAAAGGCGAGTTCTATGAACGCATTGCTGAGCGGCTTGCCGCGGTGCCGGGAGTGGAATCGGTGGGCGCGACCAATGATCTGCCTTTTGCCGGCTCGCGCAGTGGATCGTCCTTTGATATTGAAGGCCGCGCACCCGACCCGCAGCTGCTGCTTCACGCCGATTATCGCACCGTGAGCCCAGGTTATTTTTCCACTATGCGGATCAGACTGCTGCAAGGCCGCGAGTTTTCAGTGCACGATAACCAGAATGGCGTTTTCGTCGCCGTGATCAATCAGGCGTTTAAGAAAAAATTCTTTGCCAATGAAGATCCGCTCGGACATCGACTGAAAAGCCACGATCGCCTTTATGAAATCGTGGGCGTGGTGGGCGACGTAAAACATCAGGACCTGGGTGCGCCAAGCTTTCCCGAACTTTATCTGTGCAATTTACAGGCCGAGCTCCCGTCGTGGACGTTTTTTGCGATACGCAGCCGGATCGAGCCGAATGCGTTGGTTGCGACTGTCCGCGAGGCAATGAAGCAGATTGCGCCCGAAGAACCGATCTATAGCGTGTACTCGATGACTCAAAGACTTGAGGCCTGGATGTCACCGCAGAAATTCAATAGCCTGCTTCTAGTCATCTTTGCCGGATTGGCGTTGGTGCTGGCTGCGATTGGCATTTATGGCGTCATCGCTTACAGCGTGGTACAGCGCACGCGCGAAATCGGCATCCGCATGGCGCTGGGCGCTGGGCGGGCCAACGTGCTGCGCCTGATTTTGCGCCAGGGCGCGCGCATCGGGATGCTTGGCTTGTTGATCGGCACAGCTGCGGCATATCTTTCCACACGCGCGCTCTCCAGCATGCTCTATGGCGTTGATCCGCATGATCCGCTGATCTTCGCTGGCATAGCCGTGTCTCTCTTCATGGTTGTAGTGCTGGCATGTTACATTCCAGCGCGGCGGGCAACGCGCGTCGATCCACTGATAGCGCTGCGGTATGAATGATGTTGGATTTCGTCTGAGTCGCTTATCGCGCCGTTGCGGCAATCCATCCGCCGCCGACGACAAGATCATCCTGGTAAAACACCACGGCCTGCCCGGGCGTGATAGCGCGCTGCGGCTCGTCAAACGTCACGCGCACTTCGCCATTGGGAGCGTTCTCCAGCACCGCGGACGCGGGCTCATGGCGATGGCGGATCTTTGCTCTCACACGAATCGGCTCATGCAGTCCATCAACGGCAATCCAATTCAGGTCGCGAGCAATGAGCGTGCGAGAGAGCAGATCATCATTTCCGCCCACGGTCACCTTGCCCTCGGCGCCATTGATATTGATCACATAGAGCGGCGAGCCTGTGGCCACGCCAAGCCCTTTGCGCTGGCCCACCGTAAAGTTGTGGACGCCCTCATGATGTCCCAGCACCTTCCCGTCTGTGGTGACAAGTTCGCCGGACGTGTCAGGCAATTGCTCGCCCTGCTCGTTCAGGTATGCATCGATAAAGCGCTTGTAATCGCCGCCGGGGACGAAGCATATCTCCTGCGAGTCTGGCTTCTCCGCCAGCGCCAGATGATGCTCGCGCGCCAGCTCGCGCACCTGCGGCTTGTTCATGTGGCCCAGCGGAAACAGCGTGCGGCTCAACTGCTCCTGCGTCAGGCCAAAAAGAAAATATGTCTGGTCCTTGGCGGGATCAGCGGCGCGGCGCAGCACCCAGCGATTACGCTCGGCAGAAAACTCGCAGCGCGCATAGTGCCCTGTCGCCAGCATATCCGCGCCAATCTGCCGTGCGGTAATCAGCAACTGGTCAAACTTAAGATGGTTGTTGCACAAGCTGCAAGGAATCGGCGTACGCCCGGAAAGATACTCATCAATAAACGGACGCACCACGTCGCGCTCAAAGCGCTCTTCGTGGTTAACCACGTAATACGGGATGCCAAGGTCCTCGGCCACGCGGCGTGCGTCGTAAACGTCGTCGATGGAGCAGCAACGGCCCTGCACCTTCTCCGGCATGCCCTCGCGACCGGCTAGCCGCCGCTGGTTCCACAGCTGCATGGTCAGGCCCACCACGTTATGCCCTTCAGCGCGCAGCATGGCCGCGACGGTGGACGAATCCACACCGCCGGACATGGCTACAGCAATGGTCTTAGTGCTCATGGAACTAGATCAATTATAGATGAGCAAATAGGCGGAAAGAGGCGTTCGATCGCAGTTTTGGAGATAATTAAGAGTATCGGCGAGCCAGCCCCGCACGCATGTTTTTCGCCTGGTGGAACGGGCTTTAAAACTTTTCGTCCTTCTTGGCCTTCTCTTCAAGCATTGCGGCGTGAATATCTCTAGCTGCCTTCAGGCCCGACTCGTAAGCGCCTGGATAGGAACCGTTATAGATTGCGCGGGCCGTTCCTTCTCCAGCAAAAAACAGACGCTTTGTTCCGGTTGGATCCGTTGGGTTCGGCACGGGTTCAGCCAGGACCTGCCGCTGGTACCACTGTTTAGGCTCCGCCACTGAATACGCGCCGAAGGAAGTTGAATCCAGGCTCCATCGCGTTAGCTGAATTCCTTCACTTTGAATGTCTTCGTCGATATTTTTTTCGCCGGAAATGTTTGCAAGCGCAGACTTGGTGATGGCAATCGAGAGATCGTCGCACGCCGGATTGCTTCTGCCGGAACTGTGCTCCACGCCTTCGCACCGGCTTTCCAGTGCCTTGGCCCAATCTCCGCCAAAAAAGCCGATCGCAATGTTTTTGTTGAGCGGCTTGATCACAAAGGCCATTACCACCCGCGTTCCATTCACAAGCGGGAGCTGATGCATCCTGGCAAAATCCAGCGCTTCTTCGGGAAGGTCGCCTTCATAGAGTATCCATGAGTTCATCGGCTCTTTGGGCAAAATATCTCGCGTGAGAGGGATGATCACTTTCTGCATGTTTCCCATCTGCAGTTGAGCAATGGCCTTGAGTTTCCTTTCCGGCAGTTCGGGGTTGAATGCAATCTTCTTTTTCTTCAGCACTCCTACTGAGACTGTCACCAATGCATGCGAAGCTTCAAAAACTCTGCCTCCAGCGCTCACCTTTACGCCGTCACCGAAGTAATCCACCTCACTGACCGGCGAGTTCAAGCACACTGGCAAGCCGTCCCCAAGTTTCTCAACAAAAGCTCCCATACCCTTGTCGATGAGGTCATCCTCTCCGGCTTCAAAGTGTGCGCCGTCAACGGCAGAGGTCTTGTCTAGCTCAGCGGCGCTCTCCAGCGGGCCCGCATTGGCAACCAGCAATGGCAGGATGTCATTGAATTTCTTGAGACGAGGCCTGTAATCTTTCGCCACGTCACTGGTAACGCGCAAATCTTTGTCCGCCATGGCGCAGAATTGCTCGGGTGAGCGAACGCGCCGCCGGCAATCACGTAGAAAAAAATCCTTGCTGAACGGAATTCTGCTCCCCAGGTCGCGGCAAATCTCTTTCAGTGGCACGTGTCTTTGGCGCAGCTCTTTATACTCACTGCAGGCAAACTCAGACAGCGCGTACTGGTCTTCAACGGAAGTGGCGGCCAGCTCTACCGCCTCTTCATATTCTTTTACAGCTTCGTCAAAGACTTCCTTCTCTTTCTCACTGGCTTCATGACCGTTGACAAAATAAGGAAGGTCGAGTTCGGTGCGCTCCCGCTGGAAGCCCATGGCATCAACCATGCCGGTGAGCGGGTTGGTGGCAATGCCGTGAAGCCACGCCCCTCCATAATCAATTGGAACCTTTTCATCCCCGATGTACCCGACGTAGCCGCGCCCTCCGATGCGATTGTTCGCCTCCAGAATCAGCGCCGAATGGCCCAGGCGCTGCAACTCCCTGGTCGCAGTGAGCCCCGCAATCCCAGCTCCCACCACGATTACATCGAATCGCCGTGCCCTGTTATTCCCGTTGGGCAGCGTGCACTCCGCAGGAGACCTTTGGACTGTTTGGACGGCTTGATCCGTCCGGCTGCCTGAGGTGTTCTCTTGGCCTATAGCAGGAGCGAACAGGAAAATTCCAATAAAAAAGACCAGCAGCTGTGCAAAGATCCGGGTACGGCCTACCTTTCGCCAATGGAGATTACCAGCTCGTACCTCGCCCGCCTTTTTGAGTAGCTTGTTTCCGTCAGACTCCGCCATTGATCTTCCCCCTGCGACAGAACATCGATTTTTTGATTATCGCGGTGCGCAGATTATAAACCTGAACGGCGGAACGATAGCTGTAGACGTAGCATGCTACGTCTCTACTTAGAACTCTGGATGCGCTAGAAGCAAATGGATGGACACAGCGGCACCAAAGATAAGAAATGTTCCCCGCTCATCCGCATTTCAAAGGTGTTGTGATGTTACTTCGCTGCTGGATCAGGTTGAAAAATGCCGAAGGTGTTTCCTTCTGTATCAATGAAGTATCCCTGCCAGCACACGCCCGGGACTGCAACGAAGGCGTTGGTTCCGTGCTGGGAAGGCGGCGTCTTCGCAGGACGTTCCAGCAAACCACCTCGCGGTCCTTCTGTTTCAATCCGCCAATATTCCACCGGCAGTCCTTCCGCCTTAGTGAACTTCCAGCCAAAGATCTCGCGGTAAAAAGTCGCTGCGCGGCTTGGATCGTCAGCCTGGATTTCGAAATAGTTTGGCGCGTTCATGGCAACATCAATTATAGAAGCCGTCAGCACGAGTTGGCCCTGCCCAGTCGAGCCATAAATTCATGGCTAACCTGTTAGCCTGAAATAGGTCAAATCCCACATAGGGGGGACGTGTGGAAGCTCTCATTCAAGACATTCGCTTTGCTCTTCGCGTGCTGAGAAAAAATCCCGGATTCGCGCTTGTGGCCGTACTGGTTCTCGCCATCGGAATTGGGGCCAACACTGCCATCTTCAGCGTGGTGGATACAGTCTTGCTGCGTCCGCTGCCGTATCCGCATGCGGAACGGCTGGTGTTCATTGAGAACGTTTTCCAGCAGGCGGGACACACGCCCATGACCTATACCAATTTTCAGTTCTGGCGCGATCAGCACCAGCTCTTCGACCAGGTGGTTACGTATTTCAGCAGCATCGGGACGATGACCGGCATGCAAGAGCCCGAAGAGGTGCCCATTGTACGAATTTCAGCCAATTTATTGCCAACGCTGGGTATCACCCCGATCGCGGGCCGAGGCTTTCGTGACGACGAAGAGCCCAAGAGCGCGGACCGGGTGGTGATGCTCACGGAATCCTTCTGGCACAAGCACTATGGGGCCAGCGCTTCTGTAGTGGGCCAGAAGCTTACGCTCAATGACAGTGTTTACACCATTGTCGGCGTTGTTCCTGACAGCTTTCGTCTGGGACATCCGTTCGAGCTGCTAATGCCCTTGCGCCTGACTCCCGATGTCAACATTGCCTTCCTTCCGGGCATCGCGCGATTGCAACCGGGCGTGAGCCTCAAGCAGGCCCAGGCTGCGCTGCCAGGGCTCATTCCAGCTTACAAAAAGGCCGACCCGGAGCTCTCGGATGTTGCCATCACCCCTTACCAGCAGATCCTTGTCGGCAATTCGCGGCCGCTGCTGTTTGTGCTTCTTGGCGGCGTGATTGCCGTGCTGCTGATCGCCTGCGCCAACACCGCCAACCTGCTTTTGGCGCGTGCCGCCGTGCGGGAAAAAGAAATCGCACTCCGGATCTCGCTGGGCGCAGGACGGCTTAGGCTCGCGCGCCAGTTGCTGACAGAGAGTGTCTTGCTCTCACTCATTGGCGGCGTACTGGGAATTCTGCTGGGATGGGGCAGCCTCCACTTCCTGACTTCATTGCTGCAACGGCGCTTGCCTCAGGCGATCGCCATACATCTCGACGGCCGGATTCTCTTGTTTGCTCTGCTGCTCTCGCTTGCCACAGGGCTGGTCTTTGGCATGGCTCCGGTGGTGCAGTTGATTCGCGGGAACCTGCATGATCGCCTGAAGCAAGGCGGACGCCAGACCGCAGGCGGCGGACAGCGCTTGCGCCAGGTCTTGGTAGTAGGCGAGATCGCAATTTCCCTGGTGCTGCTGGCTGCAGCCGGCCTGCTGTTGCGCAGCATGATCAGCCTCATCAATGTGGACAAAGGCTTCAACTCCCACCACGTCATCACCATGGCTGTGCGGCCCTCGCCTGTGCGTTACAAAGAGCCGAAGACGGAGATTCTCTATTTGCAAAGAATTCTGGAGAATGTGAATACCCTGCCCGGTGTTCAGTCCGCGGGATGGGTGTACACCCTCCCGCTCACCGGAAACAGTACCAATGGAGGAATTAAAATCGAGGGACGCCCCGGCGACTCGCCCAACGTGGACAAGCAATATGTGGAAGGGAATTACTTCCAGGCGATGAGCACCCCGCTGCTCAAAGGCAGATTCTTTGATTCTCGCGATAACCTCAATTCCCCCCGAGTCGTGATCGTGAACCAGACCCTTGCGCAGAAGGTCTTTCCCAATCAGGACCCAATCGGCAAGCGGATCGACGTGGGCTGGGGAGATCCCGGCTTCTCAGAGATTATCGGCGTGGTGGCCGATGCCAAGCAGGAGGCCCTGACAGCTGAACGCCGCGCGAGCACCTTTATGCTCTATTCGCAGAACGCGGCCCTCATGGAATATCTCGACACCAACCTGGTGGTTCGAACCAGCCAGGACCCGCTGAGCGCCGTTGCCGCCATACGTTCCCGGATTCAGCAGCTCGATCCCAATCAGCCCCTGGCCGACGTGAAGACGATGGATGATGTGCTTGCAGAATCGCTCGCGCCCCAGCGCGCTCCTGCATGGCTCTTCGGCGGGTTCAGCGCGATTGCATTATTTCTGGCGGCAATCGGGATATATGGCGTGCTCTCGTATTTCGTGGTGCAGCGCAGCCAGGAGATTGGCGTGCGCATGGCGCTTGGAGCGCAAAGGTCGAATGTTCTGCGTTTGATCCTAGGGCAGGGCGCGCGCCTCATTGGCATTGGCGTTGCTATCGGGATAGTCGGCGGCGTCTGGGCGGCGCGGGCCCTCACGTCACTTCTGTTCGGCGTCAAGTCCACCGATCTGCCGACATTTATCGCTGTCTCAGTGTTGCTGGCTGGCCTTGCCCTGGTGGCATGTGCGGTGCCGGCGTTGCGGGCCACGCGCGTCGATCCACTGGTGGTGCTCAGAAGCGAATGAGAGGAAAGATCATTTAATTTTTGCTTTCTCCCTTACCTTCGTCATCCCGACGCTCGTAAGCGAGCGCGCGCAGTCATCAGCGCGCGAGTAGAGCGGAGAGACCTTGTGTTTGGGTTACACCATTTCTTAAAGCCTAGCTACTTATTCTTGGCGCAACTCTTTATGGAAGCATTGATCCGAAACTCGATCTGCGTTCATCCGCGCGAATCTGCGGCAACTTTTTGGTACGCCGGAGAAATCTCGCGCAGGCGCGCCACCGTCTCCGGAATCACTTTAATCGCGAAGTCAATATCGTCGTTCGTGGTCTGCTTGCCCAGGCTGATGCGGATACTGGCCCGCGCTCGCTGGTGCGGCAATCCCATGGCCAGCAGCACGTGTGAAGGCTCAATCGCGCCGGATGAGCACGCGGCTCCGCTCGAAACGGCGAGTCCTTTCAGGTCAAGCGCAATCACCAGCGCTTCTCCTTCAATGTGATCGAACCACAGATTCGTCGTGTTCGGGACTCGGGCAGCGCCCATGCCGTTCACGCCCATGTCCTCCACCGCAGCAAGGATCGCTTCCTGCAAGCGGTCGCGCATCGCAGCCATCTCCGCTGGGCCGCCGCTTTCAAGCCATTGCTTTGACATTTCCGCCGCCTTGCCGATGCCAACAATTCCCGGGAGATTCTCCGTTCCCGCGCGGCGTTGTCGTTCATGGCTGCCGCCATAAATCTGCGGCTGGATGAGCGTTCCCTTCTTGATGTAAAGCGCGCCCGTTCCTTGTGGCGCATGAATTTTGTGCCCTGAGATGGATAGCGCGTCGCAGGCAATTTTCTGCACGTCAATCGGAATCTTGCCGGCTGCCTGTACTGCGTCGGTGTGAAA
This sequence comes from Candidatus Angelobacter sp., assembly GCA_036496525.1. Classification (GTDB taxonomy): domain Bacteria; phylum Acidobacteriota; class Terriglobia; order Terriglobales; family Acidobacteriaceae; genus Angelobacter. The sequence continues at coordinate 10,146 of DASXKZ010000304.1, forward strand.
GAAAACATCGGCTTCTTGCGCAATCTTGCCAATCTCTTCCACCGGCTGAATTACCCCGGTCTCATTGTTCGCCATCATCACGCTGATGAGCCGCGTGTTCGGGCGCAATGCCATCTCCACATTGCCGGGATAGATTTCTCCCTGCGCGCCGACAGGAAGAAAAGTCACTTCACATCCCATCTGCTCCAGCCGCTTGCAGGAATTCATGACCGCGCTGTGCTCGATAGTGGAAGTAATTATGTGATCGCCGCGCTGCACCAGCCCAAAGATGCCCAGGTTGTCCGCCTCAGTACCGCCGCTGGTAAACACAATTTCCGCCGGACGAGCATTCACCAGAGCCGCTACCGATGCCCGCGCCTTTTCCACGGCCGCGCGGGCGTGCTGTCCATAGTGGTGAATTGACGACGCATTGCCGAACTGCTCCAGATAGTAGGGCCGCATCGCCTCAAACACCTCGGGCAGCACGGGAGTGGTGGCGTTGTTATCTAGGTAAACGCGGCGCATGGCTATTGCTATTTTACGCTTTTCTGAAATCCTGAGCGTAGCGAGGGGCCCCCTATAGCCGCGGTGCCTTTTAATGAAGAGCGCGGGACAACAATTCAGTGACGCAACTAAAAGGCCTCAATCATTCTTGACGAGCAAGCAAAAAATACAGCAGCAACAGCTCACACACGCCGTGCATCCATTCAGAAACAGCAGCAGTTTGCGCCTCTGTTCCCCCGCATTTTATTGCTTACAACTACAGAGCGGAGCAGGTACTCGATCGATGATCTTCGTCCAGGTGCCCTGATCCAGCCGTTCTGGATCGCCACCAAACCTATTCAGAAAGCAGGAGCGCCCCAAGCTGCGCTCCTGCCTGAATCGCGTTTCCCCTTGGTAACCCTTGCGATCTATGGTCGACGCAACTCATCACCATATAGACTCATCCTAGTCAGTGAATTTCGCTTACAACTCACGTAGTATTGAGGGCGGATGCCGTCTGTTCTGTTAGTTGATCCCGAACCGAGCGTGATTGTTACGCTCAGAATGATTCTTGAACGGGACGGCTATCAGGTGAGTACCGCAACTTCTTATGCGGCCGCAACGACCCTGCTGCAACGCGAGAGCTGGGACATTCTGATTACAGAGCTCGATCTGGAGGCTGAAGCTCTGGGACTGCGGCTGGCCGGCGAAGCCAAGTCTCTGGAGCATCATCCTGCGATTTTTGTTTACGTCTCATATCCCAACGTTGAGCGTTTACGCGCAGCTCTGGCCCTGCGCGTGGACTATTGCGGCTTTAAGCCGCTGGAAGTGGAAGAGATACGGAAGGTCGTCCGCTTGTTGGTAGCCCGCAACTCCGCCAGCAGAAAACAAGGAGTGCAGGCATCCAGGCAGAGATAGACCAGCCACTTTTCAGCAGCTCACAGGAGTACAATTAATTAACGATCCTTTTAAAGGCGATCCTTTAAAGATTCTTCTCTCTATGGCTCGAAAGCCTTCTCTCCTTATTGTCGATGATGAAAACAATGTGGCGCTCACATTGAAGATGGTGTTTGAACGCGAAGGATATGCCGTCCTTACCGCAAATAGTTGCGCCGGAGCACTGAAACTTCTGGCGGACGGCCACGTTTTTGACGCGGTGATTACCGATCTCAACATGGAGAAAGAAAATATTGGGCTGGAAGTGGCGCGAGCCGCCCTGCGTTTGCATCCCAAACCAGCAGTAGTTGTATGTACCGGATACGCAAGCATAGATAACTCCGCTGCTGCTCTGCAGATGAAAGTGGATTATCTGGCCACAAAGCCGGTGGACCTTGACGAACTGAAGCGGGCGGTCAGCCGGTTGATGGCATTCAGGAATGAAAAGCAATGAGTGACACGCTCAAATCGACGAAAACAGCACTGATTGTCCATGCGGACATGAGCGTGCTTTCGGCTTTTCAAAGCTCCTTTGTCAGCAAAGGATACGTTGCCATTGTGGCCCGCGACCTTCCCACCGCGCTGCTCGCTGTTACGCAGCACTTCTTCGATGTAGCCGTGATATCTTCCCGGCTTGCGGAAGGCGGCGATGGCTGGCCGCTGGCAGGCGTCGTTCATCTGATTTTCCCTAAAGCTTTTGTTGGGGTTCTCACGCCGGAAACCAACGTGCTCACGTTGCAGGCAGCCATCAACAATGGCGTAACGCAAATTTTTGATGCTGCCAGCAACCCTGACCATGTAGTAAGCACATCGTTGAGTGGCCAGCAAATAGGTTCCACAAGCCCTTCGGTCGAGCCTGGAACGTCCATCCAATAGAAATTGGGCCTGAAGCAAAAAGTGCCGGCAAGACCGTCTGCTTCTTAGCGCGCCCATGGCTCAGGCACAAACAAACCGTCCAAGCCAAAATCAACTCGGACGGTTTGGGAGCCAACGAACAGAAATTACAAATAGCGCTCTCTCGATATCTCCGGCTGTACGGCCGGCGCTGGGATCGTCTGTGCGCCTTCTTCCGGGAAGTCCGGGAGCGGTGTTTCCAACGCAACCTTCAGGACCTGGTCCATGCTTTCCACAAAATGGACCTTCATCTGGCCGCGGATATTTTCCGGCACGTCCGCAAGGTCTTTTTCGTTTTCTTTCGGGATGATCGCTTCCTTGATCCCGGCGCGCAGTGCAGCCAGCAGTTTTTCCTTCAGCCCGCCGATGGGCAGTACCTTGCCGCGCAGCGTGATCTCGCCGGTCATGGCGATATCACGACGCACGGGAATTTTGCTTAGCGCGCTGGAAATCGCCGTAGCCATGGTGATGCCGGCAGAAGGGCCGTCTTTGGGGATGGCTCCTTCCGGCACGTGAATATGGATATCGAAGTTGCGATAGAAATCCTTAGGAATGCCGAGCCGCAGGGCGCGTGAGCGCACGTACGACATGGCGGCATGCGCCGACTCTTGCATCACGTCGCCTAACTGGCCGGTGATGGTGAGCTTGCCTTTGCCGTCTACGATGGCGACTTCAATGCTCAGAATCGAGCCGCCGACCTCTGTCCACGCTAACCCAGTGACCAGCCCAATTTCGCTCTTTTCATTTGCCAGCGTGTCACGGAATTTGGTGACGCCCAGGAACTCGTTCACTTTCTCAGCGGTCAAGTCGGCCGTGTACGTTGCATCTTTCACCACTTTGCGCGCGACCTTGCGGGAGATGTTTCCAATCTCGCGCTCAAGGTTGCGCACGCCGGCTTCGCGCGTGTACGAACGGATAATCTCGCGCAGAGCATCGTCGCCGAACGTGAGCTGCTTTTCTGTCAGTCCGGTGGCTTCGCGTTGCTTGCGCACCAGGAACTGTTTTGCGATCTCAACTTTTTCCAGCTCGGTGTAGCCGTGCAGCCGCAGAACTTCCATGCGGTCTTGCAGCGCGGCGGGAATGGTGTGCAGCACGTTGGCCGTCGCGACGAAGAAAACCTGCGACAGATCGTATTCCACATCAAGGTAGTGATCCTGGAACATCCAGTTCTGCTCGGGATCAAGCACTTCAAGCAGCGCGGAAGACGGATCGCCGCGGAAGTCAGAAGCCATCTTGTCCACTTCGTCCAGCATAAAGACCGGGTTCTTGGTGCCGGCTTTTTTCATCATCTGGATAATCTGGCCCGGCAGAGCGCCAATGTAAGTGCGGCGGTGGCCGCGAATTTCAGCTTCATCGCGTACGCCGCCTAGTGACATGCGTACAAACTTGCGGCCCGTGGCTTTTGCAATCGACATGCCCAGTGACGTTTTGCCCACGCCCGGAGGGCCAACAAAGCAGAGAATCGAGCCCTTGGGATTCTTCACCAACTGCCGCACGGCCAAAAACTCAAGGATGCGGTCTTTGATCTTCTCCAGGCCGTAGTGGTCCTGGTTCAGGATTTTCTCCGCATGCTCAATGTTGCGGATCTCTTTGGATTTTTTCTTCCACGGCACAGCGAGCAGCCAGTCAAGGTAGTTGCGGGAAACGGTTGACTCGGCAGACATCGGCGGCATGGCTTCCAGCTTTTTCAGCTCCTGGATGGCCTTCTCATGCACTTCCTTGGGCATGCCGGCGGTGTCAATCTTCTTTTTCAGTTCGTCAAACTCGCTCTTTTCGCCGCGGCCCAGCTCTTTCTGGATCGCTTTGATCTTCTCGTTGAGGTAGTACTCTTTTTGTGCGCGCTCCATCTGGCGCTTTACCCGCGTCTGGATGGTGCGGTCCATGTTCAGCTTTTCAATTTCAATATCCAGCACGTCAGCAATACGGTTGAGCCGCTCCGCAGGATCAAAAATTTCCAGCAGCTCCTGCTTTTCTTCAATCGAAAGCTGCAGGTTCTGCGCAATGGTGTCGCTCAGCTTGGCCGGATCGCTCATCCCGGTAATAATCACGGGTTCAAGATTCAATGACTGGCAGAGCTTTACATATTGATCAAAAAGATTGTGCACGCGCTGCATGGCTGATTCCAGCGCCTTGGTGGGCTCGGGGGGATACTTCACCGTCCGGACTTCAGCCTCAAAATAGCCCTCAGTATTGGTCAGCTTCAAGATCTTGCCGCGTTCCACGCCTTCCACCAGCACCTTAATATTGCCATCTGGCAGCTTCAGGTTCTGTACGATATTGGCGATCGTGCCTACCTGGTAAATCTCATTCGGCTTGGGCTCGTCGATGCTCGCGTCATGCTGGGTGGCCAGAAAGATCTTGCGGTCAGAAGCCAGAGCTTCTTCCAGGGCACGCACGCTAGACTCGCGGCCCACGATAAACGGGGTCATCATGTACGGGAAGATGACCACATCGCGTATGGGCATCATCGGGAGCTTGCGAGTTTCGAATTTTTCCTTAATTTGGGTCACTGATTCGCCTTTTCTCTCGTTTTACTAAGGATGGTTTCCACCATCTTGCTACTTTTAAGAATATCACGCAAGGCAAGCTGCCGGGTTGTGAGTATCTCTGTGCTGATTTGGAAACTCTGGCAAATAGAATCAATGGTTTAACCGGAGACGCCACGTAAAGCTCAACCTCCGATTCCATTGGCTGCGCAGTAGTTGAGGATCCACTGCATCATTCAGGATGGAAAAAATCAGAAATCGATCCCACCCTGACTTTTCAACTGGCGATCACCTGCTTCGCCCCCCAATCACTTGCATTCAATTTCTGGCCCGCCGCCCTCAGCGGTGTAGATAGAAATGAGACTGTGAAACCTCAGAGATCAGCAAGCGATTTGCCTTATCGCCATGCGTCGAGTAATGGCTGTCCGGGGTTCTTCCATGGACCCACATAGAGACCATTCGCCCGACGCTGCTCCCCGCTGCTTTTACCCCCATCAGCCAGAAGCTTCGTGAAAACGTGCGTGAACCCCTGTTCATATGTGTGCCGTTCGGCAATGAGTGCAGCCTGCCATTCGCTATCCGACGCACTATCTATCTTGCCCCGGTAAAACGGAAATTTCTTTTCGTAAGAGATCGCTCGCGCCGCAAGATCGTGCCACGCGTTTACGTCGCTGCCAATCCATTCGTTGATTGGCTTCCCCCATTCCTCATTGAGCGAAGTCCTGGCGGCAGGGTAACGCGATGGATCGGGATCTTCAACTACCCAGGCGCGTGTGCGCGATTGAAAGATGTAGAACCAGAAAGCGGCTCGTTCCCGATCACCGGCCCTCCAAAGCACATCTGCAAGCTGTATGTATCCGAAAGGATGCACTACTTCCGGATGGGCAAAAATGTATTGAATCGCGATCTGCTGATTCGCGACCTCTTGCTTGGAAGCGCCTTTAGGCCTAAGCATCTGCTCTAACTGGTTCTCAGAGAAACTTATTTCGCTATTTGCCGTTCCTGGGGAAATAGAGGCTTGTGACTGCCCAGCAATTGAACTCTGCCCGAGGCATGGAGCACACGAAGCGAGAAGCAGAACGAATATTGCAATTTCTCCGCTGATCATACCGGTGATTTGCCCAAAGTGTTTCATGCGCGGTTTTTCTGGCGAGGCCGATGGTGGTTCCATTTTTCGAGTGGCCCTTTCCGAACGAGGGCTTTTGCGAGATGCTCCCTTAGACATAGTGATGAAGGAGCGCAAATCGTTTCAAGATTTTAGGGCTCAAGGCTGCTGAACATTCTTAGTGCAGGATCACACTGTTGTTTTACGCGGTCACGTACCCCATATCATTGCTTGACGCGCGGTGAAATCGCGGAGAGTGCTTTCTCAATTGCGTAGGATGATCGCCACTTCGGGTTCATAGGCAGCAGGGTTGCTCTTGGCAAGTGTGCAGGTTCACTTGAGCACCCTCTCCTTTGCCCATGCCCACAATTGATCAAAACAACAAGTGTCAGGGCACGACCTCAGTTGTGTCGTAAGGCGCAAGAACAGACTCCTTCCTTGCGCCGCAGGCCCGCGCGCAACGAAGCAAAGCGCGGTAATAGACCAATGGAAATGGCTTACGCGAAGTGGGACTGTTGACACATAGAATTTCGGTGTCGCCGCCTACGGGGCTCGAATCGTTCATTCACGACTACCCACCCTTCCCGGCTAGCATGCACTCCCATCCCAATACGCGAAAAGTGAATTGCGAGGACAGATCCGGGTAGAACTCCTTGAAGCGGCATGAGACGGAGAAGAGTATCGAGACTTCGGAGTTCCCTCGACTGCGCTCGGGATTTCGCCTGCGGGCTCTGATGCCCTCAGAACGGCTCAAGTTTCGACTGCGTCCTCAGTCCCCTTCGACAAGCTCAGGGTTCCTCGGACTCCGCTCAACATTGACAAGGGTTGAGGTTTTCTTTTCGCGGCCCTGAAGGCCGCTCTTCCACCAAGAATTCTCGCCATGCAAAGTTAAGAGCAAGAGACATGCCGACCCTTCGACACCCGGGCGCTTCGCCCGGGTGTCTCTTGTTTTTTTGTGCAGAGGCGACGCGATAACGGATGCCCGAAGGGCGTCCGCGCGACGGGTCTGCACAGGGGGCAAAACCTTGTCACTGATCGAAGACCACAGCCGGGGCGGCTGTGCTACACGAGTTCTTACGCTACCAGAATCTGTCATGGAACAAGGGGGCGTGTCCAGCAGGAGTAAAAGTTACATGGTTTCTGGTCAAGATGGCCGGATTCCAAACGCGTATTGGCCTATTTCGCTATTGATTCGCTCAATGAAAGTGCGCTACAGTGGGCCATTTCGTCTCAAACAGGAAAAGGACAATTTTTAAGCACGCTTTTTAACCACAAAGTACACGAAGAAACACGAAGGAGAAAACCTTTACCGCGGATTAACGCGGATGAGCGCGGATCAAAGAGAAAAGGACCGGGGCCAAGCGACATAATTTTGCGCACTTTACCAGTTCACCGCTGGAGAAGGAAGTTATCAGACATGAGCTACTGGATTGTGGATGGGCAACGACTGACCAATGAGCAGTACGAGGAATTGCAAAGGCAAAAACGACTGGAAGAGCAGAAGATCCAGGAAGAAGCGGCACGGCTGAGCCGGCAATTGGGCGAAGCTTACGCAGCACTCAAGAACCATCTGGAGCGCAATCCCAATGCGAGCCATAAGATTACGGATGAGCGGGCGCTGGAGCAGCAGATTTATTACAACCTGCGCCGAAACCTGCAGCGGGCGGACCAGGCACCCAGATGCATGTGGCTCAGAGAAGATGGCACGGTCTGCAAATCTCCCAAAATGAAGAACGACATATATTGCTATGCCCACTACCAGATGCGGAAAGCGCGGGCGGAAAATCTACTTCTTCCGGCCCTGACGGACGCGAATGCGATCCAGATGGCGGTAATGCTGGTGCAACGGGCGCTGATTGACGACGAGATTACAGAAAAGAAAGCGGGGTTGCTGTTGTATTCCATACAGATAGCGGCGACCAACGCACCCAAGACCACATTTGGGCAGGCGGACGCAGAAATGGTGACGGAGATACAGCCTGAGGAAACGGCAACGGATGCGCATGACGAGCGGATAGAGAAGTTGAAGAGGATTGAGAAGGTGAAGAACCCACCACTGATGAACACTGAGGACACTGATCTGAAAACCCAAGAACAAACACCACCGCTGATTAACGCTGAGAGCAGTGCTTTGAAAAGCCAGGAACAAACACCACCACTGATTCACACTGAGGACAGTGATCTGAGAACAACCACAGCCGAGGGCGGCTGTGCTACACGATCCTCGTTGAGCCCTGAAGTCTACGCCAATCGAGGCCAAACTTCTGAAGTCCGCGCCAATCTGGGATGAGTTGGGATGATGTGCCTGAAAGCTACGCCAATCTGGGATGGGGATAGGAGGGGGTAGGGGTATCAGTGGGCTTCGCCAATTTAGGTCCTTCATTCGCGGTAAAAGCGACCGCTCTTTCAGGATGACAGGTCGAGGCGCGGCGATTTTGCGCCGCGCAGCTCAGTGAACGCGGTGATCGGGACATCGGGTGATCAGAACAACCCGAAACCTTTCTATTGAAATGCGGATAACGCCGATTCCAGGAAGCCTGAGATCGGCAGATCGAGCGATTGGAAAGCCGCAGTTGAGAGCAGATTGACTCCTCGCATTGAGGGCCGACCTGAAATAGTCGAGGTCGGAAACGTTCTTTGACAACTAGCGATGGTTAGTAAGCGCCGTAAGTCCTTTTGCTATGCTTCCTCCGTGGCTTTCAAGCGCCCCAAAGAGATCATCGACGAGAACGCACTCTATGACTATGCTGTTCGCTCGCTTGGCCGGCGCATGCGGACCGTCGCAGAACTAAAGCGGTTAATGCGCCAGCGCGTCCCCAAGGACGAGCGCGGCGAGCTGCTCGTCAACATGGTGGCTCTTCGCTTGAAAGACCAGAAATATCTCAACGACACGGATTACGCCGCTGCTTACTCCAGTTTCCGCCGTGATAATGAGAAGTTTGGCAAGCGCCGCGTGATCACTGACCTGAAAGTGAAAGGCGTACACCAGGATGTGATCGAAAAAGTAGTCGACGAAGCCTACGCCGCAGTGAATGAAGAAGAGCTGGCGCGGGCATATCTGAAACGCAAACGTCTAAAGAAACCAACCACTGACAAAGAAGCAGCGCGGATTTTTCGCGGGCTCATGCGAGCCGGATTCAGCGTAGGCGTTGCTATCAAAGCGCTTAAAAACTGGGACGTTGAGGACGAGCTTTTAACCGCGTTGCAGGAAGAAGAAGAATAGAAATGGGGAAGGTCCTGCCGCCTTTCCCCATTTTGGTTATGAGTTGACGTTGGTTGTTTAGATAATGTCTTCCGCCTTCATGGCGTCCAGCTTCTTGCCTTGGTCCGGGGTCAGAAACTGCCTGATCTGGCCGCGAGCACTGTCGTGGACTTCATCCATTTTGTTCTTCTTCGCTTCGACGCTCCGCGTCGAATCGTTCTTGACTGCCTGGAGCCGCTTGGCTGCATCCAGCAAAATGGGCTTGATCTGCGTTTTCTGGTCGTCGCTCAGGCCCAGCTCGGTGGTGAGCTGTTGCAGCCGTGCATCCACGGCGGCAGCAGCATCGGTATCGGATACCGCCGCCTGGCTGGAGTCTGTACTTGGTTGGGGATTGGTCTGCGCGCCGGGCGCAGTCTGGGGGGGTGGCTGCTGGTCAGGCTTATCCTGGGCCAGGGCTTGCAGACCCGCGCATGTGAGTGCCAGGGCGCAAATACAAATCAGAATGAGTTTCTTGTTCATTTCTCCTCCACAAAAATCTGAGCAACGACGAAAGGCGGCATCTGGGCCAATACGATTTCAGGACCGGCATGAACGCATCTTGTCCAGACGGGTCCGGAACTGCTCCATTTTCTTGGATACCCTCCGCTCCCGCGACTGGCTGTTATGACAGGGGATCGAAGAAAAATGAGCAGTTGACTGAACAGCAGATCTGCATGAGCTTGCCTGAAATGCCGCAACTACCCGGAATTTTTCCGTAGCCATGCCCTTTGCCCGGACGGAAGTACCCGCCGAAGTCATCGTTGGTAGTCGGGTAACCGCACTGCAGGAAGAAGCGGAAGGATAAGTAAAACAGATGACCGCGGTTTCCGCTTATCGTGCTATTGCTAACGCAAGCTTTGGCTCAGGCGAGAGCCGCTCCACGGTTTCGTCCATGGTTATGTCAAAGTCGTGCCCGCATCTGGGGCAGACAATCTGCTGGTGTCCCGCTGAAGGGTTGGCGGTTTTGCGGACCGGAAAAGAATCCCCACGAGGGCACTTCACGAACGTGATATCTCCAGCAGCCATGGCGATTCTCCTCGTCAGGTGCCGGTGCGGCAACCTGGCTCTGCTTCAAAGATATTGGTGTAAGAATCGCGCCAACAAGTTACTGAGGTGACGTTACTGTTGCATGATCGGGAACGCTCTGGCTCGATGCATGTCGCGAGGGTGCATAGAACCCGCATTTGGCGCAGCTTTTGGCCGGCTTGTGCCCAGACCAAGCGCGACGACGGCGAAAACTAAAGTTTCCACCAGTATCATCAATTGTGCACTGTTTTTGTAGCTGCTATGGCTTTGCCGGTGCAACTGACGCCACGGCTACTTTGGCGTTCGTGGTGCCGATCAAGCCTGTGCGATCATCCCGCACGCCAAGCCGCAAATAATATTTGCCGGGCTCCAGGTCGATCGATTGCTGGCACGGAAACATATCTTGCATCACCTTGGAAAATGTGTCTGGCTTCAATGCGGCCTTGACCGTTGTAAGCTCGCCACGCACCAGCTTGCCTTTGGCGGAAAACGCCTGGATAGTACACTCCACCGTCGCGTGCTGCAGTCCGTCCGGCTGGCGCTCAAAACTGATGGCGTGGGGATCGACAGCGAAATTTACGCGCACGGTCTTTGGCGTTGCTTCGGCCGGCGGCATCACCAGCGCATTAAAAGGCAGGCCGGTAGCAATAGGCGAATCCGGGCTCAACGCCAGGGCAAACGCGGAGTTCTGCTGCTTTTGGTTCTTCTCGGCAAACAGTGTGGGATCCACCGCGTAATACCCAAGGCGGTAACGCAGCTTCACACCGGACCGATTCACCTTTACATGGATCTTGCGAAACTTGCCATTCCAGTTTTTATTTTCAGGATAATAAGCCAGCGTGTAATAGGTTGAGCCATCTTCAATGCTCTTGCGGATAGACGCGTCAATGCCATTGGTGTTGTAAAACGCCCTTCCGCCCGTGCGGTCGGCCATTTCCTGCATGGCTCCGTGCACGCTTTGCAACTGGGCAGACTCAGCGCTCAGGGCCGCAGGCATTCTGCCGGGGCGTGACATTGAACGCCCAAACTTATCTCTGCCGGAATTGGAAGCGTCAAACAGTGAGGAGGGCACCAATCCCCGCGCGTCAATAGGATACATGGCAATCTGGGCGTCGATGAGCGAATCGGCGGCCTCAGCGATCTGGGAACCGTAGTTGCGGGTTCCGGCAAAAGTATCTCCGGTCAGCTCCATGTTGGGATCAATACTGAGCGGAAAAGCCTCCGATATCCAGATCAGGTTTTTGCGTCCCGGATAGCCGGAAAGCGCCCGCGCAATTGAAGTGAGCGCGTTCAGTGTGTAGGTCAGTCGCAGGTCGGTCTGGAAGGCGACACGTTCTTGCTCAAAGCTTTGCATGGCGTTGAACATTTGCGCCGGCATCAGGCCAGAATCAGCCAGACCCGCCGGTAGAAGCTCCGCGTCCGGGCCGCCCGAAGGATTATCCAGCAGCGGCGACACGCTGCTCTTGATTTCTTTGGCTACCTTTCTTAATGCCTCAGGATCGTCGGTGAAATCCTGCAAAAGCGTGAGTTTGGTGCTAAGCATGTAAACCGCAACAGGCTGGCTTTGCGGCATTTTCTGCAAATAGCGAATCATCTGGTCCCGCACATAAGCCTGGTGCGGAAGGTTGGTATTCAGCGCGTCCAGCAGCAGGATGTTGAGCGAGCTGCTGGCGCTGAAGTGCGCCGCGTTGCTGTAAACATTTTCCGGCGGCTTGGATGCCGCCACCGCAGCAGTTCCGGGCGGGTTCGCATGTGGCTGTTGAAAGTTGAATACCCGGATCTTCTGCTCTTTGCCATCTTCTAACACGGTAAAATCGTCTTGCTTGAGATCGGCAACGGCGCCGTCTCTATCCGTGGCCACCACATCCACCACCACCAGCCGGGTAATACTCTTGAGCACCGTGGCCGATTCATACACGGGAGCGGGCTTTTGCTCTTTGTCTTTTTCCAGGGCCGGGGCTTGAGCCGGAGCAGTCGCCGGCGCAGCTTGGGCAGGCTGGTCCGACGCGGCGGGAGTTGACGTCTGGGGTTTCATTCCCGCACCCAGCAGAAGCATCAGGACACAACCCAACAAGATCTTGGGGCAAGCGCTTGTCATAAACGTTCCTTGAATGGAAGCAGAGTACCAGATATAGTTTGCTCCCGCGCCAATAGACTGTAAAGAATAGTTTTCCCAGAGTGATGCTGCCAAGTCATCAGGAAACACGGACCTGAAGGCGTCATCCAGAATCAGGACCTATCAAAGCTGCTGGAGGTGACGTGGCCGGGTCAACAGATGTAAAGCCCGCATGGAAGAGTTAGACGATCAAGACGATCCAATGGAGACAACCAGGAAGCACCATCGTCATTCGACACGTAAAGCTGCCCTGATCGGTCGATTACAGCGGTCATTGAATCTCGGGTCGCAATGCAGTTGGTATCGGCGCTGCCGCCGGTCCACTTTGGCATGCCCCCACCCAGAGGCTGCAGGGGACCGTTGCTGTCGATCGGGCGTCGATAAACTGCGCCCTCCGCCGCAAAAGGACTGGTGGCTGCTGACACAAAAATGTCGTTTCTCCCAAAAGCAACGGCAGAGCAATGGTGCGCATGAAGTCCTTGCTGTTCAATAGTCCATGTCGTTCCTGCATCGCGGCTCATGCAAAGACCCACCCCAGCCGCTGCTATCACAATGTCAGGCCGGGTTGGATGTGTACAGACCTGATGAACATCGCTATCGATATCGATAGTAGGCACCCAAGTTAAGCCGGCGTCGGTTGATCGCGGAACTCCGCCAACGTGGACGTTGGCCAGAATTACACCACCATCGCATGTCGCCGCCATGGAACGAATTCCCAGCGGCGGCCCCATCCGCTTGCCGTCAATGATCGCCGACCCTGCGTACCATTTGTCGCGGCCCGCTACGGCATCAAAACCCGTCAACCTTTGCTGCGCGCCGTCTGCATCAATGCGCAGGATATGTGCGTCGTCGGTTCCAACGAACACAACATTTCCGATTGGTACGCAGCATGAAAGGTTGAATTCGGTTTTTACGATCTCAGCCCATTCGCCATCAGGGGATCGTCGGCAGAGCGAATGCCCGCCAACAATTGTAAGCACTCCGCCACGTCCATCGGCCACCAGACTGCGGACCGATTGATCGGGGAGTTCTTGACGGACCATTTTCCCAGTGACGCTGAATAGCCCGTTGCCCCACGTTGCTACCAGAATAGAGGGCATTGACATCAAAGCTGATCCTATAGGACTAGCATCAAGCACTGTAATTTATTCGAAATAGTTGGGCAACGCCGCATTCACATCGCTACCAGTTCCGCGACCATCGAGGAACCTGAATACATTTCTTGCATTTTTCAGGCTCCTACCTATGACGCCGATCCAAGAAAAATAATTTTGAGCAGAGTCCTGACAGCTCACGTTCCATTTCGGGATTTTATTTTTGCAACTTTAACGAAAAATGCATATTGATTTCGTCCGCAGCAACTATTATTCACGATAGTTTTTGGGCCCCAAACAAACCCTGGAGGCTGCATGATGCACCATCTGCGCCGTAGTCGTTTGTTGTTGGCTGTACTCCTGCTGGTAGTTCCAACATCTCTGTTCGCCCAATGTGGCGTAGAGCGCTGGTCAGTAAAAACCGGGACTGACGCTGATGTTGGCAAGGTCAACCTGAACTCTTCCAGTAACACAACCATCGCTGCGTTACGCGCTCCGGCCGCGCCTAGTCCTATCCCGGCCAATAACCGCGTGTCGCCGTGGGAGACCACGGAATGGGTGCTCAACGCCACGCTGACGCAGTACAAACTGGAAAGCGATTCTGACTACCATCTGGTGCTTAAAGATGCCGGCGGGCTCACCATGATCGTCGAGATCCCGTCCCCCACATGCGTTGGCGCAGGCAGCCCGTTTTTAGCGGGCATTACCAACGCGCGGAATGAATTCAACGCCAGGTTCACCGCCACCACGAGTTTTCAGACGGCAAACATCCCGGTCCAGATCAAGGGCGTCGGCATGTTTGATTTTCTGCACGGACAAACCGGCGTTGCTCCTAACGGAATCGAGCTGCATCCTGTCCTGGATGTTATTTTCAATCCCGGCACGCAGACTCCGGATTTCGCTCTTACCGCTTCGCCCCCTACCGTGTCCGTGGCGCAGGGTGGAACAAAAACAACCACAGTTTCCACAACCGTTTCCGGAGGCTTCAACTCCGCCGTCTCGCTTTCCGCCAGCGGACTTCCAGCAGGCGTGACCGCGAGTTTCAGTCCTACATCGATTGCAGCGCCAGGCTCCGGCAGTTCCACGCTGACGTTCACCGCCAGCAGCACCGCTGCGACTGGCACGTCAACAGTCACGATCAATGCCAGCGGCGGTGGCGTTTCTCACAGCACTACAATTTCTTTGACTGTTTCAACTGGCGGCGGCACAAACTCGCAGATCCTTGGCAATCCTGGGTTTGAAAATGGTTCCACAAGCCCAGCGCCGTGGACCGTAACCAGCGGCGTCATCAACAACTCCACCAGCGAACCGCCCCACGCCGGGTCCTGGGACGCATGGATGGATGGCTACGGCACCACGCATACTGACACGGTGCTCCAGCAGGTGACGATCCCCGCTGCCGCTACCGCAGCAACGCTCACGTTCTTCCTGCACATCGATACCGCTGAAACCAGCACGACGACAGCTTTCGATACGCTAACGGTGCAGGTACGCAATTCGTCCGGCACCGTACTTTCCACCCTGGCGACGTTCTCCAATCTGAACCATGCCACGGGATATTCGCAGAAGTCTTTTAACCTGCTCAGCTTCAAAGGGCAGACAATCCAGATATTCTTCAAGGGCGTGGAAGACTCCACGCTGCAAACTTCATTCGTCGTGGACGACGTAAACCTGAACGTAACGCAATAAGGAGAGCTTATGAAAAAATTCGCGCTTGGGATTTTATTGCTTTGCGGCATGGTGACCTGCGTCCTGGCCGCGCAACAACAGGCTTCGGTGGACCGTCCGGCGGAGCCAAACTTGGCTTTTGACGACGACGGCGGTAAAGCCCAGATCGTTCCGGTTGACCTTTCCGTGGCTGGACCAAAAACGTTCCATGGCGGCCCCGTTCTGGCCTCAACCCAGCAAGTTAGTATTTTCTTGGGAGCAGGATGGGGTGACACGCAGATCCGAGGACGTGAAGCTTCCCTGCTGGATGTCACGGCATCCGCTGGGAATGCGCAAGTTGCCGAGTTAAAGCAGCACAGTATCAAGACGCTGCGCGCCGCGCCAAAACTCGAAGACTTCAGCGATCTCAGCCAAAGCAAGGTCAATGACCTCACGATTCAGCAGAAGCTTTCAGACATGTTGAAGAGCAAGGCCATTCCTGCGCCGAATGCGGGCACTGTCTTTGTGGTCTTTCTCGCTCCCGGCATTCAGTCAACTCTGGGAGGGCTGCAGGGCGGCGTGGATTACGCGGCATACCACAACTTCGTCAATCTTGAAGCCGGCGAAATTCATTACGTCGTGGTGCCGTTCCATGAAAACCCTGACACACACAGCGCGGCGGCAACACGCGCGTTCGCTGAGACAGCCCTGAACCCGAACGGACAAGGCTGGTTTTGATTAGCTGAGGCCTCGCTTCTGAGGAGGAGCTTAACGCTCCTCCTTTTCTTCCTCTCTCCTATTCAATCAACGCGCGTCATCCCGACGTCCGTTAAGCGAGTGCGCGCCTTTACCAGCGCACGAGTAGGACGGAGGGGACCTTGTGTTTACTTTTTAAGATCTACGCTCCGTATAAAGCCGCTCTATCGCTTCTCTTCTTCATCCTCTTCTTTGTCACTGCCGGGATGCTCTTTGATCCATTCTGCCGCTGCAAATTCAGCATGCTTTTTCTGGGCGAGAGTGAGCCTATGCACCAGTCGCTCTGCTTCTGCTTTACTCTCATCGGATCCGAATTTCGCCCCAATCGTAAACCAAGTAAACGCCTTATCTTTGTCCGGTCCGCATTTGCCTAAATAAAGTCTGCCTAGCTCGTACATTGCCTGCGCCTGGCCATGACCAGCCGCTTCGTCATACCAGTGGACCGCCACAGGACAATTGCCCTGGCCAGCAGACTGTCTTGCCAGTTCCAACTGCGCCGCCGGCTGCTCCTGCCGCGCCGCTTTGGCATACCATTTGCGTGCTTCTTCACTGTCTTTACTCACGCCAACCCCATCATCGAGCCCCTTGGCCAGATGCAGCTGCGCCTGCGCATTTCCCTGCATCGCGGCCTTGCGGTTCCACTCTGCTGCTTGTGCCGGATCGGCGGCAACGCCGAAGCCGCGCTCATACATAAACGCCAGGTCACGCTGTGCGCGCGAATCGCCCTGCTCTGCCGCCTTGCGCTCCCAAATCAATGCCTGTGCATAGTCAGTAGGTATGCCGCGACCATAAAGGTAAATCCGTCCCAGTTCATACTCAGCCGGGGCGTAGCCTTGATTCGCTGCTTTGGTGAGCAAGCCTATCGACTCTTTTCCATCCGGATTTACATGCATTCCCAGGTCATAGCACGAAGCCAATGTAGTTTGAGCCGCGGGATCATTGGTATCAACGCGCCGCTGAATAGCAGCGAAATCTTTTGCATCGCGCGGGCAGACGTCTGATTTTCCTGCCTGTGCCGCTGCGACACTGAAGCTGATGATCGTGAACGCAAAGAGCCTGAGCGGATAGCCTGGAGTCATGTTTGTTCTCAAGGAGAGTCAGTATAGTTCGACAGAGGCCAACTCGTCTCAACCATCCTGCTGTTTTGAATTTCTTTTAATATTCCCAGAATGGAACGGCGTTATTTGTTCCCTTGCGCCGTGTGGCATCCGGGAGAGTGCAACAACCATCCTACGATTTGATTTGCTGGTCCATTGCAGGCAGACATATCGTAAGCGCCGCAGCGGTCAGGCGTCTTTAAACGTTAACCTCTAATCCCCTGAGCTACAACTTCAAAAAGGCGCTATGCCATCCGGCATTTTTTCCGCCTGATAGGGGAACGTCTATGCTGCGTCATTCCACCCGTATTTCATCCCTGGTTCTGGTCCTTTTCTTCGCGTTCGTATCTTCAGCTTTCGCACAAACTGGCTGCGACACCGGTACTCTCCGCCCGTTCGATCAGGCGCCGGTCAATGGCAACCCGGCCCCGGTCTCAACGACGCAGCCGACCATTATCGAAGCCGAGAACTTCGATTGCGGTGGCGAGGGCGTGGCGTATCATGACATGACTTCCACCAATGATGCAGGGTCTACGTACCGCCAGAGCGCCGTCGATATCGCGGACATAACCGGCGGACGTACGGTCCGGTTCTTCGATACCGGCGAGTGGATGACTTATCAGATCAATGTTGCCGTCAGCGGGACTTACAGCCTGGCAATTTCCGCGGCACAGAATGCTACTCCGGCGCAGTACCGGATTGAGATCGACAATAATGACTTCACCGGTCCGGTCACGGTAACCAGCACAGGAAGCTGGGACGTATACCAATGGTTTGTTGCGCCAAATAACGTCCAACTCAACGCCGGTACGCATACGCTCAAACTCGACTCGGTCCAGCAGAGTTATCGTGTAGACCAGTTGCGCATCGTGCCGGTCAGCACAGCGCCTTCGAACTGCGACACCGGTACGCTCCGCCCATTCGATCAGACGCCGGTCAACGGCAACCCGGTCCCGGTTTCATCGACACAGCCAACCATTATCGAAGCCGAGAACTTCGATTGCGGTGGCGAGGGCGTGGCATACCATGACATGACTTCCACAAATGATGCGGGTTCCATTTACCGCCAGAGCGCTGTCGATATTGCGGACATAGCTGGCGGACATACGATCCGGTTCTTCGATACTGGTGAGTGGATGACCTACCAGATCAATGTCGCCGCCACTGGGACCTATAGCCTGGCAATTTCCGCCGCCCAGAACGCGACTCCTGCCCAGTACCGGATCGAAATAGACAACAGCGACTTAACCGGCCCGGTCTCGGTAACCAGCACAGGAAGCTGGGACGTATACCAATGGTTTGCTGCCCCGAACAATGTACAGCTTAATGCCGGTACGCACACGCTCAAACTCGACTCGGTCCAGCAGAGTTATCGTGTAGACCAGTTGCGCATTGTGCCCGTCATCACGCAGGGGTGCGGCACTGCCGACTTCTGCCTTGATTTCGAGGCCAGCCCCAACACGCAATTCGATTGCATCGATTTTCCGTGCACGGCTGACCAGAACCAGGTGCGAATGCAAAGCCTGGGAAACACGATTACCGGGGAGGCACAGAACCATGCCGATCCATTCCCGCCGGGAGACCGCGCGGCAGACACCACTCGGATCGCGCTGGTAGACGGAGGACGCAATGGCGGCAAAGCGATCCAACTGACGACACTTAACAATGACAGTGACGTGCATAGCAGCGGCAGTATGGAGCGCTCAGAGGTCTCGTTTCTCCAGGCCGACACGGGCGCTACTGAAGGGGCCGATACGTGGTGGGCGCATTCAGTGTTCGTACCGCTCAATTCGACTCTGCCTTCGGCTGTTGATACCGCTGCCGGAATCTTTCAATTCCATGGCAGCGGCGGTGGTGCGCCGAATTTTATTCTCTCTATCATGAACCAAACCGGGAACAACCGGCACAAGGTGTTCCGGGCCTACACTGGAGGCAATGGGGGACTAGACTCTGTCGGTACTCAGTACATGTACACGATCGACGGGAATACAAGAATCGGCCAATGCATTTACGACGACTTCCAGCAAGGCGTCTGGTATGACTTTGTCTACCACATCAAGTGGTCATCGAACGGCGCCGGACGCCACGAGATTTGGATGCGCAAAGGCAGCGGCCCGGTCACGAAGGTACTGGACAAGTCAGGCATCAGCACACTCTATGCGGGCGACAGTGCTTATCTTAAATTTGGCGTTTATCACGATCCTGTCGTGGGCGCGAATACCTCAGTCATTCACGATCGGATTCGCCGAGGCAGTAGCGCCGACGCAGTAAGACTGCCTGATTTCGTAATCGATCCGAATGCCGTAGTCACCCAATGTGCGGGAGTCACACCATAGTCGCATCACAGATGGGCACTCAGCACCTGGCAATTAGCAGACAGCAATACCAATTTTGTTTGCGGAGCTTGCATGGCCCAGAACATCGGGCCCGCACAATGATTAGGCACTGGTGTCGTTTGGTAACTCAAATCAAAAGGATTTCCCCGCCCTCAAAGGCGCTAAGTTTCACTAGTAGACTTTTATATCGGCTTGTCACAAGACACGCCTCGCCTTGGAGAGTTACAATTTCTGTTTCGCAACTTGCTGTCATTCTGATCTACCAAGTCATGGAGGCATCCTGTGGACGATCTGCCTGAGAAGCCTGCAAAGCAAGATAAAAACGACAAGCCTGAGAAACCGAAACCGTCATCTTCCAGCTCTGGTGTCTCCCGACGCGACTTCCTGAAAATTTCCGGCGTCTCCGCCGCAGTTCCGTTGGTGAGCCACGTCAGCGCGCTCGCGCTCGCCGACGAACCGCACGTTCAGGGCCCGGGCAAAGTTCCGGTATCGCTCAATGTGAATGGCAAGAAGCTCAATGCGCAGCTTGAGCCGCGCGTTACTCTGCTGGACGCTCTGCGCGATCAGTTTGAGCTTACCGGCGCCAAGCGCGTCTGCGATCGCGGCACCTGCGGCGCTTGCACCGTGCTGATGGATAACAAAGCCGTGTACGCCTGCTCTGTGCTGGCCATCGACGCGCAAAGCGCGCAGATCACCACTGTGGAAGGCCTGGGCGAACCAGGTCATCTTCATCCCATTCAACAAGCGTTCATTGACAATGACGCGCAGCAATGCGGCTTCTGCACGCCGGGCTTCGTTGTCGCCACCAAGGCTTTTCTTGACCAGCATCCCAATCCCACGCCGGAGCAGATCAAGCATGGCCTGGGCGGAAACTTTTGCCGATGCGGAACTTATGCCGGAATGCGCGCCGCTGTTTTGCAGGCCGCCAAAACGAAAGGAGCCTGATCCATGGCAGACGACAATACTAAATATGGATGGCCCGCCGCCGACCAGCGAACGCTGATTGGCAAACGCATCTCCCGAGTCGATGGGCCGGAAAAAGTTTCAGGCCGCGCCAAGTACACCTATGACGTGCATCGTCCCGGCATGTTGTACGGCAAAGTAGTCCGCTCCCCGCATGCTCATGCCAAAGTCGTAAGCGTGGATACTTCCGCCGCGGAAAAAATGCCCGGCGTAAAAGGCGTTTACATCATTCAGGATAAAGGCAGTGAAATTCACTGGGCCGGCGATGACGTCGTTGTCGTGGCTGCCGTCGATGAACCCACCGCAGCCGACGCAGCGCGTGCCATCAAAGTTGAATATCAACCGCTTCCCTTCTTCGTTGATGATTTTAAGCAACCGCAGAATGTAGCGGAAAGCACCGGTCCGCTCACCCAGCGCGACATCGGCCAAATGCTGAATGATGATGCTCCAGATGATCAGGTGATTGCTGCCGTGCAAAAGCGCGGTCTGGCCTTTAAGGTGACACCCGAACTGGAAAAGCGGTTGAAAGACAATGAGGTCAGCGACGAGGTCATCAAAGCCATAAAATCTGCTCCCGTGAAAGAGCCGGAGCCAAACAATTCGCCTTATAAGAAAGAAACGCAGCAGATTAAAGGCGATCCCGACGCAGGCTTCAAAGAAGCGGAAGTGGTTTCTGAAGGCGTGTATGGCTGCCCTGTGATCACTCATAGCTGCCTTGAAAGCCACGGCTCCATCGCCGAGTGGACTGACAATGACCATCTCTTCTCCCACATCTCCACGCAGAATGTTTCTGGCCTAGCCGGCCAATACGCTCAGGCGCTGAAAATTCCTGAAGCCAATGTGCACGTGCATCAGGACCACGTAGGCGGAGGCTTTGGCAGCAAGTTTGGTATCGATCGCTGGGGCGCTTACACCGCGCAGGTTTCAAAGAAAGCCGGCGGCAAGCCGGTGCGCGTGATGCTGGAACGCGACGCTGAACTTGAAGTCGCTGGGTGCCGCCCTTCCGCCTTTGCCAGGGTGAAAGTAGGCGCCAAAAAAGATGGCACGCTCACCGCATGGCAATCCGATTCATGGGGCACAGGCGGTCCGGGCGGCGGTGGCGCTCCACCCATGCCGTATGTTGTAAATATTCCCAACCAGCGCAAGCAGCATACAGCCGTGGCAACCAATATTGGCCCCGCACGCGCATGGCGGGCGCCGAATCATCCACAAGGCTGCCTCATCACCATGTCCGCCATTGAGGATTGCGCAGCCAAGCTGGGCATGGACCCTCTGCAACTGATGTTGAAGAACATCGCGCTCACCGCGCCATCAGAGGACACTTACCATCGCGCCGATACTTACCGCGATGAGTTGATGATTGCCGCTGACCTGATCGGCTGGAAGCAGAATTGGCATCCGCGCGGACAAGACTCAGGCACAACCAAGCGCGGCCTTGGCTTGGCCATCCATACATGGGGCGGGCGCGGACATGAAAGCAATTGCGCTCTCACCATCTATCCCACTGGATCGGTCGAGATTCAGATGGGCACGCAGGACCTCGGTGTAGGAACGCGCACCGCGATCCTGATTGTTGCCGGTGACACGCTGGGCCTGCAGCTGAATCAGATCGAGTTAAAGATCGGCGACAATCAATATCCCAAGTCGGGAGGCTCGGGCGGCAGCACCACGATTGGCGGCGTGAGTTCTTCTACGCGACGCGCAGCCATTGACGCCCGCGACCAACTCTTCGCCAAAGTCGCATCGGCTTTGAACGCCAAGCCGGAAGATCTGGAAGCCGTTGGCGGAAGCATCCGTGTGAAATCAGCGCCTTCACGCAGCATGAGTTGGAAAGATGCTTGCGCCAGGCTCGGTACTCAGCCAGTTCAGGCGTTGGGCAAGAATCCCGGCCCCGGCGACCTGATCTCCAGCGGCGTCGGCGGCGCTGTCATGGCTGACGTCTCTGTAGATACAGAAACTGGCGTGGTGAAAATGAACAAGATGGTCTGCGCGCAGGATTGCGGCCTCGTCATCAGCCTCAAGACCGCTGAGAGCCAGGTTTACGGTGCAATGATTATGGGCATCGCCACCACGCTCTATGAAGAAAAAATCATGGACAACAACCTCGGCACCATGCTCAATCCCAACATGGATTTTTATCGCCTCGCGGGCATAGGCGATGTCGGAGAGCTGGTGGTGCACATGATGACCGGCAAGGGCTATGACGAGCGCGGCCCAATCGGCCTTGGCGAACCACCCACCGTAGGCCCGATGGCGGCAATCGGCAATGCCGTAGCCAATGCTATTGGCGTGCGCGTTCCGTTCCTGCCCATCACGCCCGATCGTGTAGTGAACGCGCTCAACCCGCAAGGAGGCAACAATGCGACCGTTTGATTACGCCTCTCCCACCACGGCAGACCAGGTTCCTGCGCTGCTTGGCAAGAGCTGGGGTGAAGTGGAAATTCTTGCCGGAGGCAGTGACCTGCTTTCCCTGATGAAAGACGAAATCACCACGCCCAAACGGCTGGTAAACATCAAGCAGATCTCCGGCCTGCACGCCATCAGCGATGAAGGTGGCGCAACGCAGCTAGGCACTCTGGTAACGTTGGACCGAATCTCCACGACGAACCAGATTCATCATCAACATCCCATGCTGGCTTCCGCAGCCGGTGACGCAGCCAGCCCGCAGATTCGCAACGTGGCGACGATCGGCGGCAATCTCTGCCAGCGCCCTCGCTGCTGGTATTTCCGTGCAGGCCACGGCCTGCTGGCGCAGAAAGATGGCAAGTCGCTGGTCCTTCAGGGTGACAATCGCTATCACGCCATTCTCGGCAATGACGGGCCTGCGCTTTTCGTAAGCCCGTCAACCATTGCTCCGGTGCTGATCGCTTATAACGCAAAAGTACGGATTGTCGGGCCGCGCGGGCCCAGAGAAGTTCCCGTAGAGAAATTCTTTGTCATCCCCAAAACAGAGCAGGAACGTGAACACGATCTCAAGCCGGACGAATTCATCTCCCACGTGATCGTGCCGCCCGCTCCTGGAGTCCGCGCGGCGCACTATGAAGTCCGCCAGAAAGAGGCTTTTGATTGGCCTTACGCCACTGCGGCTGTCGCATTGACCATGAACGCCAGCACGGTGCAAAGCGCCCGCATTGTCATGGGGCACGTCGCGCCAATTCCGTGGGTTTCAGTGGAAGCAGCGCAGGCGCTGCAAGGCAAAGCCGTTACGCAGGCCACGGCGGACCAAGCCGCGCAAGCCGCGGTATCCAAAGCCAAAAGCTTGGGACACAACGCCCACAAAATCCATCTGGCCCGCGTGGCCGTAAAGCGGGCCATTCTGGCCGCAGCCGGATCGCAACCCGCAGGAGGCGCAGCATGAGCAACGTACCTGAAAGATTCAATACTGATCGTCCGGGGCTGTGCTCCGCGCTGCATTGGAAGAGCCAATACATCTGGTCCGAGCCTGATCCCACCGTCCCTCGCTCCGGCGACGGGTTGTTCTGGTGCGCCATGACGCAAACTTGCATTGGGCCTGACGGCAAACTTGCCGAGCCTGGAAATTGCTGCTCCGGTGAGCGTGGCTGCCACTGCGGGGCAAGCAAGTAAGCGAGCAACTAACGACTGCGGAAACCTCTATCTTGCTTCGAGATACCGGCCTACAATAGACATAAGTTTGGGAGTTTTCTTATGTATCGAAAGCTTGCATCAATGCTCATTTTAGTCCTGTCGTTTTCGATTGCCGCGGTTTGCGCTCAGCCGCCCGCGCCTCCAACCAGCGCTACGCCACAGATCAAAGGCCAATACCTTGAGACCCGCAGCGCCGATGTTTACGTGGGTCAGTGCTTTGCTAATGGTGAGATGAATACCGCCGGCCAGGAAGCGATCGTCGCCTGGCATATTGGCGAAGGCAAGTGGGACGGTGTCTCGCTCGATGGGCTCACTATCGTTGGGGCGATCAAGGCGCAGGCCACGCTGGGCGATCCTTATGGCAAGCCGTATCCTGCAAAGTCAGTTCTGCTGGTTGACCGCCAAGCCACTCCAGAACAGCGCCAGGCCCTGATCAACTTTGCCCAGCAGATGGGCGGCGAACTTCTGCGCCACGTGGTTCGCGTGGTGGACGCTCCCATTGACATGGAAGTGGCCCAGGGCGAACACAGCACGCGCGCGCGCCTGCAGGCCGGCAACGAGGTAACGGTGGAAACTCGCGCCATCGGTGAGAAAGACCACCTTTGCGGCAATGAAGATACTTTCTACAAACCGCTCACGCAGACCACTCATGCCATGGCCGCTGTGGCCATGACAGACGAATATCGCGGCAAAGACCTGAATACTTCATGGACTTTGCACGACAAGCGCAGCGCATTTGTGGGAACGTTTGCGCAATAGTACACACTTCATTTAGATGAGGGCTGCCGAATCCGGCGGCCTTTCTTTTGCCTGCCCACCGGCCAGGCAGATGCCTGTTCACCATCCGAATGTGTCCGCGTGGTAAGCTTTTCTGCTCCCATTTTCATCTATGAATAATTCTCATCCCTCTCACTTCGATCTTCAGGCAGCAGCCAAGCAACTCATGCTGGAAAACGGTTTTGAACCGGAATTTCCAGCAGCGGTCGCCCAACAGCTGGCAGAAATCAAAAGCAAGCCGCCACAGGCAGCATCCGGTAACGTACAGGACCTTCGTAAGCTCCTGTGGTCGTCCATCGACAATGACACCTCGCGCGACCTTGACCAGATTGAATACGCGGAAAAGCTTCCGGACGGTACGACCAAAGTAATGGTCGGAATAGCTGATGTGGATTCATTCGTCCCCAAAGGCACGCCTATTGATCTGCATGCCGGCAAGGAAACGTGCACGGTTTACACCGGAGTCTGCAATTTCCCCATGCTGCCGGAAGAGCTTTCCACCGGCACTACGTCGCTGCTTGAAGTGGACGGTAAGCTAAGCGTCGTTACGGAATTTGTGGTCGATGGCAACGGCCAGGTGAGCAAGCATCAAATCTATCCGGCGCTCGTAGTCAATAAGGCGCAGCTAGCATATCCGGCTGTGGGAGCATGGCTGGAAGGCACTGGGCCTGCGCCTGCCAAGGTAGCTGCTTCGCCCGAGTTACAGGCTCAACTCAAATTGCAGGATGAAGTTGCCCAGGCGCTTAAGAATGAACGCTATCGCCATGGCGCGCTCAATATTGAAACCACTGAAGTTCATCCGGTGATCCTGAATGACAAGATTGTTGACCTGCAAAAGCAGGAGAAGAACCGCGCCACGGAGCTGATTGAAGATTTCATGATCGCCGCCAATGGCGTGGTGGCACGGACGCTGGAAGAAGCTGGGATCTCTTCCATCAGACGCGTGGTAAAAACACCGGAACGCTGGGATCGCATTGTGGCGTTGGCGGCGCAGCACGGCAACAAGCTCCCTTCGCAACCTGACTCCAAAGCCCTCAATGATTTTCTGCAAACGCGCAAAGCTGCCGACCCGGACCATTTCGCCGATGTGTCCCTGGCCGTAATCAAGCTGATGGGACCCGGTGAATACGTTCTGGAGCGGCCCGGCCAGCCTTCCCCGGGACACTTTGGCCTGGCCGTGCAGGATTACACTCATTCCACGGCACCCAACCGCCGCTATGCCGATATTGTTACCCAGAGGCTCATCAAGTCTGTGCTGGGCCGGCAAAAAAGCCCATATGCCGATGACGAGCTTTCTGCAATCGCTACCAATTGCACGGTGAAAGAAGACGCAGCGCGAAAAGTTGAGCGCGGAATGTCAAAGCGAATTGCCGCCGTGACCATGAGCAGCCGCATTGGCCAGACTTTTGATGCAATCGTAACCGGCGCTACGCCTAAGGGAACTTTTGTGCGGGTACTCCAACCCCATGTGGAAGGCCTGCTCGTCCATGGGCAGGGCGCGGACGTGGGAGACAAACTCCGCGTGAAACTAATCAGTGCCGATCCTCAGCGCGGATACATCGACTTCGCCCGGGCGTAGGGCCGGGCAAGCTCACACGCGCATCCCCATCACTTCATCCCAGCAATACGTGGAGCTTATCGGGATAGAAGCATTTCCATCTCACCAATATTTCGAAAGCCGGAAATCTCTTAGTTACTGGCACAAAAGTTGCATACTTCTATATTTTCAGGTTCGACTTTTACTCTTATAGGTAACAAAGAAAATTCACAACAGAAAACATGAACTGGCTTTAAGTAGTTGAAAACAATGGCTTGTTTACCTTACCGGGAAGGAAGCCCAATCGCCGTAGTGTTGAGACAAGTTGTAATCGCTGAAATGGCGTTGAGTAAATAATTCACTGGTTTGGAGACAAGGGCATATGGACGACGATCAGAAATGGCTGGAAGCGGCAGCAGCAATAGAGCAGGACATAATCTATTTAAAAGCTGCAATGGCCGATGCCAAAAGAAACGGCATCCTTCTAGGGCTGGGTCAGGAAATCCTTCAATTGAACGTAGTGCTGGATGTCTACCGGATGAACGCTGCGAGCGGCGTCGCCTTTCCTCACCCGGACGTTCTATTTTGCATCAGCAATTCTTATGACGCAGCGCATGCCGCAAAAGCGGTCCAGCAGGGCCTTAAGGCAAGCTCATTTTAGCCAAGGCCCGTATTATGATTGGTGTGCGATGAGAAGCGCTAAGGGCAACAAACTGAGCATTACGGCCCTCAACAGATAAGTCTCATCCTGAACCTTCAGGCATCAAATGCGCAACAGCCTTCATGACTGTTGCGCATTCTTATTTTGCGCTACTCGTTGAATCCGAATTCCACCAGCGCCTTGCGCAATTTTTCCAGACAGCGCCCACGGATGAACCCTATTGACCCTGTAGCAAGCCCCATTCGGCGGGCCACTTCAGCATATGGCAGCGGTGGCTGTTCAAAGAAAAGAAGGTTGACCAGTTCCCTGTGCCGTGGTTCCAGCCTGGCCACCACGTCACGCACAATCTGCTCTTCTTCTAACTGAAAAAGTGTTTCCGCCGGAGGTATGGAAGCCAGCCCTTCCGCCACGTCAGGCTCCATAGCATCCAGCTCAACATGGCTGGATTGCTTCTTCTTCCAGCGGTAGGACTGGCGTATGGTGACTGTAATCAGCCATGAGCGCAGAGATTGCACGTTTTTCAGTTGTGGCAGGCAGTTCATTACTTCAATACATACCGATTGAAAAACATCGGCGGCATCAGCCGAAGATGCGCCGTACTTAATGGGGACTGAGAATATCAGGCGTTTATATTTATCAATAAGGTCTTCCCACGCTTTAGGATCGCCCTGAATACAGCCCTGAACGAGCCATTCGTCTTCGGCCATCTCCGCGGCATCGTTACACAAGCACTGCTCGATGTCGCTTTCATGAAGGAGTGTTGGCCCGCCTGCAAGAACCGAGGCGGCAGCGGTGGTGGATGTATACACTTCTGAGGATTTCATTTCCATTTCCTGTCTTTGATTTCAATGTTCCATGTGTTTCAGGCGGGAGCAGTGAAACATTGCTCCAGCCACATCTGTGCCCGCAATAAGCTGCTTTTTGAGTTCACTGGTAAAAGGAAACTCTGGGCTACGGACACACTTCGGGAATGGAAGGAATCAAATACGGAGAGGAACGGCAAAACAGGAGAATGCCGACTGCAACGGGGCCACGTCACGCGTGAAGCCAGAAAAAAGCATGGTAGGCGGTTGGATATTCATGCAAAAAAGCCGGGGAAAGAGGTTAAGGATCCCCGCAAACACAAAAAACATTCCCGTTTCAAACAGCACGGAAATGAGGTGCATTTCAATGTCACCCGTAGCCACGGGAAAGTTGTCCAAACTGTCGAGCTGCATAAATGGCGAGAGTACGGCCATCAGCACAATCAGGATGAGCACGATTTTTGGCATCTTGCGTTGCATAATTCTTAGCCGCGGCGTTCATGGAAAGCGCCAGCCGCCTGAATTCGGCGACTGCGGCGACTATAGCACCACGGTAATCAACCGCAATCCTTTAAGCTCAATCGACCTGAAAATGAGGTGGGTTGACGGCCTTCTAATTGCAGCTAACTCTATGATTTAAATAAGTTTACGTCAATCAATAATATGCCGCAATCGCGGTCCGCATGGCCCATCACTTTTTAGATTTTCTAACAAAAATCAGGGCAAAGATGAGCTAATTTGGCTGGAACTTATATTTTTCTTGTTTCAGCAAGCCACTATACTCGTAGCGGCCACGCTTTTCGAATTTTCGCATTTATATGCGTTTCCTGCCTGGAAAGCCTCTTTCCAGGAGTTTCATCAGGCTTCTGTTAGACCCAGCTATGGAGTTGGTTCAGCAGTAAAGGAGCGGGGGAGCGAGTGGGGAAATAGCCCGTTCTCCCGCTACTTCAATGCATTGGGAAAGGCGAACTCTCAATATCAAGCCCCAATTGCAGCTTTGCCGCCTCAGTCATTTTGCCGGGATGCCACGGCGGTTCGAATACAACTTCAACATTCAATTCCTTCACCGTAGGCAAGTCCGAAATCTTGCGCTGAATATCTGACTTGAGCACATCCGCCATGCCGCAGCCGGGGGCAGTCATCGTCATTTTGATGTCAATCTTGTTGCCGTCCGCAATCGGCGCGATGTGGCAATCATAAATAAGCCCCAGATCAACCACGTTGACCGGGATCTCTGGATCGTAGACAGTACGCAGCTTGTCCCAAACCAGCTTTTCGCTGAACTCCTGCGGAGTGTCAGGTGCTGCGGATGTTGGCGTCAGCCCAAGCGCATCAACATCTTTCGCATCCACCCGCACCATGTAGCCCATGTCGGTCATCACCGTATAGCTGCCGCCAAGAGCCTGCATCAGTCGAACTTTGGTTCCGGCAGAAAGACGGTGGGGTATCCCGCTGGGAATCTGCGTTGCGTCCACTTCACGCGACAGTTCGATTTGTTCGTTGGATGCCATGATCTCTATTCGGTTGAAACAGCTTCCTGATCGCCTTTGAGCGCGGCCCGCAGCGCATGCCAGGCCAGCGTCGCGCATTTTACCCGAAGAGGAAATTCTGAAACGCCGGCAAAAACCGCCAGCTTACCCAGGTCTTGTCCATCGCCTTCGGCATGGCCGGTCACAAGGTCATGAAACTTGGTGAAAACGCCTTCCGCTTCAGTTTCAGTCTTGCCTTTGAGCATCTGGGTCATCATGGAAGCCGACGCTTTTGAAATAGCGCATCCGCTGCCCTGAAAACCAATGTCGTTAATCGCGCCATCCTTTACGTCCACATAAACGGTGAAATGATCGCCACACAGCGGATTGAATCCCTCAGCCTTGTGGTTGGCGGTCTCAATCGTGCGAAAGTTCCTGGGCTTCTTGCTGTGCTCAAGAATCACTTCCTGATAAAGGTCGCGCAGTTCGCGAACGTCAGACATTAGCCGAGCACCTCTTGCACCTTGCGGATTCCCTTCACCAGCGCGTCAACTTCTTCCCGCGTGTTGTACAGGCCAAAAGAGGCGCGGGCCGTGGCGGGAATGCCGAAGCGTTGCATCACAGGCTGGGCGCAGTGATGTCCAGTGCGCACCGCGATGCCTTCTGAATCCAAAATCGTGCCGATGTCATGAGGATGAATATCTTCCATCACAAATGAAAGCACGCCGGCCTTTTCCTTCGCCGTACCGACCAGCTTTACTCCAGGAATCGCTTCCACGGATTTCGTTGCATAGTCGAGCACGTCAGCCTCATGCTGCTCGATCTGCTCCAGTCCCAAAGTCGTCAAATATTCGAATGCCGCACCCAATCCGATGGTGTCGGCAATGTTCGGCGTACCGGCTTCAAATTTATACGGCAGCCGGTTATAAACAGTTTTTTCAAACGTGACTGAGGCAATCATGTCTCCGCCGCCCTGATACGGCGGCATAGCTTCCAGCAACTTGGTCTTGCCGTAAAGAACCCCGATGCCGGTGGGACCGTAAATCTTGTGGCCGGAAAGAGCATAGAAATCGCAGTCCAGGGCTTGCACATCTATTGGCATGCGCGGTGCTGCCTGCGCTCCATCGACCAAAACAGGAATGTTGCGAGCGTGCGCCATGCGGACAATCTCCCGCACGGGGTTGATAGTGCCCAGTGCGTTTGAAAGATGGCCAACAGCTACAATCTTCGTCTTCGGACTCAGTAGCTTCTCGAATTCGTCCAGCTGCAACTCGCCCCGATCATTAATAGGAGCCACGCGCAGCCGAGCGCCTTTTTCCTCGCACAGCAGTTGCCACGGCACGATGTTGGAATGATGCTCCATGGCCGTAATCAGTACTTCATCGCCGCTGCCAACGTTCTTACGGCCATAAGTCTGGGCCACCAGGTTGATGGCTTCCGTGGTGCCGCGAACAAAAATTATTTCCTTGTGGTCGGCGGCATTCAGGAACTTCTGCGCAGTCACGCGGACTTGTTCATAAGCTTCTGTCGCCCGCTCTGAAAGCGTGTGAACGCCACGATGAATGTTGGAATTGTCGTGGCGATAGTAATTTTCGATCGCTTCGATCACTGCCAGTGGTTTCTGCGTAGTGGCGGCGTTATCCAGATAAACCAGCGGCTTGCCGTGCACGCTCTGATGCAGGACAGGAAAATCTTTGCGGATTTTCTTTACGTCGTAGCCTGAGGCGGCATGAATTTTTTCGGGAATTTTGGCGACGGTGCTCATCCTACTTCCTCCCAATTTCGTTCTGCACCTTCCGCCGAGCGAGGACCGGCGAATGTGGCAGCTTCCGGCATTCCACCCACGACGAGCTTTTCAAGATGATCGCGCACCTGCGGCGAATTCATGCGGTCCAGACACTCATTGGCGAAGGCCAGCAACAGAACATGCCTTGCTGCCGCCTCGGCCAGACCGCGTGAGCGCAAGTAAAACAGCGCATTTTCATCCACCTGTCCGATCGTCGCACCGTGGGTACACTTCACGTCGTCAGCATAAATCTCAAGCTGCGGCTTGGTATCGATCTGCGCGTCGTCGGACAGCAACAGGTTGCGGTTGGTCTGCTTTGCGTCAGTCTTCTGCGCGTCTTTGTGAACGATAATGCGCCCATGAAACACGCCGTGAGATTGGCCGTTCAAGATGCCGTTGTAAAACTGCCGGCTGTCGCAATGCGGACTGGCATGCTCCACCAGCATGTAATTGTCCATGTGCTGGCGTCCGTTGGCCATGAACAGGCCATTGATCAGGCATTCACTTCCCTCGCCCGCCAGCACCGGATGGACGTTGTTGCGCACCAGCGCTCCGCTTAGGAGCAAAGAATGCGTAGCCACGTTGCCGCTGCGCCCTTGCTGGATGCGCAGAGTAGAGAAGTTGTAAGCCTGTTCGCCTTCGCGCACGATCATGTAATGCGAGACGTGCGTATTGTCCCCAGCCACCAACTCGGTAGCGGTGTTGGAGAAGGTAATGCCCTCACCCAATGAAACATAGTCTTCGACTACCGTGACCTGACTGTTCTCTTCCGCCACGATCAGGTTGCGGGGATGGTTCATCGTCGGCGTAACACCCGGAACGGTAACGTAGAGCACATAGATTGGGGTTTCGACCACAACGCCCCGAGGAACGTGAACATACACGCCGTCTTCAATAAATGCGGTGTTGAGCGCGGCAAAGGCATCGCGCTGAGTGTTGAGATGCCGCCCAAGATGTGCCTCGACCTCTGCCGGATCGCTCTTTAACTGGGCCGCCAAGCTGCCGACCGTCACGCCTTTAGACATCGAAGCAAGCGTAGAGAGCTCCGGAGCAAATAGTCCGTTGATAAATACCAGATGACAAGCAAACTCTGAGGCGCCAAATACCCTCAGTTGCTCCCTTGAGACAGCTTCAGGGCCAGCCAGTTCGAACGCCGTATTGGAGACCGCTGCGATGTTCGTGAAACGCCAGTCCTCGTCATGCGTTGTGGGAAATCCTGTTTCAGCGAAACGCGCGAAGGCATCCTGTCGCAGTGATTGCAGCCAGCGCGGCTGGCTACCGAGTCGGCCTTTTAGCTGATCAAATTCCTCCAGATATTTTTCCGGAGCCTGGGTTGCTGTAATCACTTGTCGTTAATCCTTCTTGATTTCGATAATTAGCGTTTCGCGCCAGCCAATTCGCCTTCAGTCCAGCTATAGCCCTTCTCTTCCAGTTCCAGCGCAAGTTCCGGGCCACCGGACTTCACAATACGGCCATTCACCAGCACGTGAACAAAGTCAGGCACAATGTAGTCGAGCAGCCGCTGGTAATGTGTTACAAGAACCATGCTGCGGTCCTTGTTGCGCATGGCATTCACGCCCTTGGCCACGATCTTCAGTGCGTCAATATCGAGGCCGGAGTCGGTTTCGTCCAGCACGGCCAGCTTGGGCTCAAGCACTGCCATCTGCACAATCTCATTGCGCTTCTTCTCACCGCCGGAAAAGCCTTCATTCACCGGACGATTCAGAAAACGCTCGTCCATTTCCAGCAAGCGCATCTTCTCTTTCAGCAGTGGAAGAAAATCCATGGCATCCATTTCGTCCTGGCCGCGGTATTTGAGAATCGCGTTCAAAGCGGCACGCAGGAAATACGCATTGCTGATGCCGGGAATTTCCACGGGATACTGAAAAGCCATGAACAGGCCTTCGCAAGCCGCATCTTCCGGCTTCATTTCCAGCAGGTTTTTGCCGTCAAACGTGATGGAGCCTGCGGTAACCTCGTAGCTTTCGCGGCGAGCCAACACCTGCGCCAGCGTGCTCTTGCCGGAGCCATTTGGCCCCATGATGGAATGCACCTCGCCGGGGTTTACCGTGAGGTCAATTCCTTTCAGAATCTCGTTGCCATTCACGCTTGCGTGAAGATTTTTGATTTCGAGCAGACTCATCGTTTATCCAACACTCCCCTCAAGACTGATGCTGAGTAGTTTTTGCGCTTCCACGGCAAACTCCATGGGTAGCTCTTTGAAAACGGCCTTACAGAAGCCGTTGATAATCATGCTGACGGCCTCTTCCTTGGAGATTCCGCGCTGCTGCAGATAGAAAATCTGGTCTTCGCCGATCTTCGAAGTCGACGCTTCGTGTTCCATGCGCGCGCTTGCGTTTTTGACCTCGATATACGGGAAGGTGTGAGCGCCGCACTTGTCGCCGATCAGCAGCGAGTCGCACTGCGTATAATTGCCGGCGCCCTGTGCGCCTTTCAGGATCTTGACCATGCCGCGATATGTGTTCTGTCCATGCCCGGCGGAGATGCCCTTGGATACCACCGTGCTTTTGGTGTTCTTGCCGATGTGGATCATCTTTGTTCCGGTATCGGCCTGCTGATAATTGTTGGTCAGCGCCACGGAATAAAATTCGCCCACGGAGTTGTCACCCTGCAGAATGCAGCTCGGATACTTCCAGGTAATGGCAGAGCCCGTCTCAACTTGCGTCCATGAAATCTTGGAGTTCTTACCCAGCGCCTTGCCGCGCTTGGTCACAAAGTTGTAAATCCCGCCCTTGCCTTCTTTGTCGCCCGGATACCAGTTCTGGACGGTTGAGTACTTGATCGTCGCATTGTCATGCGCAATCAACTCGACCACCGCGGCGTGCAACTGGTTTTCATCGCGGATCGGCGCAGTGCAGCCTTCCAGATAACTCACAGAAGCGCCTTCGTCGGCAATGATCAGCGTGCGTTCAAACTGTCCGGTGTTCTGCGCGTTGATGCGGAAATATGTTGAGAGTTCCATGGGGCAGCGAACGCCCTTGGGCACGTAAACAAATGATCCATCACTAAAGACGGCAGAATTCAGCGCGGCAAAAAAGTTGTCCGTCACGGGAACCACGGAGCCCAGATACTTTTTCACCAGTTCAGGATGGTTCTTTACCGCTTCAGAGAACGAACAAAAGATCACGCCCGCTTCCGCCAGCTTGGCTTTGAACGTGGTGGCCACGGAGACGCTATCAAACACCGCGTCCACGGCCACTCCAGCCAGCAACTTCTGCTCATGCAGCGGAATTCCCAGCTTGGAGTAGGTGTCCAGAATTTCCGGATCCACTTCATCCAGGCTTTTGAGTTCTTTCTTCTGCTTGGGCGCGGAGTAATAAGAGAGCGCCTGATAATCGATAGGCGGATACTTCACGTTGGCCCACTTAGGCTCTGCCTGCTTCTGCTCCAGTTGTGCCCAATAGCGATATGCCTTCAGCCGCCACTCCACCATAAATTCCGGCTCGCCCTTCTTGTGGGCAATTGCGCGGACAATGTCTTCATTCAACCCCGGAGGCAAACGGTCTTCATCTATGGAGGTGACAAATCCCCACTTGTATTCCTGCTGTGTGAGGTCGTTGATCTGATTGACTGTGCTGCTCATCTCACTCCTTCCGCAACTCTGGCTGCGGGTTTAATGGACGCCACTAATTCCTGATCGTGTTTGCGCTCGTGGTGCGACATCTCATGGTTCAGGTCAGACAAAGTCACATGTTCCAGCGCGTCCCGCAGAGCGTCGCCGATGATCTGCGAGTTGCTCATAATGGCGCATGAGCGCTCCATGTTGCATAGCCCCTTGACCACGCTGCATTCGGTAAAGCCAATCGGGCCTTCCAGGGCCAAAATGATCTCTGCAACCGTGATCGACCGGGCTTCGCGTGCCAGGTTGTATCCACCATTTACCCCGCGATGTGAACTTAAAAGCCGATGCTCAGAAAGCTGCCGCAACAGCTTACCCACAGTTGGCAGAGGCAGTTTCGTCTCCTTGGCCAGGCTGCGCGCGGTATGCGGCGTTTCTTCCGGACTGCGCGCTACATGCGCCATCAGCACAATGCCGTAGTCCGTCAATTTGTTGAGTCTGAACATCGGTTATTCGCAGGCCCAGCTACGCGGGCCAACAGCTGAATACAATACCAATCCAGTATTATTTTATCGCGAGGGCGGGAGGAATACAAGACCGGATAGGTCTTAATTCAGAGGACGGCCTGGAGACTAGGCTTGTCCTTGGCTGAACCCCGTTATCGATCTAGTGTCTTCCTCAAGACGCTATCCCGACCAGGAGCAGGCGAGCTTACATTGCAGCGGTGCAGGTCCCTCGGCCGCGCAAAAAACCGCATGGAAGATGCGAGCAGTTCGCGTGGCTTGCCTCGGGATGGCGCGTCGCGGGGTGGAGTGGATCGTAAACTACCAGAAGTGTAGTGATGGGACAGAGCACCAAGAACAGCTTTCATTGTGCGTTCATTTTACGTATTCACTGTTGCTGCCTTTCATGAACGTACTCTTTCAACGCTGCCTCGACAGCTTCCTCTCGCGTTCGATGCTGCCCTAATTTCTGTGCTTCTTCGATGAGGCGCATAAGATGGTCGTCGTCTACAACAAAATTTATAAACATGGCTGATGTACTCTTAACGGAGAAGAGAATACCAGAAGCACAGGAGATCCTTATGGCTGGCCGTTTCTCAAACCGAGTCGCCCTGATCACTGGAGGCACTGGCGGGCTGGGCCGTGCAGTAACGCTTGCCCTCCTCCATGAAGGCGCATCGGTGATCGCCACCTATATCGTGAAAGATGAAGCCGATGCTCTGCACGACACTGTCGGACCAAATGCCCATCTTGAGCTTTTGCCGCTCGATGCGACCGACGACTCTGCCTGCCGCGCCCTGGTGGATGGAATCACCGCGCGTCACGGCCATTTGGATATTCTGGTCAACGCAATTGGCGTCTATGCCGGCGGAAAGCCGTTGTGGGAGACCGATCCCAAAACCTATCAGCTTATGTTGACCTTGAACCTGCACGCGGGTTTCAATCTAGTGCGCACGGCCGTACCGGCCATGCTGCGGCAGAAGAGCGGCGCAATCGTGAACATCGCTTCAAAAGCCGCTCTGGACCACGCCGCAGGAGCCGGAGCATACGCCGCATCCAAAGCTGCTGCTTTGGCGCTGTTCGATTGCCTGGCCCAGGACGTGAAAGGCTCCGGGGTGCGGGTCAACTCCGTCCTGCCGAGTATTATTGACACCGAGCCAAATCGCAAAGCCATGCCGGACGCCGATTTTTCCAAGTGGCCCAAGCCGGAGGAGATCGCGCAGGTCGTTTTGTTCCTGTGCAGTCCGGAAGCAAAGTTGATCCATGGAGCGGCCATTCCGGTCTATGGTGAGAGCTAAGACATCGACGCTGATCTGTCGATCGGGTGATCGGAAAACGATCCCTCGCGGGTCTAAGTAGCTCAAAGAATGTCCAGCTTTGACATTGGAAGTAATCAAGTCTTGCTTTTCTCCGCCCCTCCGCGGGTGGGTTTTCCTTCCAAAAAATGTTCGGATGTAAAGAAGCGTTAACAAAAACTTCGCGAAACTTCAGCAGCCGCTTTTCGCGTTGATACTATAATCAATCTTTGAATCTCCCCGATCGTTTTTAACGTCAATATAGACATGGTTTTAGCCGCGTACCTGTTGCTTCAAAATTAAGAATTGAACGTGGCGCTTCTCAAAGGACTGGCTGATGTGGATTGTTCGTCTCGCGTTACAGAGGCCTTATACATTCGTAGTGATGGCGCTTTTGATCCTGATCTTAAGTCCCATCGTCATTATCCGCACGCCGGTCGATATCTTTCCTGAAATTAATATTCCTGTCATCAGCATTATCTGGCAGTTCACGGGCATGTCCGCGCAGGACATGACAGACCGCATCGTTAGCAATACTGAACGCGGCCTGACCACTACTGTCAATGACATTGAGCATGTTGAAACCCAGGCGATGGACGGCCGCGCCATCACCAAGGTTTTCTTTCATCCCTCGGCCAACCTGCAAATCTCTCTTGCGCAGGTAACGGCCATTTCGCAAACCGCGGTACGCCAGCTTCCGCAGGGGACCCAGCCGCCGCTGATCATTGTTTACTCGGCTTCCAGCGTTCCCATTGTGCAAATCGGCATCAGCAGCCCATCTCTTCCGGAACAGGCGTTGAATGATTTATCCGTAAACTTCATTCGTCCGCAGATGACGACTGTGCCCGGAGCAGCGATTCCCTATCCTTACGGCGGCAAACAGCGCGTGGTTGCCGTGGACATCAATACGGCCGCAATGCAGGCCAAAGGTCTTACGCCGGTTGACGTGGTCAATGCTATCAGCGCGCAAAACCTGATTCTGCCTTCGGGTACAGCCAAGATTGGCAACCTGCAATATCAGGTCTCCATGAATGGCAGTCCGGATACCATTGCCGAAATTAACGCTCTTCCCATCAAGACGCAAAATGGCACCACGACTTATATCCGCGACGTAGCCCACGTGCGCGACGGATTCTCTCCCCAAACCAACGTGGTCCGCAAAGATGGCCTCCGCGGCACGCTGATCACTGTAATGAGAAATGGCGGCGCTTCAACGCTCGATATCGTCAACGACATGAAAGAAGTCCTGAAGCGAGTGCAAGCCACGCTTCCGCAGGGCGTCGATATCAAGCTCCTGTTCGATCAGTCGCTGTTTGTGCGCGCTTCCATCAACGGCGTGGTGCGAGAAGCCTTGATCGCGGCCTGCCTTACCGCCGGCATGATTCTGCTTTTCCTGGGAAACTGGCGCAGCACGCTGATCATCGCCATCTCCATCCCCTTATCTATTCTTTGCTCGGTGATTCTGCTCAGCGCACTCGGCGAAACCTTCAACATCATGACTTTGGGAGGGCTGGCGCTGGCCGTTGGCATCCTTGTAGATGACGCCACGGTAGAAATTGAAAATATCGATCGCAATTTGGCGCAGGGGAAAGAGCTGAAACAGGCCATTCTGGACGGCGCTTCTCAGATCGCGGTCCCGGCGTTCGTCTCCACGCTTTGCATCTGCATTGTGTTTGTGCCCATGTTCTTCCTTACCGGCACGGCAAAATTCCTGTTCGTGCCGCTAGCTGAAGCCGTGGTGTTCGCCATGATGGCTTCTTACCTGCTTTCCCGCACGCTGGTTCCCACGCTGGTAATGTACTTCCTCAAGAACCATGAGCATGAAGATAAATTCAGGGTCGGCACGGGATTCTTTGCTCCGTTCAAGCGCTTTCAGATTGGGTTTGAGCGCCGGTTTGAGCAGCTTCGTGATGCTTATCACCGCACGCTGCGCTCCGCCATGGACCATCGCGCGCTCTTCGTTACGTCATTCCTGCTGTTCTGCATCCTTTCCCTGGGACTGGTCTTTTTTCTGGGGCAGGATTTCTTCCCTTCAGTGGATGCCGGCGTCTTCCGCATGCATGTGCGTGGGCGGGCAGGCTTGAGAATTGAAGAAACGGCGCGCCTCTGCGATGAAGTTGAAAGCTATGTTCGGACAAAGATCCCGAAAGGCGAACTTGTTACGGTATTGGATAACATTGGGCTGCCCTATAGTTCGATCAACAATTCCTACAGCACAGCCGGCAGCATTGGCACATCTGACGCTGAGATACTGTTTTCACTGAATCAGGAAAAGCACCACCCAACCGCCGATTACGTAAAACAATTGCGTGAAGACCTGCCGAGGCAGTTTCCCGGCGTTGAATTCTTTTTCCAGCCGGCGGATATTGTTACGCAGATTCTAAACTTCGGCCTTCCCTCGCCCATCGATATTCAGATTGTCGGCAAGAACCAGGCGGAGAATTACCTGTTGGCCCAGGACTTGGCTAACCAGTTGCGCCACGTACCCGGCGCGGCGGACGTTCACGTGCAACAAATGGTTAACTCTCCTGCAATCAAGCTTGATGTTGACCGCACGCGCGCGCAGCAGGTGGGCTTGCAGCAACGTGACGTGGCGCAAAACCTGCTTGTCTCATTGAGCGGCAGCTTCCAGACAGCGCCCACATTCTGGCTGAACCGTGAAAATGGAGTTACCTACAACGTTGCGGTACAAACGCCGGAATACCGCGTGGACTCGCTTCAAGCCCTGATGAACACTCCAATCACCGCCCCCGGAGCACCCGCTCCGCAGGTGCTTGGAAACCTGGCCACTGTAACGCCAGCAGTGACTCCGGCCGTGATTTCCCATTACAACATCCAACCCGTTATGGACGTGTATGCCAGCGTTCAGGGACGCGATCTGGGCGGCGTAGCGCGCGACACGCAAAAGATCATCTCTGCCTTTGAAAAGAAGCTGCCAAAAGGTTCGCGCATTGACGTGCGCGGCCAGGTAGCTACCATGACCAGCTCCTTCACAGGTCTTGGCATTGGCCTGGTAATGTCTATCGTCTTGATCTATTTGCTCATCGTGGTCAATTTCCAGTCGTGGCTTGATCCATTCATTATCATCACAGCCCTTCCTGGAGCTCTGGCGGGAATTGTCTGGATGTTGCTGCTGACCCATACCACGCTCAACGTGCCTTCATTGATTGGCTCGGTCATGTGCATGGGCGTAGCGACAGCCAATAGCATTCTGGTGATCTCCTTTGCGCGTGAGCGCATGGCTGAAGGGCTTACTGCGTTGGATTCCGCGATGGAAGCCGGTTACACGCGCATGCGTCCCGTGGTAATGACCGCACTGGCGATGATTATCGGCATGGTGCCGATGGCGCTGAGTTTGGGTGAAGGCGGCGAGCAAAATGCTCCGCTGGGGCGCGCCGTGATCGGCGGACTGATTTTTGCCACGGTGGCAACGCTGCTTTTTGTCCCGGTGATTTTCAGCATGATCCATGGACGCAGAGAAGCCAAAGCAGCCAGGGCTGAAACACGGCAGGAAGTTTATTCCGGTACTTAAACATATATGACACAGCTTATGGAACAACGGACTCCAGAACATACAGAGAGCAGCACAGCGAACAAGGTGCACCCCGCGCCGCCGGCAAAAAAGAGCGGCCTGCTCGCCATCATTGTTCTGACGATATTAATGGTCGCAGGCGCATTTGCGCTGGTGCGGCGATTTACAGAGCGCGGCGCTCTGGCCAAAGAGACGGAAAGGCTCGCCGTACCGACAGTCAGCGTGTCCAAACCCAGCGCCGAACCCGCCGCCGACCAATTAGTGCTGCCCGCACAACTTCAAGCCTATGTTGAATCGGCGATTTACGCCCGCACCAATGGATATCTGCTGCGCTGGAACAAAGATATTGGCAGCCAGGTAAAAAAAGGCGAGCTGCTGGCGGAAATCGATACTCCGGAAGTTGATCAGGAACTCTCTCAAGCCAAGGCCGCCCAGCAGCAGACTGTGGCGCAATTGCAGTTGGCCAAATCAACGGCTGAACGTTGGGCCAACCTGCGCAAAACCGATTCAGTATCGCAACAGGAAGCTGACCAGCAATCCAGCGCTTACACGCAGGCTGTGGCCAATAACGCTGCGGCAGAGGCCAATGTGCGCCGCCTGCAGCAGCTTGAGTCCTTCAAACATGTTTATTCCCCGATTTCCGGCGTTATCACCCGCCGCAACACCGATGTCGGTGCGCTGATCACAGCAGGCAGTTCCGGCACAGGCAAGGAACTATTTGACGTTGCCCAGGTTGATCCTTTGCGCGTGTTTGTCAGCGTTCCGCAAACGAATGCCGGTTCCATTCGGGCCGGCTTACCTGCATACATAGAGTTAAGTGAGCATCCCGGCCAGAAATTTACCGGCAAGGTGGTCCGCACCTCAGATGCCATTGATCCCGCAACGCGCACCCTGCTTACCGAAATTGATGTTCCTAATCCCCAGGGTCATTTGCTACCCGGATCGTATGCTGAAGTCCATTTCGACGTTCCCGTCCAGATCACGCGTCTATCGATTCCTGTAAATGCGTTGCTTTTCCGTCCGGAAGGTCCTCGCGTGGCGGTTGTAGGCTCGGACCACAAGATCCATCTCAAGGCCATCAACATTGGCCGCGACTACGGAATCAAGGTGGAAATTCTTGGCGGACTCGATCCTAACGACCAGATCGTGGTGAACCCAGCGGATTCGCTGGAAGATGGACAAGAAGTCAATGTCAAGGCCGGTGCTGGAGGCGGATCGCAATCGTGAGGCTTGGTTTGGTTCGCTCCTCTATAAACAAAGGCCTTTCCTTTCTCATCTGCGCAGCCTTCTTATTTTTTTTGACAGGTTGTGCAGTTGGCCCTAACTATCATCGACCTGACGTGGCCACTGCGCCTGCGTGGAAAGAACAGCCGCCATGGCGCGCCGCCGATCCCAAAGATTCCATCCCAAAAGGCAACTGGTGGACTACATTTGCTGACAGCGAACTGGACCAGTATGAAACGCAGGCGCTCAAGTCCAACCAGACTCTTGAAGCAGCGCGCTATCAGTTGCAGCAGGCGCGCGCATCTGCCCGAATTACCCAGTCAGGATTGTTCCCCCAGCTGACTGCGGGCATTTCCGCGCAACGCTCACAGACTTCCGTAGGCAAACCGACCGTAAGCGGTATTCCTCTTGCCTCACCCACTCTTTCCAACGATTTCATCATTCCCTTCAACCTGACCTGGGAACCAGATGTTTTCGGCGGCGTCCGCCGCAGCGTCGAATCCGCGAATGCCACGTATCAGGCGTCCGCTGCCGCCCTGGAAAATGTCCGGTTGGTGATTTCTTCAGAAGTGGCGGTAGATTACTTCTCTCTGCGTGAACTCGACGCTGAGATAGCCGTGCTGAATTCTTCAGTGGAGTATCAGAATAAATCGTTAACGCTGGTACAAAACCGCCATGCTGGAGGCATCGCTTCAGGGCTGGACGTCGCCCAGCAGGAAACACTGCTGAATTCCACTCGCACGCAGGCTACGCTGCTGCGGCAGCAACGGGCACAGTTTGAGCACGCAATCGCCGCCCTCGTCGGGGTTCCTGCTTCCAGCTTTAGCGTACCGGTCAAGCCGCTGGCACTCCCCCCGCCTGCCGTGCCAATCGGCGTGCCGTCAGACGTTCTGGAGCGCCGTCCGGACATTGCCCAGTCTGAGCGCCAGATGGCGGCGCAAAACGCGCAGATTGGCGTCGCGAAAAGCGCCTATTATCCCGGCATCAATATCTTTGCCAGCGGCGGCTTTGAAAATACCGGCTTGGGCAGCATCATTGGCGCTTCCACAGGCTTTTGGGCGTTGGGCGCCAACGTGGCTGAAACGGTCCTGAGCGGCGGCAAGCGGCGCGCCCAAGTGGACTTTGCCAAGTCAGGCTATGGCGCGTCCGTCGCCAACTACCGTCAGACCGTGCTCACGGCCTTTCAGGAAGTGGAAGACTCGCTTTCCGGGCTGGGCGTGCTGGCTGAAGCTGCGGAAACCCAGCAGCAGGCGGTAAATGCGGCGCAGCGGGCTTTGCAGATTTCAAATGATCGCTACACAGGCGGCCTGGTGACTTACCTCGATGTAATCACTGCTGAAGAAAATCTTCTGGAGGCCCAACGTCTCGCCACCCAGATCCTTGGGCAGCGTCTGGTGACTTCAGTGAGCCTGGTGAAGGCTTTGGGCGGCGGCTGGGATTCGTCCAGCCTGCAAGCCATCCGCGTAAAAGCCACCGTAAAGCAAGCCCTTGAGCCATAATGTCGCTCTTCGCTCAAAGTGCACCTGGAAACCACTGGCACTATCGTCACATGCCATTTCGAAAGTCGGCTTTTTACACGCTGTCGATCGCGTTGCTGCTGGCCAGTACAGCTTTGGCACAAAAGCAACCTCGTCCGGCGTCTGCGGATGATCTTGCACTCATTCAACGCGCTTCCGAACGCGAATTAGCTGAGCTTGAGAGCCCCAGACCTTTTCGCTATCAGGAAACGTTGGACTGGAATTGGGGCTCTGAAACGCGTTCAGTGATTGAAACGGCAGGCGGCCGGGCAGATCGCATCGTGTCGTTCAACGGCGAGCCACTCTCGCCAGAGCAGCAGGCAAAGCAGGAGCACCGGCTGAACAAACTGTTGTCTGACCATGATGCTCTTAAAAATGAGCTAAAAGACCAGCAAAGCGAAACTCAGCGCCGTGTCCGGATGGTGAAAGCGTTTCCTAAAGCATTCTTCTTTGACTTTGCAGGGTCTGAAAAAGGTCTGCTCCGCTTTGATTTTCGCCCCGATCCGGATTTCTCTCCAAAAGATCGCGAAACTCAAATGTATCGCGGCATGGAGGGCTCGGTGTGGATTGAGCCTGTGCAGCAACGCATCGTCCGAATCGAAGGCGTGCTGGTAAAAGACGTCAGTTTTGGTTGGGGCGTTGTGGGACGCCTTTACAAGGGCGGAGTCTATGAGATCGCCCAAACCCGGCTCTCACCGGGAGGTTGGCGCATTACCCATATGAATATTGACCTGAAAGGAAAGATGTTTCTGTTCAATTCATTCAGGTTCCAACGTAAGGAGACAAACTCCAGATTTCAACCAGTCTCTTCTCATATGACTTTGCCGGAGGCCATACAAGAGCTGCTGGACACTCCGGAGCAGGAACAATCCGACAAGCACCCGCCGCTACGGAAACAAAATCCCCGCGACCAACGCCATCCAGCACCGCATGAAGCCGGCCAGGATCTCTCACAAAGGCACTAAATTGAACACAAGAGGGGTTGGGATTGAATGAATGGAAGCTTGGAGGGATTGCAGGATCTAGGCGGAGGTGGGTTTTTCATAACGGGCAAGAAATAGCTGGAGTTTCTTCTCAGTCGCGGGAAAACGATGGAGCAAAGTGCTCATCCAGCGACGGGCCCAGGCATATTCGATGGAAAGAAGCGCTAAAGCAACTACGACGAGCAGCACGCCCGGAAGGACCGGCAGAAATAGACCGACGGCGCCCAGCATAAGAAGCAACCATCCAGCCGCGTTAAATGCCACACGCTTTACCATGAGCTATTGGATGCACCAGAGAGAGAATTGATCTTGCTGCTTCCGAAATTATTTGTGAGCAGCCGGATGGCCGACTGCCGCCTGTGGCGCTGACTATCTAAAGTCGATCCAGAGCAGCCCATGCTCGATGCGGCTGCTCATGGCACAATAAAGCCCATGAGCTATGGTGCGCGACCAACACTGCCGGAAGCGATCACTAGTTTGGCGGTCCAAGTCAGAGAAGCGGCTGACCGAATCCGGCCGGTCGTGGTCGAAACCCCAGTCGAGCAGATTGAAGGTCTGGCTCCAAATATCGAAACTGAAGTTTTTTTCAAGCTGGAAAACCTGCAGAAGACCGGTTCATTCAAGCTTCGCGGGGCCAGCAACAAGATTCTTTCCCTATCGCCTTCACAGGCCGCGCAGGGCGTAATTGCGGCGTCCAATGGCAATCATGGACTGGGAGTTGCCGCCGCTGCCAAAGCAGTTGGAATCGCCGCCGAGGTCTATGTTTCTACCCATGTTTCGCCTTCCAAAGCGCGGCGGATCGAGGAATATGGCGCTCATATAAAGCGTATAGGAGCCGATCCGCTCGAAGCCGAGCTGGCGGCTCGGGCCGCCGCGTCCGAGCAGGGCAAAGTATTCATTTCACCTTACAACGATGTGGAGGTAATGGCCGGTCAAGGCACCATTGCCGTTGAATTGTTGCGCCAGATGCCGCCGTTGGACGCATTGTTCGTAGCAGTCGGTGGTGGGGGACTCATTGGCGGCATTGGCGCTTATACAAAAAGCGCTTCTCCCCAGACTGAAGTCGTGGGCTGCTGGCCGGAAAATTCCCCTGTCCTTTATGAATCCATCAAAGCCGGGCGCATCCTCGACGTCCCTGAAGAACCTACACTCTCTGAAAGCACGGCCGGAGGCCTTGAGCCCGGTTCTGTGACCCTGGAAGTCTGCTCCCAGGTAATTGACAGCTCCGTCCTCGTGTCAGAAGCAGAGATTCTGGACGCCATGCGGAAGGTACGCGCCCTCAAGGGAT
The DNA here is from genome assembly GCA_036496525.1 of Candidatus Angelobacter sp. Taxonomy (GTDB): domain Bacteria; phylum Acidobacteriota; class Terriglobia; order Terriglobales; family Acidobacteriaceae; genus Angelobacter. Next base: position 54,866 of record DASXKZ010000304.1, read on the forward strand.
GGATCGTTGAAGGTGCTGCCGCCGTGGCAGTGGCGTCTTTCCTGAAGAGCGCGGAACGTTATCGCGGGAAGAGAGTAGCAGTCGTCATCTGCGGAGCCAATGTATCGGAAAAGGTCCTGTCCGCGCTTGGGTAAACCGTTCAGCCTCTGGAATTGCCTCCATCAGTCTGTAACAGTGAAGGATTTCGGCATCAGGAGAAACCACTCGGTCGTGATCTTGCAGCCCGGAAACATCTTTTGTAACTTCCTTTTGGATATCCAGGTTACGTCATATTGATACGGCTTCCCGAATAGCCATCCATTCAACGTGAAGTAACGCAGAAACCGTGGAGTCAACCAAGAGGTGGGTAGCCAGTGAAGGAATGGCGCTGAGAGGTGTGGATCAATGGGAAAAAGACGCGAAGGCGTTTGGCAATAGATCCGCTTTCCCACGCGCATCATCTCGCCGGCAAATTTAAACTGGTTTTCTTCACTCCCAACGTGCTCGATGGCGGAATTGGAAAAGGCCAGATCAAAAGACTTGTCAGGAAATGGTACGTCACACGCAGACGCCTGAACATAGTTAAAGCCGCCGGTGTCGCGCGGGGGCAGAATATTCAGAATCGTGACGCCTGTGGACCGTCCAAGCATCTCCCATGTATTACGCCCGCCGCCAAAGTCCAGGATTGTCTTGCATGATGCGTAATCGGAGATGAAATTCTTGAATCGTTTCTTTTGAAAATATATCCGGATAGGCTTCTGAAATTCGATTGGGTCCATAGAGGCATAAGTATTGTAAAAGAATTTCCGCCTTTCACGTTGCGCCGGGACGCTTTAGGATAAAGCAGCACCACACCAGCATTCTCTGCCTGATGAAAATTGCTATTGACGTACACAGCTTAGGCACCCAGTCCGGAGGCAATGAAACATATTGCCGCCAGCTTCTTCGCGGGCTTGCGCAGTCCCCAGGTACGAACGAGTATGACCTTTTTTATGCCCATTCCGCCGCGCTTAGCCAGGAAGGGGTTGGCAGTCCACCGTTTCACTTTATTCCGATCCCCAAAAATCCCATCGTCAGGATTTGTGCTGTTCTCCCGCGCTTGCTCGCTCAGACAAAGCCGGATGTTTTCCACGCTCAGTACGTGCTGCCGCCATTTGTGAGGACCAAGACTGTTTTGGCGATCCACGACCTGGCGCACGAGCATTATCCCGAGTTCTTTCATCCACTGGAAGCTCGGCGCATGAAGATCCTGGTGCCCTGGTCGGCAAAACGCGCCAGCCATATCATGACTATCTCGGAATTTTCAGCGGCTGATATAGCCCGGCGGTTCGATCTCCCACGCGAAAAGATCGCAGTAGCCCACCTGGCTGCGTCCCCAGATTTTCATCCCAGAGAAAAGGGAGAAAGCCGGGAACATCTGGCCAGGAAATTTAGGATCACTTTTCCTTTTATCTTGTATGTGGGAAGAATTCAGGCGCGAAAAAATCTCTCTGGTTTAGTGGAAGCCTATGCGCGACTGCGCAAACAAGGGTTGGACGCCAAACTCGTGCTGGTGGGCAAAAAGGACTGGCAGGCGGGGCAATTGCTGGAAAAGATCAAAGAACTTGGATTGGAGGAGTCTGTGGTGTTTCCTGGGTTCGTTCCATTTGACGACCTTCCGATCTTTTATAACGCCGCTGAAGTTTTTGTCTTCCCCTCATTCTTTGAAGGTTTTGGGCTGCCGGTTGTAGAAAGCATGGCCAGCGGCGTTCCCACGATCACTTCTTTCGGATCGTCGTTAGAAGAAGTTGCCGGCGATGGCGCACTTTTGATCGATCCGCGCGATACCGGTTCGATAACCGACGCGCTAGGCAAGGTTCTTGGCGATCCTGGCTTACAAAGGGATTTAACCGCGCGCGGGCTGAAAAGAAGCAAAGACTTCACTGCGGGCAATTTGGCGGAAAAAGCGCTGGCTGTGTACCACTCTCTGGCCGGAAGCTAGGTCACCTCGCCGTTCAAGCGGAAGTAAGGCTTGCGCTTTGTGCCCGACGTGCCAGATAAGTTTCCAACCCTTCTTTCCAATGGGTAAAAACATTCAGCGATCTGCTCTTCAGCGCTTGGTTCTCTAGAACTGAATATTTTGGCCGCGCCACCTTTACCGGAAACTCTCCTGGGCGGGCTGGTTCCAGGCGAATGTTAGTCTTCGTCAGGGCGAAGATAGCAGCCGCAAATTCAAACCATGAGCAACTGCCTTCCGCCGTGGCATGATAAAGCCCGTAATCGGACGACTGGCTCAGCCGCACCAGTTGCTGCGCGATCTGCACGGTAGGAGTTGGGGTAACAAACTCATCGTCCACCACTCTTAGTTCCTTGCGTTCCGTTGAGAGCTTGAGCATCAATTCCACAAAGTTCAAGCCGCCTTTGGCGCGACACGGATTTTCTCCGTAAATAGCGGAGGTGCGCACAACAAAATGGCGCGGGTTGGCGGCGCGCACAAACAGTTCGCCTGAAACTTTGGTGTTGCCATATACATTCAATGGAGCCGGCGCATCTTCTTCAGTATAAGGAGCGTTCTTACGTCCATCGAACACGTAATCTGTGCTGATGTGCATCAGCGTGGCCCCCATTTCCTGGGTTATCTGGGCGAGATTGCGCGCCCCAATTCCATTAATGGCGAATGCTTGCGCTGGATCAGCTTCACATTTTTCAACATGGTGAAAAGCTGACGTGTTCACCACCAACTCAGGCCGCAAAGCGCCGAATGATTCACGGACCGATGCCGGCGAGGAAACCTCGATCTCTTGATGTGTGAGACTGGTAACTGCATGACCCTCATGCGAAAACGCTGCGCTCACGTCCCGGCCCAGTTGCCCATTTCCACCGATTACCGCAACCTTCATTGCGTGGCCCCGGCAGAACTGGTCGCCAACTTTGATTTGTCGTGGCGCTCAAGCCCTTTGAATACCTGAATGTTGTAATAGTTGGGATTGTCCCAATCCTTGCACTTTGACATGTTCTCTATCAGGTTACTGACAATGGTTTTCACGCTGTGATGAGGATGGAAGCTGAGGATATTCTTGGCACGCTCAATTGCCACTTTGTAATTACGGATGTCCTGAATGTGTGCAATATCCAGTGCAGGGCTGCTTCCCGTTTCTTCATGGATGGTCTCTTTCACCAGATCGGCAACCTCTCCCACTGTATGGTTTCCGGATGCGATATTGAAAATCCCGGAAAGAGATTGGTTCGCTTCAATGGCACGAATGTATGCCATGGCCGCATCTTCAATGCTCAGGATGGGCCGCCAGGTGGCAGGATTGTTCACCCGGATCACGCCATCTTTCATCGCGCATTTGAACATGGTGTTAATGATGAGATCAAACCTCATGCGCGGACTGTAGCCTGAGATAGTGCCCTTGCGCAGCGAAATGACAGAAAAATCATTGTCAATGAACTGCATTACCGCTTGCTCGCCCTGGAGCTTGGAAATTCCATAGGGGTAGGAAGAAGACACGGGACGATCTTCATCGAACAGTTCGTTTTCCGTGTAACCATAAACGGAGCACGAACTGGCGTAGATATAGCGGCGGACCTTGGCCTGCTTGGCGATATAGCAAAGATATGCCGGCGCTGCGGCGTTAAAAATGAAATTTTTGCTGGGTGAGAACTCTGCCATCGGATCATTGGAAAGACCAGCAAGGAATACTACCTGGTCATAGTTCTTTAGGTCGCTGACTTGGAGATCAAACAGGTCGCGATTAATAATGCGCACTTCCGCCGGAAGAGAATTTCCGAACCAAAAGAGGTCGACGACATCAACGTCATAACCCCGCTCCAGCAGCTTGGGTATGAGTGCTGAACCAACGTATCCTGCGCCGCCCGCCACCAGAATCCGCATAAGCCTCCCTGTTGTAAACAGCAGCTTTTAGGTTATTTCATCCCCGACGACCGGCGCAAGCTGAACGGGACACGTCAGTACCTTAGGCGCTATCCTGTGGAGGCACGCACGGGCAAACACCTGGTAATGAGACTGCGGATGCAGATTCAAAGTATTAGCGGCTTGCCAGTTGTGTTTCAGCTTCAAGTACGCTGGAATGGACTCGCGTTGGATCTTCTCCGGCGGCAAGCTGGTAGAACAGCTCTTCATATTGGTCCACGATTCGATCCCAGTTATAAAAATTGCGAATCCGATCAGGAGCCCGTCGGCGGAAGTCTTCAACAAGGCCCGGACTATCTTCAATGAGCTCGATTTTCGCGGCCAGGTCCGCGGCATCTACAAACAAAAGCCCGTGGCCGGCCAATACTTCGGCATTGAAAGGGTTGTCATGCGCCAGAATACAGTTGCCAAGGCCGAGGGCCTTAAGGAGCGCAGGGTTTGTTCCGCCCATCATGTGGCCGTGAATATATGCGTATGAATTACAGTGGAGCTCTTTGACATGTTCAATGCTGTCAACGTGGCCAAGAAAGCGCACTCGTTCGCCGGCATTTCTCTTGAGATCATCGATAAACGTGCTGTGATAATTCGCATCGCCGGCAATGGCAAGCAGGCGTTTCGTCCGGGCTTGCTTAAAGCCTTCCACAATCAAGGCAGCATTGTTTTCAGGCACCAGCCGGCTTGCGATCAGATAGTAATTGTCCGGCTCAAGTCCATATTGCCGAACAATCTCCGGCTTGGACGAAGTCTCAATGTTGCCCCCGTAAGCAATACATGCTGAGGGCGTATTAAATTCGTCTAAATAAAGCTTTCGCATGGCATATGCATCCGTAATAATGCCCTTGGGAAGAATCTTTCCTGAGAGCCGTGCATTCCAGTAGAAATAGGCCTTGCCAAAACGGCCCCATTTCCCGCGTTTCCACTCAATGCCGTCCACGTTGAGCGCACATTTCTCACCCAATATTCTGAGGATAGCGCAGTGAAAGGCATTGGCTACATTGGTAATCAGCATCGCATCCACGTTTCGTCGCTGCACATCTATCATGCAGGCCAGAGTGTGGGTAAACGTCCCAAAATTTTTGGTTTCCAAGCTGGGCGTGTAAATCAGGCGCACACCCTTGTAAACCGCCGGACGCTCCTTGAAAAGCGCCTTGCGGCAATAGACGATCACTTCATGCCCGCGTTCCACCAATCGAGGTGCAAGCTCAATAAAAAATGTCTCAGTGCCGCTATAGGTTGAAGGAATGCCCCTTCCGCCAAAGATCGCAAGCCGTAGCTTGCGGCCGTAAATCGGATTTGATTGTGCCGCATCTTTCATTCGTTCGTTCCCGGCTGTGGCGACATGGGTCGCGGCAAGCGCCTCATTTCTGCTGATTTCTCCCGGACCACAATATGGGGCTCCAATTCGATTTTCATTACGATGATAGAAGTTGTGCCTGGAACAAAAATATGTAAACGCGTGCGGGGCAATTATTTCAAATAGTGAAGTATATTGCCCGATCGCTAATTCTTTTCGGCTCAATCCGAAACAATTTGATGCGTCTCTTTCCCGGCTCCCGCTTCAGAAACGAACAAAACGGAGATGGCGCAACCGATCAGTCCAAGATGGACCCAGGGAAAGGCCAGCAGCGTACCTTCTGTGGCTTGAAATGAGATGCAGTATACAAGGGCCGATGCCAACAGTGCGACCAACATTGGATTGGGTTCCAACTTAAGCACCCTTTTGGACCGGCGAAACAATGACACCAGAAACCCAATGAAGATCACAAGGCCCACTATGCCGGTATCGTGCAGAACGCGCATTTCCGTATTGCCGATCCACCCCTGGTCCTCCCATTCTTCTCCCAACGCCTGCCAATCAAACGCAAGCTGAAAACTGGAGGTTCCGCCACCCAACATCGGATGCTTGAGCACTTCCTCAAAAGCTGAACTCACCTGCACAATGCGCGTGAGCGTGTTGGGATCCACCGCAGGCTCACCGATATCCATGGCGTTAAAGCGCTGGGAATATTGTGGGAGAACCGCGGGAAGCACTACCATCAATGCGCACAACGTGGCCTTGCCAACGTTAAGTACTACATGGCGGCGCAGAAGGCCTTTTCGCAGACCAAGAATTGCTACCACCCCTAACCCAATCAAAGTGGCCCCCAGGGCGCCACGCGAAAGGCTGATGGCCATTCCCGCAAAGGCAAGGGCGAATCCGACCAGAAACCTTTGGCGACGCTCATAGAGATACATGACCAGCATCATTACGGACAATGCACCGCTGGTGGAGCCCAGAAGATTGGCTTCATATTGCAGACCATAGGGAGCAGAGAGATCACCGTATTGAGCTATGGTCATGCCGAATTCAGTGCCGAACAAAAGATTCGAATAGAAACAAATAATTCCATACGCAACTGCCACAGCCCCAACCACCAGCAATGCCATGAAAGCTTTGCGCAAATCCTTCCTGTCTTGTATGAGAACTCGAAGGAAGAAGTACGTAAGAATAATCAGCACCTGCTGCAGCGCCCATTTGATGGTCTGCCTGGGCTCAATGGACTGGAACAGAGAACTGAAGAGATTCATCACAGCATAGGCAATCAACAAATAATCAGCCCAAATCCAGCGCACCGGCTGGCTGCGCTTCTTCCAGAGAAAGAAGATGCTGATGCACAAAGCTCCGCAGACGAAGTGTTCGGGCCTGGCTTTAAGACCGCCAATTTCAACGAACAAGCGCGGGGCAGATGATGCAATAATCAACGCAATAATCGCGCCGGCTGCACTATAGGACAACCAGAAAGCTGCAATCGGAACGGCAACTGCCGCCGCAGCCACAAGAGCAGTCACACCTGATGCGTCTGGCCAGAGCAGGACCACAGTAGCTGTAATGAGAAACAATAGAGGCGTCGGATTGGGAATGGACGCGGTTGAAGAACCAATTTTCATTCAAATAGTGAGTCGCGTTGAATGACTTAACATTAACACAATCTTACAACTCGCCGCGATTACCAGTTGGTAGCAGCGTCCGGACTGTAGACCAGATTTGGCGGGCTTCACCCATGTTCAATAGGCGCGCCAGCAACAGATAAACCGCGCCGCTGATTGCCATCAGCATCAGGGTCAACGCCAGTCGAACCACGCTGCCGCCAGTTTCAAACGTTCCGATTAACAAGCGCAGGCTGAGCCAGCTGAGCACTCCCATTCCCAGAGTAGCGACCGTTGCGCGCAATAGGAACTTCAGCAAATCCCAATCCAGGTTGAGAAGTGCTTTTCTGCGCGCAAGAACAAAGACAAGAACGCCCGTGACGAGAAAAAACGCGCCTGCACGGGCGCCTACCAGCCCTCCAAGCCCGAAATGCCGCGAGAGGACCGGCGCGGCCAGAACAAACGATATCAGCGCCAGAATTTCAGCAACTAACGGGGTAATGGTATCTTCCACTGCAAAAAAGCAGCGCAGCAAGACCATGGCAACAGCGTTGGGCAGGATTCCCACGCTGTATATGGCAAGTACATGCGCGGTGATAACGGAGTCGGCCGGCAGGAATTGGCCATGTTCATAAAGCAGCCGGGTAACCACCAGCGAGTTGATGACAGTCCAGATTGTTACAGGCAGAAACAGGAAGATCACGAATCGAAATATTTTGGAAAGTTGCGGGCCGAGCTCCCCGCGGCTGACCCGAGCAGCTTCACGCGCGAAACCGGGGTAAGCCACAATGGCCAGCGGCGCGGCCAGAAAGTTTGAGGGTACCGTAAACAACCGCAGAGCGTAACTCAGCGTGGAAACAGCTCCGGCAGAAAGCCGCGAGGCCAGGTTGCGCTCCATTACCGACGAGGCACCTGCCACGGTCAAGTACAAAAACAGCGGAATGCCCAACCGCAAAAGCCTTTGGATTGCCGGATGACGAAAGTTGAAGTCTGGCCGGTAACGAATGCCGAGCGACATCGCAGCCGGAATAAGCACCAGGAATTGCAACAGGAAGCCGGCAGAGGTAGCCGCGGCTACCACGTAAATGGTCCGCTCACCCCGTGCGAGAAGAACAGCGGCGATTACCGCACCGCTCGAAAACGCGGGCGCGAAAGAAACCAGCGCAAATTTCTGGCGTCCATTCAAAACCGCTGTAAGAAGGCCGACGCCTGCCAGGAAAACGACCGCCGGAAAAATAATAAAGACAAGTTGAACGGCCAGGTCCATTGTTTGCGGACCGAAGCCGGGAAAAAGCCATCCTAGCCAAATGTGGGCTGAAGGCAGCAAGAAAGAAATGATGAGGACCATGACCAATAGAGAGAAAGTCGCCACAACGCTGAACGCTTGCGATTCTCTGGCCTTCCCCGCGGCGGCTTCTTCCTGCACCAGAATCGGAATAAGAACCGGCGATACGGTGCCTGCAATCAAGATTGAGTAAAGGATATTGGGGATGAAGAGCGCTCCGAAGTATGCGTCCATGGTTGCGGAAACGCCGAACCGGGACGCCAGAACTGCTTCTCTCAGGTAGCCGATGACAGAAACGAGCACCATAAGGGCGCCCACGATACTGGCGGTGCGTCCCGTTCGCAGCCTTGAAAGGGACGGCACGATTTCAACGGATTCGACCAAATGGATTCTTCCTACCTGAACTTCGGCTAGCTGTGATTGCTCATCAATGATAAAAGGGCGGACATCAACAGAATAGCTTGAAGCATATCCTATTCCGGCGGAGGAGAAAATCGGGCATGCCAGGATGGATTACTTCCGCTTTTTCCACAGAAATAGCTCCTATTTATTAGCAAAGGCTCATGCGCAACCTCTGTGGCGCGGTATTATGTTCCAGCAAATCGACTCCAACAAGAACTTTTCCGCAACCGCGAACACAATGCAGTTCTTAACATCTGCTTTTGGTCAAGTTTGTCATGCCGGCAAGCAAATAGCCGGATGGCGCTTCCATGAAATGAGCACCCTGGCGCGATGAGTACCTTAAAGGTAGCCTGGGACAATTGTTTTGCGCGAAAAGATCCCGGAGGATCGGGCGTGTATGCCGCACGCCTGCTGGAACAGTTCAGCGTTCGAGACGACCTTTCAACCACAATTTTCAATGGATTGTCTGAAGCACTGGCCAGCAAGAACTGCGCCGGTCGCGCTTGCCGGACACTCGGCAACATGCTGTGGATGCATGCCGGACTGCCGGGCATTTTATGGAAGCGCGGATTTGATCTTCTGCATGCGCCGGCATTTCTTGCACCGTTAGCGTCCCCCTGCCCCGTGGTCATCACCATTCATGACATCATTTACCGGCTGTATCCAGAGCATTTTGCCGGCTGGTGGGTCCACTATATGAACGTGGTCATGCCGCGGGCAAGCAAGTCTGCCGCAGCCATTATTTGCGGTTCGGAACACTCTAAGCGCGACATCATGAAGGCCTATGGAGTTTGCGGCAAAAAGATCCACGTGATCCCTTACGGTGTGAATCACGACCGCTTTCAGCCAGGCACGCCTCTCGATGAGGAATGGGCCCGCTCACTCGGCATACGCGACGGATATTTGCTGCACGTTGGCCTCTTCCTGCATCGCAAGAACATCCCGTTTCTGTTGCGGGTAATCGCGCATTTACGAGAGAAAGGCAAGAGCAAAATTCAACTGGTCCTGGCTGGGTTGGAATTTGAAAGAGTTACAGGTGCGTCTGAAATTCACCAAACCATCCGCGAACTCGCCCTGCACGATAACGTGGTAATAACAGGTTATGTTCCTGATCGGCACATGCCCGGTCTTTATGCCCAGGCCAAAATGCTGTTGATGCCCTCATTGTATGAAGGCTTCGGATTTCCTATCGTGGAGAGTATGGCCGCAGGAACGCCAGTAGTGGCCAGCGACACATCCAGCCTTCCTGAAGTTGCCGGCGATGCAGCCATTTTGGTCTCACCTACTGATGAGGACGCGCTGGCTGAAGCAATAGAAACCGTCCTTGCGAAACCCAAGCTTGCTGAAGAGCTTCGGATGAAAGGGCTAGCCAGGGCCCGGCAATTTAACTGGCAACGCACTGCCGCGGAAACAGTAAATGTTTATCGAAGCGTCGTGTGAAACTGCGGCTGCCACTCAAATGTGGCAGGCCTAATCCCTCATGGCAGCAACTCTTTGCAGACGTCTTCAATCTGTCTGGCAAATTGCTCCCAAGTGAAGCTTGTGCGAACCAAATCCATACCTTCCTGCGCAATTTTGGCGCGTAAGGCGGGCTGGCTCATGAGTTCCTGAATTCTGGCGGCCAGCTCTTCTGGATTGCGTGGAGGAAACAAAAGCGCATTTTCGCCGTCGGTCAGAACCTCATGCACCGCAGCGCCGCGTGAAACCAACACGGGACGGCCACACGCCATTGCTTCCAGCACGGCCAAACCCCATGTCTGATTCTCATTGGGAAACACAAAAGCGTCGCAGGCACAATAAAAATCGCCAATCTCCTCGTCGGCAACTTTTCCCGCGAAGGTCACTTCACGCGTGACACCGAGCTGCGCTGCCAGCGATTTAAGAGAGTTGAGATACTCCGGAAAGCTACGATCAGAGCCGGCCAGCAGCAGCCTGACGGGAAGGCCCCTGGCTTTGAGCAGGCTCACAGCCTCAATAGCATCTTGAAGACGACGATGAGGCATGAAGATTCCGAGCCAGAGCAACATGAAGTCGCCGGAGGAGTATCCAAACCGGTCTCGAATCTTCTGCCGATCAGCGCCCTGAGCAAAGCGGACAGGGTCAGCGCCGCTTCGCACCACCCGGGTCGGCCCGGCGTAAACAGCCTTGAATTCCCTTTCAGCCCAGTTGGAAAGGAAGAGTGTCAGGTCAACGCGGCGGTTCTGCAGGCGATCATAAAGATAGTAGAGCTGATGCA